>NZ_OZ244111.1:502812-828125 GCF_965215655.1 Nioella sp.
CGGGTAAAGGAAAGCGACCGGATCGACGCGATGGCCACGGGCCTGCGCGCCAATGGGGTCACGGTCGAAGACGGCCCCGATTGGTGGATCGTCACCGGCATGGGCGCGGGCAATGTGCCGGGCGGCGGGTTGACCGAGAGCCATCTGGATCATCGCATCGCCATGTCCTTCCTTTGCTTGGGCATGTCCACGCAAAGCCCGGTGCGAGTGGATGACGCGAGCCCCATCGTCACCAGCTTCCCGATCTTCGAGCCGCTGATGGAATCGCTCGGCGCGTCGCTGGAACGAACCGGCGCGTGATATGTCGCTTTCCGGCGTGACATCGTGGCAGGGGCCGTGCTGTCCTTGCCCTGAAACCGCCGGAAGGGACGCATATGATCACCGGAAGCTGCCTGTGTGGAGCGATCCACTATCGGATCGAGGTGCCGCTTGGTCCCGTCACCCCCTGTCATTGCACCCAATGCCGGACGTCCACGGGCCATTTCAGCGCCGCGACCCCGGTCAAATGGGAGGATCTGGCGCTTGAGGGTGAGCTGAGCTGGTACGACTCCACCCCCGGAAAGGCCCGGCGCGGGTTCTGCGGAACCTGCGGCAGCTACATGATCTGGGAGGAATTCGACGGGCTGGCCTATGTCTCTGCCGGAACCATGGACAATCCCACTGGGTTGAGCATCGACGCGCATATCTTCTATGCCGACAAGGGCGACTACTACCGGTGTGATGATGGCGTGCCTTGCTATGCGCAGGGCCGGTCGAGCGAGGAGATGGCCCCG
This sequence comes from Nioella sp., assembly GCF_965215655.1. Lineage (GTDB taxonomy): Bacteria > Pseudomonadota > Alphaproteobacteria > Rhodobacterales > Rhodobacteraceae > Nioella. Next base: position 503,586 of record NZ_OZ244111.1, read on the forward strand.
TGACCAACGGATCTTGCCTGTGCGGCGGCGTTCGTTTCGCCGTCACCGGTCCGCTCCGGCCCGTGATCGCCTGCCACTGCACCCAGTGTCGCAAGACATCCGGCCACCATGTTGCGGCCACATCCGCGCATCGGGACCAGATCGCGGTGACGGGGGAGGTGACGTGGTTCCAGTCCTCCGCCTCAGCGCGGCGCGGGTTCTGTGGGACATGCGGCAGCAATCTCTTCTGGGACGGCGAGGGCGAGAACCTGTCGATCTTCGCGGGCACGATTGATGGGCCGACAGGGTTGCAGATCGCCGGCCATATCTTCTGTGCCGACAAGGGGGATTACTACGATATCCCCGAGGATCTGCCCCAGTCCGACGGATATGACCCGGCCCTGACGACGCGGGTTGTCGCCTGATCGGGCTTGCACCGGGGCGCGGGCGGGGCTAGCCCTAGGATCATGGCTTTCACGGTTGCAATCGACGGACCCGCAGCGGCGGGCAAGGGAACCATCGCGCGGGCGGTGGCGGATCATTTCGGCTTTGCCTATCTGGATACGGGGCTGCTGTATCGCGCCGTGGGGCAACGGATGCTGGATGGCGAGGATCCGGTTTCGGCGGCAGAAACGTTGACTGCCGAGGATCTGGACCATCCCGACCTGCGCGGGGCCGAGGCGGCGCAGGCAGCCAGCAAGGTGGCCGTGATGCCACAGGTGCGCGCGGCGCTGTTGGACTTTCAGCGCGCCTTTTCCCGGCGCTTGGGCGGCGCGGTTCTGGACGGGCGCGATATCGGCACGGTGATCTGCCCCGAGGCGGAGGCAAAGCTTTATATCACCGCATCGGACGAAACCCGCGCGGCACGGCGGCACAAGGAACTAGTTGCGAACGGGCGCGAGAGCAGCTTTGACGAGGTTCTGGCGGAGCTGCGCGAACGCGATGCGCGTGACAGCGCCCGGGCGACGGCGCCGCTGAAACCCGCAGAGGATGCCGTGAGGATCGACACGTCGGACATGACGATTGAGCAGGCTTTCGTGGCGGCGATCACGGCAATTTCCCAAAGGATGCCCTGATGAAACAGATCAGGCTTGGCCAATCCGGACCGATAGTCTCCTGCCTCGGCTACGGGGCGATGTCGTTCTCTGATTTCTACGGGGCCACGACGGATGAAAACTCGTTCGCCATTCTTGATGAGGCGATGGAGGCAGGCGTGACGCACCTCGATTCCGCCAATGTCTATGGAATGGGGCGGTCCGAACGGGTGATCGGTGACTACCTGCGGGCGCGGCCAGAGGCGCGCAACCATTTCACCATTGCCACCAAGGCCGCGATCACGCGGGATGGGGAGGGCAACCGCATCTTCCGCAACGATCCGGAGCATCTGGAGGCGGAGCTGGATGCGAGCCTCAAGCGGCTTGGGGTCGAGGCGGTGGACCTTTTCTATGCGCATCGCCGGGACAAGGGCATTCCCATCGAGGAAACGGCAGAGGCGCTTGGGGCGCTGGTCAGGAAGGGCAAGGCGAAGGCCGTCGGCCTGTCGGAAATCTCGCCGACAACGCTGGCCCGCGCCCATGCGGTGCACCCGATTGCGGCGGTTCAGTCGGAATATTCTCTGTCCACCCGATCGCCGGAACTGGGGCTCATCCAGGGCTGCGCGCGGATCGGGGCGACATTCGTGGCTTTCTCGCCCGTGGGTCGGTCCTTCCTGACGGATACCCCGCTCACTTGGGAGGCAGTGCAGGACCTGCCGTTCCTGGCCGCGAACCCGCGCTTCAGCCCGGAAACCTACCCTGCCAATATTTCCGCAACCGATGCGTTTCGCGCTCTGGCCGCCGAGATGGGTACCAGCGCCGCCGCTTTGGCCATCGCCTGGACGCTGGCGCAGGGGGATCACGTGTTGCCCATTCCCGGCACACGGTCGCTGGAGCATTTCCGCCAGCATATCGCCGGGGCCAATATGACCCTCTCAGACAGCGACGTGGCGGCCATCGAGGCAGTGCTGCCCGCCGGGTGGGCCCATGGCGACCGCTATTCCGAGGATCAATGGGTCGGGCCAGAGCGCTACTGCTGATACCGGCCCTTGATTTACAGGCGTTGCGGGCTTGCTCTTTCCCCCGTCAGTGGCTATAGAGCGCCCGTCAAGCAGGCGGTCAACGTCTCACACGGGCAGGGTCGGGTCATTCCCCGGCCCTCATTCGTTTGAGAAATGACCGTAAGACCAACCTCAAAGACCGGCGGAGACAACCGCGCGGCCAGTAACACCACTAAAGGAAAATGACGCCACATGGCTAACGCAACCATGGAGGAATTCGAAGCCCTCCTTAACGAAAGCTTCGAAATCGACACCCCCGAAGAAGGGTCTGTTGTCAAAGGCAAGGTGATCGCGATTGAAGCGGGCCAGGCCATCATCGACGTCGGCTACAAGATGGAAGGCCGCGTTGATCTGAAAGAATTCGCAAATCCCGGTGAAGCCCCCGAAATCGCTGTCGGCGATGAGGTCGAGGTCTTCCTGCGCACGGTCGAGAACGCCCGTGGCGAGGCTGTCATCAGCCGCGAAATGGCCCGCCGCGAGGCCGCCTGGGATCGTCTGGAAAAAGCATATGCAGACGAAGAGCGCGTCGAAGGCGCCATCTTCGGCCGCGTCAAGGGTGGCTTCACTGTCGACCTCGGCGGCGCCGTGGCCTTCCTGCCCGGTTCGCAGGTTGACGTGCGCCCCGTGCGCGACGCCGGCCCGCTGATGAACCTCAAGCAGCCGTTCCAGATCCTGAAAATGGACCGTCGCCGTGGCAACATCGTTGTGTCCCGTCGTGCGATCCTTGAAGAATCCCGCGCCGAGCAGCGCGCCGAGGTCATCGGCAAACTGTCTGAAGGCGACGTGGTGGACGGTGTCGTCAAGAACATCACCGAATACGGCGCCTTCGTCGATCTGGGTGGCGTTGACGGCCTGCTGCACGTCACCGACATGGCATGGCGCCGTGTGAACGACCCGAAAGAGGTTCTGTCCATTGGCGAAACCGTCAAGGTTCAGGTCATCAAGGTCAACAAGGACACCCACCGTATCAGCCTGGGCATGAAGCAGTTGCAGGAAGATCCGTGGAACCTGGTCGAAGGCAAGTACCCGCTGGAATCGACCCATACCGGCCGCGTCACCAACATCACCGATTACGGTGCGTTCGTGGAGCTGGAGCCCGGCGTCGAAGGTCTGGTTCACGTGTCCGAAATGTCCTGGACCAAGAAGAACGTGCACCCCGGCAAGATCGTTTCGACCTCTCAGGAAGTCGAAGTCATGGTGCTGGAAATCGACACCGCCAAGCGACGCGTGTCGCTCGGTCTCAAGCAGACCATGCGCAACCCGTGGGAAGTGTTCGAGGAGCAGTACCCGGTCGGCACCGTTGTCGAAGGCGAAGTCAAGAACATCACCGAATTCGGTCTGTTCGTCGGCCTCGACAACGACATCGACGGCATGGTTCACCTCTCCGACCTGACCTGGGAAGGCCGTGGCGAAGACGTGATCGGCAACTACCGCAAGGGCGATGTCGTTCAGGCGGTTGTGTCCGAGGTTGACACCGACAAGGAACGCATCTCGCTGTCCATCAAGGCCGTTGAAGGCGACCCCTTCGCCGATGCCGTCGATGGTGTGAAGCGTGGCTCGATCATCACCGTGGCCGTCACCGCGATCGAAGATGGCGGGATCGAAGTGGAATACGAAGGCATGAAGTCCTTCATCCGCCGCTCCGACCTCAGCCGCGACCGTGCCGAACAGCGCCCCGAGCGCTTCCAGATCGGCGACAAGATCGACGTCCGCGTCACCAATGTGGATGGCCGGTCCCGTCGTCTGGGTCTGTCGATCAAGGCCCGCGAAATCGCGGAAGAGAAGGAAGCCGTCGAACAGTACGGGTCTTCCGATTCCGGTGCATCGCTCGGCGATATCCTGGGCGCAGCGCTCAAGGGCAACGACGACTGATTCCGGCGAAAGCCAAGTCATCGGGCCTCGCGGAAACGCGGGGCCCTTTTTCCGTTCTGGTGCCCCGAATCAGGCCCAAGGGTGGCCCGTTGGGAAAGGGGATGATCGGCAGATGATCGCGAAACTTGGGCAATATGCTGCGCGTTGCCCCGAAGTTCCGCCGAATTCCCCCGGATTTTCAACGGCTTTTCAATTCCCCCAAGGCCGCTTTGCGCTTATAGTCCGGTATCAGGAAACCGCGGCCAGGGGGTTTGGATGATACGTTCGGAACTGATCCAAAAGCTGGCTGACGAAAATCCGTCCCTCACCCTTCGTGAGGTCGAGATGATCGTCAGTGCAATTTTCGAAGAGATCATCGGGGCACTGTCGCGCGGCGACCGCGTGGAACTGCGCGGTTTCGGCGCGTTTTCCGTGAAGAAGCGGGATGCGAGGATTGGACGAAATCCGCGCACCGGTGAGAGTGTCCACGTGGAAGAGAAACACGTTCCCTTCTTCAAGGCCGGCAAGCTGTTGCGCGACAGGTTGAACGGTTTGGAAGGTTCCTGAACGGTGAAATACATCAAATACCTGTTTTTGGCTGTCATCGGCGTGGCGCTGGTGCTGGTTTCGCTCGCCAATGTCGAGCCGGTGACGCTGACCGTGCTGCCTCACAATCTGGCGGAATGGGTGAACTGGAACTACGCGATCACCCTGCCTCTGTTCCTCGTGATTCTAGGGGGCATTCTGGCCGGTTTGCTGATCGGCTTCGTCTGGGAATGGTTCCGCGAGCACAAGCAGCGGGCCGAAGCCAAGGCGCAGCGCAAGGAACGCGACCAGCTGGCCCGCGAGGTGCAGAGCCTGCGCGGTGAAGCCAACCGGGGCAAGGACGAGGTCCTCGCCCTTCTGGAAGACTGACGCGCGCCCATGTCCATTGCCGTCAAGATCTGCGGGCTGACCCGGCCCGAGGATGTCACCGCCGCTTTTGATGCGGGCGCGCGCTATGTGGGATTTGTTCATTTCGCCAAATCGCCCCGGCATCTGGAGATCGAGCCGATGGCGGCCCTTGCCGTCGAGGTGCCTCCCGGATTGGCCAAGGTGCTGCTCACGGTGAATGCGGATAACGCCACGCTTGATGCCATCACCGCCCGCGTGCCGCTGGACATGTTGCAGCTTCACGGGCGCGAAAGCCCCGAGCGGGTGGCCGAGATCAAGGCGCGCTACGGGCTGCCGGTGATGAAAGCGATTGGGGTGGCGGAGGCCGGCGATCTGGCGGCAATTGACGTCTATTCGACGGTCGCCGACCAGCTGCTGATCGATGCGAAACCGCCGAAAGGGGCCGATCTGCCGGGCGGAAACGGGCTGGCCTTCGACTGGCGTTTGCTTGCGGAGCGGAAATACTGGAGCCGGCCCTGGATGCTGGCAGGCGGGCTGACGCCGGACAATGTGGCCGAGGCCGTGCGCCTGACCGGGGCAAAACAGGTCGATGTGTCGTCTGGTGTGGAAAGCGCACCGGGGTTGAAGGATGCCGGTATTATGAAGCGCTTTGCGCAGGCACTGGAGGACTGATGGGGTTCCTTGGAAAACTGGTCATCTATGGCCTGATCGCCGCAGCAGGCGCCGCCTATGCGACCCGCCCTTCGGTGGAAGAGGTGCGCGAGCTTTACCGTGACATGGTTGCCGCCGAAATCGCCGATGGCTCGATCATCTCGGCTGATAATGGCGCCGCGCAGACGGCCCTTGCAGCCTGTCAGGTGACGCCCGCGAACTGCGCACGGCTGATCGAAGGGGTGATCTCCTTCGATTACGAGAATCGCTATCTCTTCGCGACGGTGGCAACCCAATCGCCCTTCTTCGAGCCTCGGACCTGTGTCGCGGTATTCGAAAGGCTGTTCTGTCGGTAGGCAATAGCAGCGTCTTTCGAAACGCCTTTGTGCCGCCCGCTCTTGTCCCCGGGTCTTTGCTCGAATAGGAACGGTCAGATACCTCAGCTAGGATGACCGCCATGGCCGAAGACCTGATCAACTCCTTCATGACGGGCCCCGACGAAGACGGCCGTTTCGGCGATTTCGGCGGGCGTTTCGTGTCGGAAACGCTGATGCCGCTGATCCTCGAACTGGAGAAGCAATACGAACACGCCAAGACCGATGACAGTTTCTGGGCCGAGATGAACGATCTCTGGACGCATTACGTCGGCCGACCCAGCCCGCTCTATTTCGCCAGCCGCCTGACCGAGCATCTGGGCGGCGCCAAGATCTACATGAAGCGCGATGAGCTCAACCACACCGGCGCGCACAAGATCAACAACGTGCTGGGTCAGATCATCCTGGCCCGCCGCATGGGCAAGACCCGGATCATCGCCGAAACCGGCGCCGGTCAGCATGGCGTTGCCACCGCCACCGTCTGCGCCAAGTTCGGGCTGAAATGCGTGGTCTACATGGGCGCGCATGATGTGGAGCGGCAGAAACCCAACGTCTTCCGCATGCGCCTGCTTGGGGCCGAAGTGGTGCCGGTGACCTCGGGTCGCGGCACGCTCAAGGATGCCATGAACGATGCCCTGCGCGATTGGGTGACCAATGTGCGCGACACGTTCTACTGCATCGGCACTGTGGCCGGTCCGCACCCGTACCCCGCCATGGTCCGCGATTTCCAGCAGATCATCGGCAAGGAAGCCAAGGCCCAGATGCAGGAGGCCGAGGGCCGTCTGCCCGATACGATCATCGCCGCGATCGGCGGCGGGTCGAACGCCATGGGCCTGTTCTTCCCCTTCCTTGACGACAAATCGGTCGAGATCATCGGCGTGGAGGCAGGCGGCAAAGGTGTGAACGCCGACATGGAACATTGCGCCTCGCTGACCGGCGGGCGTCCCGGCGTTCTGCACGGCAACCGCACCTATCTGCTGCAGGATGACGATGGCCAGATCCTTGAAGGCTATTCGATTTCGGCGGGTCTCGATTACCCTGGTATCGGCCCCGAACACAGCTGGCTGCATGAAATCGGCCGCGCCAAATATGTCTCGATCACCGACAAAGAAGCGCTCGCGGCCTTCCAGCTTTGCTGTGAGCAGGAGGGGATCATTCCGGCGCTGGAGCCGTCCCATGCACTGGCCCATGTGATCAAGATCGCGCCTGACCTGCCGAAGGACCACATCATCTGCATGAACATGTGCGGGCGTGGCGACAAGGATATCTTCACGGTGGCGAAACATTTGGGTTTCGAGATGGCCGAGGCGGATTGAAACATCGCGAAAGCCTGACCCCGGTCAGACCGACAGAACAGGGCGCCCCGCAGTGGGCGCCCTTTTCATTTGTTGCGCGGCCCCGCAATAATGTTGCGCATTCGTCACGGTGTATTTGTTACACCAAATAACATGTTGAGCGACTCGGGGGCGCTCCCTTATCACCCGCCCTCACCAGCCGACGGGCTGGCCCTAGCGGCAGGGGGTGATCACCCCTCCGGTGCGGGCGGCGCTGCCGATCCCCGTATGCCAGGGCCTGAAACCGGGGCAGGTGCCAACGTGACAAGCCAAACGTCACGCGAAAATAGCTCAGTTGGTAGAGCATCGGACTGTAACTCCGAGTGGCGCAGGTTCAATTCCTGCTTTTCGCTCCTCAAACGCCCGAAGTGGGCACTGGTTCGCTAAACCAGCCACGTGAGTGGTTCGCAACATAGGGGTCCGGGGTCGCTCTGCGAGGGGTGGCCTGATCCTCCGACGTGTTCGGAGGGGACGGATACCGCTCGTCCTGGCCCTGCGCCGGGAGGGATGAGATGCAGACCCGCCTGCTGTCGCCAGACCCTGCCAATCGAGCAGGCGTTCCGCGACACCGGCGATCTGCCGCTCCGCCCCTCTCCGCCCGGGGGGTATGGCAGGACCGGTCTCGGACCCACCCCATTCCCGCGACGGGCAATCCCGCCTCTCGCCCACACCTGTCACGGGTCAGACCCGTGCAACCCACCCAACCCAAGGAGATCGCGCTTTGCGACGACGACGATAGACACGACAATAGAAGGAGACCTGACATGTCTATTTTGAAAGCCCTCCGGAACCAGCGGCGATTGCTCGTTCCGGTCAACACCCGCACCCTCGTGCTTGCCAAGGGGAAGATCGACCAGATCCTCGGCCCCGGTGAGCACTGGATCGACATGCAGGACGTTCAGACCGAACGGTTTGATCTCTCCTCCCCCCGGTTCGTGTCCCCGCTCGCCGCGCCTTTGCGCCGGGATCGGGCCGACTTGGTCGAGGCCCATTTCACCGAGGTCCATACCGGCCCGGATGAGGTGGCCGTGATCACCCGAGAGGGGATCGTCACCGACCTTGTGGCTCCGGAACAGCACGCGCTCTTCTGGACCGACGCAGGGCCTTGGACCGTCGAGCGGTTCGACATGGCCGCAGAGGTGATGCTCGATCCGGCCCTTGCCCGCCGGCTTGAGCGGGCGCGGTTGGACGCGCAAATCAACGTGACCACGGTCGAGGAGGGGCGCGTGTCCCTTCTTTTCACCGAGGGTCGGCTTGTGAAAGTGCTCGATCCCGGGACCCACTGGTTCTGGATCTTCGGGCGCAAGCACACCGTGCGCCAGGTCGATATGCGCTGGCAGGCCAAGGAGGTCACGGGGCAAGAGATCCTCACCAAGGACCGCGTGTCTATCCGGGTGAACTTGACCGCCGTATTCCGCGTAACGGATGCGGTGATGGCCGTGACCGCCGTGCGCGACCATGACGAGGCGCTTCACCGGGCCGTGCAACTTGCGTTTCGCAAGACGCTCGGGGCGATGACACTTGATCGGCTCTTGGCCGAAAAGGGGATGGTCGATGCCGAGGCTGCCGAGAAGGTCCGCGCCGAGATGGCGGGGATCGGGATCGAGGTGGGTGAGATCGCGTTGAAAGACGTGATCTTGCCCGGCGAGATGCGCGACATCCTCAACGGGGTTGTCGCCGCCCAGAAAGAGGCCGAGGCCAACGTGATCCGCCGGCGCGAGGAAACCAACGCCACGCGGTCCTTGCTCAACACCGCGAAGGTCATGGCGGAGAACCCCGTCATGTTGCGATTGAAAGAGCTTGAGGCGTTGGAGTCCATCGCGGGCAAGGTCGAGCGGCTTACGGTCCACAACGGGACCGAAGGTCTCATGACCGACCTTGTGAAGCTTCGGGACTAGGCGCAAGCTTCAGAAAACACGGCCCGTCCGGTGAAAACCGGGCGGGTCAGCCTGTTTATACCTCAGGTTTAGGCCCCTGAACCGGCGGTTTATGGACCACGGGATAAACGGCGGTCAAATATGCATCAAGCATCCGCGGTGCTTTTGTCGGGTCATCGGATCGGTGGCAGCGGCCCCGGTTCGTCCTTGACACAAAATCAACAGGAGATGATCCATGACCCCGAAATCCATCCTTGCCGCTTCCGTGACGGCGGTTCTGCTGTCGACCACCACACTCTCTGCCCAAACCTCGAATGACGCCGTGAATGCGGCCATCGCCGAACTGCAGGACGCAGGCTACATGCGCATTGAGGTGCAGATCCGCAATGGCGGCTACAGGATCGAGGCCACCGGTGCCGACGGCTCGGTTGAGCGGACCTTCGACCGCGACGGCAACCTTATCCGCGAAGAGGTGGTCTCGGGAGGGATCGAAACCGAAACGACGTATGACACCAATGGCAATGTGATCGAAACCGAAACCGGCCCGGCCTATGACGACGACGATGATCACGATGACGACGACGATGATCGTGATGACGACGACGATGATCGTGATGGCCGTGGCGATGATGACGACGATGATGATGATGACAACAGCGGCCACGGAAACGGTGATGATGACGACGATGACGACGATGACGACGACCGCGATGACGACAACGATGACGATGATGATGACGACGATCACGGCGGCCATGGCAGCGATGACGTGAACGACGACCACTAAGGACCGATATCGGCTTTAGGTTCCCTTCAGGAGATCGGTGTGCTCTCCTGTTGCCGATAGACGGACCTCGCTCTGCCCCGCTATTCCCCCCCACGCACGCGGGGCAGAGCCATTTCAACCAAGGAGACGAAACAGATGAAACCCTCGCGCCTCTTGATGGCCACTGCACTCTGCCTGTCGGCAGGAACCGGAGCAGTCTGGGCGCAGGACATCGAGGCCCAGATCATCTCTCAGCTTCAGGCGCAGGGATATGCGCGCATCCATGTGACACGCACCTGGCTTGGGCGCGTCCGCATCGAGGCCGAAGGGCCGGGCCGCGAACGCGAGATCATCTTCAATCCGACAACCGGCGAGATTCTGCGCGATTACTGGGAAATCGAAGATGACCACTCAGGCGGTGGCGGGGTTTTGCCGTCATCCGTGTCGGAAAGCTCGGGTGACGACGATGACGACGACGATGATGATCGTGATGATGATCGCGACGATGATGATGATGACGACGACGAAGATAACAGTGGCTCGGGCGGCGGCGACGACGATGACGATGATGACAACAGCGGATCGGGCGATGACGACGATGACGACGACAACAGCGGCTCTGGAGGGGGCGGAGATGACGACGATGACGATGACGATGACTGATGGCTCGCAGCGCCAGGAGGGGCAGCTGCGTGACAAAGGGTAAGCTGCTTCTTGCGGCTGTTTTCATTGTGCAACTGGTCTGCTCGGTCTTTTTCGTGTCCGAGATTGTTTTGACCATATTCAATGTCCGCGCCCGTCCGATCAGCTGGCAAACCCGCGAGTTGATGGAAATCGGCGCGACCATCGGGCTGATCATCGGGCCAATCATCGGCGCGATCTTTCTGCGCAACTCCATGCGGCGCACGGCAATTGTCGAGCAGAAACTCAAGGCCGCATCAGGGGCCTTCATGGATGTGATGGCGGAACGGTTCGACGATTGGGGCCTGACCCCGGCGGAACGCGACGTGGCGCTTTTTGCGATAAAGGGCATGTCGATCCAGGAAATCGCCGCTTTGCGCCAGACATCCGAAGGCACGGTCAAGGCACAGACCAACGCGATCTATCGCAAGGCAGGCGTCAGCGGTCGGCCTCAGCTATTGAGCCTCTTTATCGAAGATCTTCTGGACGTGGACGACCGGGTGCGGATCGCAGCCGAATAGGTCAGGTCGCCGCCATTTCCTTCAGAACATCCAGGGGCACGATGTCCAGCGCGCGGGCATGGGTAGCCTCCAGCCGAACCTTTGGCGCGCAGCCTTCATCATGGGCCTGTAAAAAGCGGCTGGCGCAGAGGCACCAGTGATCGCCCGGATTCAGCCCCGCAAATCCGAACTCGGGCCGGGGCGTGGACAGATCGTTGCCCACATATTTGGAATAGGCGAGGAACTCCGCCGTCATCTCGGCGCAGACCGTGTGGCTGCCATGATCGTCGGAACAGGTGTTGCAATGACCATCGCGGAAGAATCCCGTCAGGGGGGCGGTGGAACACGGTTGCAACACGCCGCCCAACACGTTTACCGGGGCATCCATGGGGGTCATTGGCTGTCCTCCTGTTCAGCTTCAGCCTCGGGTTCAGGGCCTGGCGCTGGCGGAGCGAGGCTTTCAGAAATCAGCCGGAAGATACGGACGTTCTCTTCGTTCACGCCGGAATCGCGGAATTGCCGGTCCGCGCCGGTTGTGGCGATGACCACACCATTGACCTGATCGACATAGACATATTGCCCATAGATCCCCCGCGCCATGAACTGGCCGGGCTCGGACCCGACGGGAATCCACCACTGGTAGCCATAGCCAATTTCGCCCGGCGCGGTATTTGCCGAAGCCGTGGTCGAGGCCGCAACCCAATCAGCGGACAGGATCTGCTGGCCGCCATAATCGCCATTGTTCAGAAACAGCAGCCCCAATCGCGCATAGTCGCGGGTGGTCATGTTCATGCCGCCAAGCACGAAAGCGACACCCTCGCCATCGGTCAGGTAATAGGGCGTACTGTCCATCCCGAGCGGCGCGATGATCCGTTCTGACAGAAGCGAGGGGATATCCCGTCCCGTCGCGCCCCGGATCACCATGCCGATCACATGGGTGTCGATCGAGACATATTGCCATTCTTCGCCCGCCGGGCGGTCGGTTTCCGTCAGCGCCGCGGCGAAGCCATCCAGCGTACCGCCAAGGGCGATCTCGCGGCCCATGCGGTTGATGTCGGAATTGTAGTCCAGGTAGTCCTCGTCGAAGGTCACGCCGGACGACATTTGCAGCACGTCGAGGATCGTCGCACCGTCATAGGCAGAGCCTGCCAGCATCGGCGCATACTCCGTTACTTGCGCGCCCAGTTCCGGAATCGTGCCGTCATCAACCAGCGTGCCCATCAGCGCCGAGAGGAAGCTTTTGGCGACCGACCAGGAAATCCGCTGATCCGTGGGCGCGGTGCCAAGGTGATAGCTTTCGTGGCGGATCTGGCCGTCCTGCAGTACCAGCAGCGAGGTGACCGCGCGCTCCTCGATCCAATCTGCCACCTCGGCTGGTAGGTCTGCGGGCTCGCCTTCCGGCATCGGGCTGGCGGGACCGGATCCGCGCGGGACCTCTACGGTCAGAAACGCCGCGTCCATGTTGCTGAAGTTCTCAACGATGCGGTCAGCATCAAACAGCGAATTCACCGCCCAAAGCCGCTGGATCTCCTCGCGCATGTACCAGCCTGCTGCCGCTGTTACGACCACGAAGATCAGAAGGATGCGAACCAGAACTCTGATGATACGACGACGCATGAAAGGCCCCCTTTTGGCTGTGGATCAGCAGAACATGGCAGCGCGACGCGCGGCAATCCTTACCCAACGTCAGCCGAAGGGCTAGCGGAACCGGTCCACCAGTTTTTGCAGGGCGGATCGGTCGTCGTCGGGCTCTGCCGGGGGCTCGGGTTCTGCTGGCTTGGTGGCCTGCTTGGGCTTGTCGCTGCCTGAGGAGCGGGGCGGCGCAGTTCGCAGGGCAACCGCGTTCATGAACCGGCCTGTGTCGTCCTTGGCAAGCTCCGGTGCGCCATCCGAAATGCCGCGCAGAAGGTCATCTAGCCAGTCCTGATCGGCCTTGGCGAAATCCGACAAAACATAGGGCGCAACCCGGTCCTTGTGGCCGGGATGGCCGATGCCAAGCCGAACCCGGTCGTAATGCGGGCCGATATGCTGATGGATCGAGCGCAGCCCGTTATGGCCCGCATGCCCGCCGCCCGCCTTGACGCGGCATTTGCCCGGCGCAAGATCCAGTTCGTCATGGAAAACGGTGATGTCCGTTGGCTCCAGCTTGTAGAAGCGCATCGCCTCGCCCACGGATTGGCCCGACAGGTTCATGAAGGTCTCGGGCTTCAGCAGCAACACTTTTTCTGACCCGAATTTGCCTTCGCTCAGGCTGGCCTGGAACTTGCTGCGCCATGGGGAAAACCCGTGATCCTCGGCCAACCGGTCCAGCGCCATGAAGCCGATATTGTGCCGGTTGCCCGCGTATTTCGCACCGGGGTTTCCAAGGCCGACCCAGAGTTTCATGGCATCCTCGCATTCAAATCGCTTGCTCAGTCCTATAGGCATGACGGGGCGAGGGATCAACGAATTGGGGACAGATGCCGGTATTCACCCTTCACGACGTTACGCTTGACCTGCCCGAGGTGCTGATCACCAAGGCGCTTGCGGCGCGGCTGGCCGATGGCAGCTATGAGGCAGATGAAATCGCCGCCGCGAAGTGTCGGGTCGGGCCGGGCATGCGGGTGCTGGATCTTGGCGCGGGTCTTGGGGTGATCAGCGTGCTGGCGGCGCGGGTTGCGGGGGCTGAAAACGTGCTGAGTGTCGAGGCAAACCCGGCCTTGCTGCCGGTGCTGCGCGATACGTTTGACCGCAACGGGCAAGGGGGCATCCGGCTGATGCACGGTGCCGTGAAGCAGGGCGAGGGCGGCGGCAACGTCGCGTTCCAGGTCCCGCGCGCCATCCTGGGGGCCAGCCTTGCGCGATCCGGGGCACCAGAAGATGAGATTGTCGAGGTTCCGAGCCTTGGCCTGGAAAGCTTGCTGTATGACCATCGGCCAGAACTGGTGATGATGGATATCGAAGGCGCGGAAGAGAGACTGTTCGACCAGCCTTGGAACCCCGAGATGCGCTTTATGGTACTGGAACTGCACCCACCCCGATATTCCGACAGGGTGATCAAACGGATCGTGGATTGCATGTCGGATTCAGGCCTGACCTATGACCCGGCCACCTCACGCGGGCGTGTCCTGGGGTTTCGGCGGGTCAGGCGCAAAGGCTAGACCAAAAGAAAACGCGGCCCATCCCGGTGGGGACAGGCCGCGCCATTTCAGGTCCGATCAGTGGACCGCGAGGATTATTCCTCTGCGGCTGCCTCTTCGGCTTCACCCTCTTCACCTTCGGCTTCGTCATCATCGCCGCCACGCGCCAGACCCGAGGGGGCGGCGATGTTGGCGATCACGAAGTCGCGGTCGATGGTCGGGCGTGCGCCCTCTGGCAGGGTCACGTCGGAAATGGTCACGACGTCGCCGATGTTGAGGGTCGACAGGTCAACGGTGATCTTTTCCGGGATGTCGCCTGCGGTCACGCGAAGTTCGACTTCCGGGCGCACCACGGTGACAACGCCACCCTTCTTGATGCCGGGGGCCACCTCTTCGCCGACGAACTCAACCGGAATGAACAGGTTGACGCGGCTGGTGCGGCGCAGGCGCATCAGGTCGACATGGGTCGGCAGGTCCTTCACGACGTCACGCTGAACGCCGCGGCAGATCACGCGCACATCTTCGTGGCCTTCAACCTTGAGGTTGAAGAGCTGCGCCAGAAAGCGGCCTGCTTTCAGGTGCTTGAGCAACACGTTGAAGGGGATCTGAATCGAGACGGGGTCCGAACCACCGCCATAGACAACTCCGGGCACCATACCGTTGCGGCGTGCTTGACGAGCGGCCCCCTTGCCTGTCCCCGTCCGTGCCTCGGCGACGAGATCTTTAATCTCTGCAGCCATAGCTATTCTCCATATGATAAAGGGCGGCCTCCAAGGGTGTCCGCCCGGTTGAGGCCGTGCCTATAGACGAGCCTTGCGGGTTTGGAAAGGGGCATTGCGCGATGAATCCGCGCTTTGGAGCTTGCTTTGAAGCAATGCCCGTGACAATCGCCCGGTCATGCTGATCCTGCGCGCGATTTCCCTGTCCCGTCATGACCTGCCGGCCTTTGCGGCGCAAGGCATCTATTGGGGTGCTTTCGCCGCCTATGTGCCGCAGATCAAGGCCCATATCGGGGCAAGCGACGGCGCCTTCGGCCTTGCGATGCTGGTCACCGCGGCGGGTGCGGTGACGGCGATGCTGTCTGCGCCCATCTTCGCGGCGCGGTTCGGGCGCTATGCCGTGTCGCTTGCGTCCGTTCTGCTGGCGCTGGCGTTTCAGGCGCCGATGTGGGTTGCGTCGGTGCCGGTTTTCGCGGCGCTGATGTTCTTTGCCGGGGCCGGGTCGGGATTGCAGGACGTGGTGATGAACACCCGCCTGTCGCGCACGGAATCGCGCCTCGGGGCATCCTTGATGAACCTCAATCACGCGATGTTTTCCTTTGCTTACGCAGCCTCTGCCATATCCGCGGGTCTGGCACGAGAGGCGGGGCTGCCGCCCGCGCCGGTCTTCGCCACGCTTGGGCTGCTGACGCTGATTGCCTCGGCGTTCATGATGTCGGGGGATGGCGCGGAAACCCATGGCACGGCCAAGGCCGCACGTGGCCGCTTTGGCGGCGTGGTGCTGTGGGGCGGGCTGATCGTGCTGGTGGCGTTCCTTGCGGAAAACGCGACCGAGGGCTGGTCGGCCCTGCATGTGGAACGCACCCTGGGTGGCGGTGCGGCCGAGGGCGCGCTTGGTCCCGCGATGCTTGGCCTGACCATGGGAATCGGACGTTTCACCGGTCAGTTGGTGGTGGGCCGCCTGTCGGAAACCCGCGTGGTGTTCTGGAGCGCGCTGGTCACCGCCTGTGGAGCCTTGCTGGCGGCCATCGCCCCGGTGCCTCTGGTGGCCTATGCCGGGTTTGCCATTCTGGGGCTTGGAGTGTCCACCATCGCACCGATGCTGCTGGCGCTGGCGGGCCGACTGGCCAGCGATGACGCGCGGGCCTATGTGATCAGCCGGGTCACGACCATCGGCTATTTCGGTTTCTTCATCGGTCCACCGATCATGGGCTTCATCGCGCAAGGTTTCGGCCTGCGGATGTCCTTCGGCTTCGTGGCGCTGCTCTTGCTGCTGATCCCCGGCTTTCTGGTGCTGATGCGCCGGGCGGGTTAGTCGAAGACCTCTCCGGGGTCGACGCCCCAAAGTGTGTCCATCGGCACCCAACCGCGATGGCCGCCCACGTTCAGGCGACACCAGCTGCCGTTGCATTCATCGAGGAAGGCAATCACCCCAAGCTCAGCCTGAGCGGTAACGGGAGAGGCCGGGTCGGGCCTCTGGTGCAGTTCCAGCATGTCGACCTCGACAATCGCGGTGCGTATTCCCGACAGCAGCGAATAATGCATCCAGCCGCCCGCCCCGTCGCGGTCGATGACCCGGCGCCAGTGTTCATGTTCGGCCACCACCTGCATCGGCATGTTGCGGCGCTGAAACACCCAGTCGATGCGGTGGCTGCGCGAGGGTCCGCGCCGTGCGAAAGCCTCTGACGCCTGGATCGAGACATAGCGAGGAATGGGGAACCCCGTCACGGGACCGCGCGCCTCGGCCTCCTGCGCGGTGGCGGCCGTGGCCATCAGACCCAGAATCATCGCGAGGATCACGCCCGATATCTTGCGCTTCGTCATCTGCACTGCCTGCCCGCACCTGTGCCGCTGTTTCGCGGTCTTGATCGGTGTTTTTGTCGCTG
Organism: Nioella sp.; assembly: GCF_965215655.1. Taxonomy (GTDB): domain Bacteria; phylum Pseudomonadota; class Alphaproteobacteria; order Rhodobacterales; family Rhodobacteraceae; genus Nioella. The sequence continues at coordinate 520,312 of NZ_OZ244111.1, forward strand.
TTGGGGTGCTGTGTCTTGCACCCCTGCCTAGGATGAGAGAGTGTCACGGCAAGGGCTGAAATGCCAGAAAAAGGGAAAGACGGGATGCCAGGTCAGAAGCTGAGTGTTGTCGTAACGCGACGGTTGCCCGAGGCGGTCGAGACGCGGATGTCGGAACTGTTCGATGTGGAACTGCGCGAGGATGATCGCCCGATGACCCGGCAGGAACTTGTCTCGGCCATGGGCCGGGCCGATGTGCTGGTGCCTTGCGTGACCGACCAGATCGACGCCGGATTGCTGGGGCAGGCGGGTGATAAGCTCAAGCTCATCGCCAATTATGGCGCGGGCGTCGATCATATCGACGTGCACACCGCCCGCCAGCGGGGCATTCTCGTGTCCAACACGCCCGGTGTGGTGACAGAGGACACCGCCGATATGACCATGGCGCTGATCCTTGCCGTCACGCGCCGCATCCCCGAGGGTCTGGCGGTAATGCAGGCTGGCAAATGGCAGGGCTGGTCGCCCACGGCCTTCATGGGTGGGCGCATCGGCGGCAAGCGGCTCGGCATTCTGGGCATGGGCCGGATCGGCCAGGCCGTGGCCCGGCGCGCGGCGGTGTTCGGGATGCAGGTGCACTATCACAATCGCCGTCGTCTGCATGAGCACATCGAGGCGGATCTGGAGGCGACCTATTGGGAAAGCCTCGACCAGATGATCGCGCGGGTCGATATCCTGTCGATCAACTGCCCGCACACGCCCTCGACCTTTCACCTGATGAACGCGCGGCGGCTGAAGCTGATGAAACCCACGGCGGTGATCGTGAACACCTCCCGCGGGGAAGTCATCGACGAAAACGCCCTGACGCGAATGCTGCGGTCCGGCGATATCGCCGGGGCGGGTCTCGACGTGTTCGAACATGGCAAGGACGTGAACCCGCGCCTGCGCGAGCTGGAAAACGTGGTGCTGCTGCCGCATATGGGCTCGGCCACGCTGGAAGGGCGCGAGGAGATGGGCGAAAAGGTCATCATCAATATCAAGACCTTTGACGATGGCCACCGGCCGCCCGATCTGGTCGTGCCGAGCATGCTGTGACCACGCGCAATCAGAAGAAAATTCCAGAATTTTCTTCCTGCCGCAAAATTCTTCCAGAAGAATTTTGGACCGGTTTGAAAATCCTTCGGGAAGGATTTCCCGGCGCGCGTTGCGGTCATGGCTAGGTTTGTCGTCCTACCGGTCCTGATTGCCTTCGCCTGCCTTCTGGCGGGTCTCTACGGAGTGGTTCACAACCAGATCAGCTATACGGTCGGTCCCGACTATTTCCATGCTTTCAAGTTCCCCCAGTTCAACATCGCCGAGGCACTGCCATTCCGGGTTGGCGCAGCCATCGTCGGCTGGCGGGCAAGCTGGTGGATGGGGATAGTGATTGGCGTGCCCATCGCCGCCATTTCCCTGGCCATGCCAACAACGCGGCAGATGGTCCGCACCTTTCTGCGGGCGTCCCTGCTGATCGTTGGGATCACGTTTGCGCTCGGTGTGGCCAGCCTGTTTGTGCCGGTCGACCCCGCACAGTTTCACCATTTCCGCGTCCCGCCCGGCGTCACGGATGTGCCTGGATTCATTCGAGCTGGGTTGATGCACAACACCAGCTATTGTGCAGGCATGATCGGCCTTGGCGCCGGGCTTATTTATATGATCGTTGCGGTCATCCGGGCACGGCGATCGGTCGGTAACACAGCCAGATAGGCACGGCATGTCGCGAAAAACCCGGGCGCGTGTCGGATTCTCGCGTTATCTGGTCGGCTGGCCTTCGCACCGACCTGCGCAATTCGGCACATTACCGGCAGAAAATCTGGCCCGGAGTCGCGCCCAATGAAAACCCAAGTCAAAGCCCTTGTCGTCGGTGGCGGTGCCGTCGGCACCTCGATCGCCTATCACCTTGCCAAAGCTGGCTGGGACGATGTCATGCTGCTGGAACGTGATGAGCTGACCTCCGGCTCTACCTGGCACGCTGCCGGTCTGCTGCCGCTCTTCAATATGAGCTACGCGACGACCCATATCCACCAGTACTCGGTTGATTTCTACAAGACGCTGGAAGAGGAAACCGGTCTGAATGCGGGCTTTGCCGTCGTTGGCAACCTGCGCATGGCGCAGACGCAGGAGCGCATGGATGAATACATGCTCTACGCGTCGACCGCCGAGACCTGCGGTGTAAAATACGAATGGCTGACGCCGGACCAGATCAAGGAACGCTGGCCGCTGATTGAGACGTCCGACCTCAAGGGCGCGATCTATCATACCGAGGACGGCTATATTAACCCCGCCGACGTGACCCAGGCGATGGCCAAGGGGGCCCGACAGCGCGGGGTGGAGATCGTGCGCAAGATGCAGGCCGATGCCTTCCACTGGAATGGCACCCATTGGGAAGTGACCTGCACCAAGATGGTGGAAAAGGGCGGCAACCTCGTGCCCTCCGACGAACAGGTCGTGATCACCGCCGAGCATGTGGTGACTGCCTCGGGCAACCACGCACAGCGCACCGCCAAGATGCTGGGCATCAAGATGCCCGCGATCCCGGTGGAGCACACGTTCATCGTCATGGACAAGGACCCCGAGCTGGTCAAATGGCGTGAGGCCGGCAACCCCGAGCACCCGGTCGTGCGCGATGCCGATAATGAATCCTACGCCCGCGAAGAACGCGGCGGCTGGATTCTGGGCATCTACGAACACGGCGCGCCCGCGCGCTTTGAATATGGTGTGCCGGACAGCTTCCGCGCCGACCTCTTCCCGCTCGATCTGGACCGGATCGCCGACCAGTACATGGCGATGGCAGAGCGGGTTCCTTCCTGCGCCGAATCCGGCCTGAAGGACGATTTCAACGGCCCGATCTGCTACACGCCCGATGGCAACCCGCTGGTCGGCCCTGCACCGGGCCTGCGCAACATGTGGCTGGCCGAGGGCTTTTCCTTCGGGATCACGGCGGCTGGCGGCACCGGCTACTACCTCGCCCAGATGATGGTCGACGGTGAGGCCGAGATCGACATGGCCAGCCTCGACCCCAAGCGCTACAGCCAGAACTGGATGACCACCGAGTTCGCCGCGCGCAAGAACGAGGAATGCTACGAACACGTTTACATCCTGCATCATCCGGACGAAGAGCGTGAAGCCTGCCGCCCGCTGCGCACCGCGCCCGCCTATGACCGGCAGAAAGCGCGCGGCGCGCAGTTCGGGTTTGTGAATGGCTGGGAACGCCCCAACTATTACGGGCCGCTCGACGCGCCTGAGACCTTCGACCATGACGCCCGCAGCTTCCGCCGTGGCGGCTGGTGGCAATATGCCGTGGAGGAGGCCAAGGCGATCCGTGAAGGCGTGGGCCTGATCGACGCGACCGCCTTTACCAAGCACGTGGTCAAGGGCCCCGGTGCAACCGCGTTCCTCGACTGGTTCACCTGCAACAAGCTGCCGAAGGTGGGCCGGATCAACCTGACCTACGCGCTGACAAGTGCGGGCACCACGCGCACCGAATACACCATCGTGCGCAATGGCGAGAACAATTACTACCTCGTCTCCGCGGGGGCCTGGACCGAGTATGACGCCGACTTCCTTCGCAAGGCGGCCGAGGACAAGATGGAGGAGTTCGGCTATATCGAGATCCAGGACGTGACCACCCAGTGGGGCGTTTTCGCCATCGCCGGGCCGAAGTCGCGCGACGTTCTGAAAGAGGTGATCAAGGACGCCGATCCCGAAACCGCCCTGTCCAACAAGCGCTTCCCCTGGCTCTCGGCCCGCCAGATCGAACTGGGCATGTGCCCGGTCAATGCGATCCGCGTGGCCTATACCGGTGAGCTGGGATGGGAACTGCATCACCCGATCGAGATGCAGAACTATCTGTTTGATCTTCTTGAAAAAGCTGGCGAAAAGCATGGGATGAAGCTGGTTGGCGCGCGCGCGCAGAACTGGCTGCGGCAGGAGAAATCCTACCGTGCCTTTGGCAACGAACTGGGCCGCGACGCGACGCCACTGGAAGCCGACCTGCCGCGTTTTGTGGACCTGTCCAAAGAGTTCAACGGCAAGGCGGAGATGGAGGCCAAGGGCATCCGGTCCAAGTGCTGCACCGTCCTGATCGACGGGCCGGAGGATGCCGATCCCTGGGGACGCGAAGTGCTATACACGCCGGAAGGCGAGCGGGTTGGCCGCCTGACTTCGGGCGGTTATTCGGTGGCCTTCGGCAAGTCCATCGGCATGGGTTACGTCACCCCCGATCTGGCCGTGGAAGGCACGAAGCTGAAGGTCAAGATGCTCGATCAGTTGTGGGATGCGGTCGTGACCTGCGACAGCCCCTATGACCCGAAAAACGAGACCATCCGCAAGGACGGCTGAGACGCGTTAACCGGGGGTGCCACCCGTGCACCGGGCGTACACCCCCTGTACACCCCCCGTGCAGACGCGGCTTTGCAACGCGGCCAAGGGTTAAGGCGCGGGGCGATCGGTAAGAGATTGGAAAGACCCGCACGACCGGCGGGTCTTTCTTTGTTGTGTCCCGACACGCGGCGATGTGCCGTGGGGGTACGAGTTCGAGCCAGCCGCAGCATGATCTCCTGGCCTCATGTATCAAATGCATCAACAATCTAGCTGACATTTCGGTCCATTTGAATCACCCTGCCCCCATGCAGAACAAGACCATAGATAACGCGCTTTTGGCGCTGAGAAAGCAGGGTGGTCAGCAAGGCAAGCAAGCAGACGTGCTGCTGGACATGCGCGGTGTTGCTGCCCTGGCCCACTATCAGGTTGCGCCGGAGCGACGAGCATTCACAACAAGCTATTGCGAGGCAAGTTCAGCGCGGCTTTCCTACTTCAGTCTTTAGTGGCGATTGGGTCTTTTGATCTTCGAATATAATTGGTCGTCCAGACTGCTCGATAAGCTTGTACAACTGAAAAGCAGCGCGGCCAGCCTCAGTATCGCTGCCGATAGAAAAATCACCAAAAGAGCAGTCAATGAAGTCGTAAGCGCCCGTGCCATTGTACAAAAGCTTTACGCCGTTAAACTGACAGTTTTGAAAAGACTTTCCATCAATTATAAGCTTATCATGTCGGAAGATTTTCCCACTCACAACTTCTTTTTTGATTGTAAACTTTGGCGGAAATTTTGACTTGAAGAAGTGCTGAAGCCACAACGCTCCTGTACTTCCAAGCAGTACAAAAAACAAAGCTAATAATGGTGGCCCCAATGAACTATCAACAAACACACCGGACCCCTCCGACAGTAAGCGGTTCATTCCTTGGCCAGCGGCCCACTCTTCTATGTTTTGCCGGTAGATGGTCCCCATCGGGATCAGCACAATAACCAGCAGTGCCGTTGAAACAAATCTCCACATGGCAAGACCATGCCTCACCGCATGGAGGTTGTGGAGTCATTTCATAAACTCCTCTTCTGCACGCTTGGTGCGCTTGATACATAAGGCTGGGCTTTCCATCGGGCGGCTGCTCGGCCAAACTGGACGTTCAGTGATTGCTACGGGGGATCGGCATGGCAACGGCGGCGGTGGTGATTGGTTTGGTGGCCTTCGGCTGGCTGACGCTCTTTCAGATCGCGCTGGCAGCAGGTGCGCCGATTGGGCACCTGGCCTGGGGCGGGGCCGCGCGGGTGCTGCCGAAGGGCCTGCGGGTGGCGAGCGCCCTGTCCGTTCTGCTGGCGCTGCTCGGCTTGCTGGCAATCGCCGAGACCGGCGGAGTGATCGCGCCGGTGTTTCCGGAGGGCTGGTTGCGCCCTGTCCTCTGGGGGCTGGCCGGGCTCTTCGGGCTGAGCGTTCTGACCAATCTCTTCGGCGCGCGAGGGTTGGAACGGTTGCACGGCGTCCCGCTGGCTTTGCTTTGCGCCGGGTCGTGCCTGGTGTTGGCCCTGTCCTGACACATGTGGGGAAGGGGGATGCCGTCAGGCATGCCCCGGCCCAATGCCCTTGCAGGGGCGTTCCACGCCGCCCGTCAGGGCCGCGCGGGTCGATGCGCGCGACACTGCGCAGCGAAATCTCTCAGCGGCGCAGGAACCGGCCCAGAACGTCGTCCATCGCAGACCCGTCGCCATCTGCGTCAAGCAGATCGTTCAGCATGCCAAGCCCGCCACCGCGGCTTGACCCGCCACCGCCGAGCAGACCGCCGATCATCCCGGCCAGCCCGCCGCCCTGCGCCTCTTCTTCTGCCGCGTCAATCTGGTCGTCCGGCATCTGCCGTTGCAGCCCGCCCTGCGCCATTGCGGCGAGCGCTGGCAGGAATTGGCTGACCAGATCGCGGTCCACGCCAGAGCGTGCGGCGGCTTCGTCCGCCAGACCATCTGCGGCCTCTTGCCCGCCCAGAAGCGCCGACAGGAAATCGCGCCCCTGCGCCTGACCGTCGGAACTGGCCGCCGCTTCGGCATCGTCGAAGAGCCCCGCCTGATCCTGTCCGCGCAGCCGCCCGAGCACATCGCCAAGCCCGCCGCTTTCCGCGCGCTGGCGCGCGGCCGACCCGATGGCGGGGGCCAGCAGCGATGTCAGGCTTTCGGCCTGCGCGTCGTCCAGCCCAAGCTGAGAGGCAAGCTGCCCCAGACCCTGACCGCCCTGCGCCTGCTGCAAAAGTCGCATGATCGACATGGTAATCCCTTTCTTAAATCCCGTGACCCGATCAGGTCAGCACAGATGCCGCCGTCGGGGAACCCGATTCGGGTGTCGCGGGCCGGATCGGCGGAAGGGGGTTATTCGGCGGCTTGGGGGGACAGGGCCGCGTGCAGCTCGTCATAGGCATCCATCGCCTTGGCCGCATACATCAGTGCCGGGCCGCCGCCCATCTGCACCGCCATGCCGAGCGCTTCGCCCAGTTCCTCACGGCTGCCACCGGCGCGGATCAGCACCTCGATATGGAAATTCATGCACGGCTCGCAGCTGTCGGCCACCGCGATGGCCACGGCAATCAGCTCCTTTGTTTTCACATCGAGCGCGCCATCGGTTTTCACCACCGCGCTGACCCCTGCAAAGGCCTTTGTCACCTCGGGGATTGCCTTGTTCAGCTTGCGCAGCTGCCCGTGCATTTCGTCGCGTTTTTCCATCCAGCTCATGGCGGTCTCCTGCTATTCTTTCGGCCTGTCAGAACAGGTTGGCAGGGGCCGCGCCTTGACCGGGATCAATTGGCGCTGACAATTACCATGAGGTTGTTGGAGGGCATCTCCACCGTTTCGGTCCTCAGCGGTGACAGGCGGTCGCGGACCAAGGCGATATCCTTGTAGCCGATGGCGGGGTCCTGCGCCCGCAGGCTGGCATGGAAGGCGGCATCGCCGTCGCTGGTCGTTTCGCCGTCGCGCAGGAACGGGCCATAGAGGAATGCCTTGCCGCCGGGGGTGAGGGCCTTTGCGATGCCTCTCAGCACCGCCTCGGCCTCTGTGTCCGCGATCAGGTGCAGCAGGTTCACCAGCAGGATCATGTCGGCGGGGCCATGGGTTGCGTGCCAGCCGGGGGTGGCGGCGTTCAGTTCGACGGGTGGGCGCAGGTTGGCGGGGCCTTCGGCCTGCCGCCACGCCTCGATCGAGGCCAGCCTTTCGGGGTCCAGATCGGTCGGTTGCCAGTCGAGACTGGGAAAGGCGCGGGAGAAGGCCACCGCATGTTCCCCGGTGCCCGCCGCGATTTCCAGGACGCGGCCTTCGGTGGGGGCATGGGCGCGCAGCACCTCAAGGATCGGGCCCATGTTGCGCCGGGCAGAGGGCGCGGACATGCGCTTGTCTGTGCCAGCCGAGGGCGCGTCCGGCAGGGTCAGCCTGCGGGTCATCCGAACCGTGCGGGGCTGAGCGCCGCGACGGTGTCCGCGTCCAGGTCCGGCGTGCGACCTGCGACCACATCGGCCAGCAACTGGCTGGCGGCGGGCGCGGTCTGGAAACCGTAGCCGCCTTGCCCTGCGCACCAGATGAAATCGGGTTCCCGCAGATCGCGGCCCAGGACCAGCGTCCGGTCGGGGGCGAAGCTGCGCAGCCCCGCCCAGGTGGTTTCGACGCGGGTCACTTCCTCGGTCACGAAGGGCTGATAGCGGGCGATGCCCTCGGCCAACACCATGTCATCGGCCCATGCGTCGTGGGGTTCGTCAACCGGGTCCTGTTCGGCGGGCGAGACGATCCACTTGCCCGCATCGGGCTTGGCATACCAGGTTTCACCAGCGCCAATCAGCATCGGCCAGCCGGACGGATCATAGCCCCCCGGTGCAGGCATCCGCGCCATGGACCGGCGTAGGGGGCTAATGCCGATTGGGGTGATCCCGGCCATTTTGGCGATGATGTCGACCCAGGCCCCGGCGGCGTTGACCAGTTGGCGCGCTTCATAGGTATCGCTGCCCGAGCTGACCTGCCAGATGCCATCCGTGCGGGTGATGGCCTCAACCCGCTTGCCGGTTTTCACCGTGCCGCCATTGCCGCGCATTTCCTTGACGAAATTGCCGATCAGAAGATCGGTGTCGAGGTCCCAGGCGTCCTCATGATGCGCCGCGCCGCGCAGGTGGTCGCGGTTCAGTGCCGGGACCAGCGCCATGGCCTCGTCGATAGTGATCGGGGTCAGGCCCATATCGGCAGTATCTTGCGCAAGCGTGTCTTCCTCACCCGGACCGGCAAGGAACATCAGACCGCGTGGGCTGAGCACGCCGCCATTCGCGGTCATGTGATAGTCGCGCGAGGCGAGGTTCAACTGCACCGTGGCGGGCAGGCCATATTGCGATTCAAAGAGCGCCGCCGAGCGGCCAGAGGCGTGATAGGCGAGGCTGGTTTCGGCCTCCAGCAACAGGGTTGTGCCCAGATGCGACAGGCGCGCCGCTGCGGAGGTTCCGGCAATGCCGCCGCCGATGATGAGGAAATCATATGTCATGGCAGATGCGTGACATGGCGTGTCGGCGCAGGCAAGGGGGCAGATGCAGCGGGGCTGTCATCGGGGCAGGAGCCGGGCTAGGGTTCGGGCGACGCAACGGGCGGGGGAGCCTATGACCACCACATTGATCGTTCTGGCGCATCCCGATCCGGGGTCGTTCAACGGGGCCTGGGCCGAGGCCAGCGCATGCGCCTGCCGGTCGCTTGGGCAGGACGTGCTGGTCAGCGACATTTGCGCCATGCGCTTCGATGCCGTGGAGGGTCGGCCGCATTTCCCCGGCTATGCGGAGGGCCGGCCTTTTGACCCGCTGAAGGCGCAGGAAGAGGCGACAGAGGCCGGTGAGATCCCTGTTGATGTGGCGGGAGAAATCGACAAGATCCGGGCCGCCGATCTGGTGATATTCCACTTCCCCATCTGGTGGTTCGCGCCGCCCGCGGTGCTGAAAGGCTGGTTCGACCGGGTTCTGGTGCACGGCGGGCTGCACAGTGTGGACGCGCGGTTCGATGCCGGGCTGTGCCGGGGCAAGCGGGCTCTGTTCTGTGCGACCACGGGGGCCAGCGCCGCGGAATGCGGGCCGGACGGGAAAGAGGGCGATATCCGCCTGCTGCTGTGGCCCGTGGCGCAGACGCTGCGGTATCTGGGAATCGAGGTCTATGAGCCGGAGATTGTGCACGGGGTGCATGGCTATTTCGAGGGCGCAGAGGACCTGATGTTGCGGGCGCGACTGACGGGGGTTCTGGACGGCCAGCGGGCATTGCTTGACGGTCTGACGGACCGGCCCCTGATGCGGTTCAACGCGGATGCGGATTTCGATGCAGACGGGCGGTTGAAGCCTGACAGCCACAGCTATTCCCCGTTTATCCGGCATCCGAGCTAAGAAAAAGGCCCGCCACCGGGGCGGGCCTTTCCGAAATCAGTCGCACGAAGATCAGTTCGGCACGTCGCCGGTGATGCCTTCGACGTAGAAGTTCATGCCAGCCAGCGTGCCGTCATCGGCCACTTCGCCTTCGGCCAGCCAAGCGGAGCCGTCCTGACGGTTCAGCGGGCCGGTGAAGGGGTGGTATTCGCCAGCGGCAATGGCCTCGACCATGGCCTGGGCAGAGGCGCGGACTTCTTCCGGGATCGCGTCGGTCATTTCACCGATACCAACCATGCCCGGTCCGATGCCGTCCCAGGTGTCGGTGCTTTCCCAGGTGCCGTCCATGACCGCCTGGGTGCGGGCGATGTAGTAGGGGGCCCAATCGTCGATGATGGCAGACACACGCGGGGCGGGGGCGAACTGGTACATGTCGGATGCCTGACCGAAGCCGATGGCGCCTGCCTCCGCCAGCACGGTCATCGGCGCGGTGGAGTCGGTGTGCTGCATGATCACGTCTGCGCCCTGGTCGATCAGCGCCTGTGCGGCGTCTGCCTCGACAGCCGGATCGAACCAGGTGTAGGCCCAAACGATGCGGAATTCGACATCGGGGTTCACTTCACGGGCGTGAATGAAGGCCGAGTTGATGCCGCGGATCACTTCGGGGATCGGGAAGGAGGCGATGTAGCCGACGATGTTCGACTCGGTCATGTGCCCGGCGATATGGCCCATCACGGCGCGGCCTTCATAGAAGCGGGCCGAATAGGTGGATACGTTCGGATGGTCGCGGCGATAGCCGGTGGCATGTTCGAAGCGCACGTTCGGGAACCGCTCGGCCACGGCATTGGTCGGGTCCATGTAGCCGAAAGAGGTGGTGAAGATCAGGTCGGCACCCGACAGGGCCATCTGGGTCAGCACGCGTTCCGCATCCGCGCCTTCCGGCACGTTTTCCACATAGCTGGTTTCGACGGCATCGCCGAAATGCTCTTCCACGGCCAGACGGCCGCGGTCATGTTCATAGGTCCAGCCGAGATCGCCGATGGAACCGACATAGATGAAGCCGACCTGTGTCGGATCGTCCTGCGCCAGTACCGGCGCGGCAAGGCCGAGCGACAGCGCGCTGGCTGCCATGATCTTGGTGAGTGTCTTCATTCTCAGGTCTCCTTGTTGGTGTCTGTTTCGTATTCTGTTTCTAGGTCGAGATCCGTTATCGGATCCTCAAGATCGCCCTCCAGCAGGGCGCTTGTGATCAGGCCGGCGGGCACTGCGATCACCCCAAGCCCGACCAGCAGCACAAGCCCGGTAAAGGCCCGCCCCGCCAGCGTGATGGGATAGACATCGCCATAGCCCACGGTGGTCAGGGTTGCCAGAGACCACCACAGGCAGGCAGGGATCGAGCCGAAGGTGTCGGGCTGCGCCTGATGCTCGAAATGGTAGATGCCCACGGCCGAGAGGTAGAGCACGACAAGGGCGATGAAGCTGAAGATCCACAGCTCGTCCCGGTTCTTCTGGAAGGCACGGGCCAGACGATCCAGCGCATGGCTGGCATGGAACAGTTTCAGCAGGCGAATGAGCCGCAGCAGGCGCAGCGAGCGGATGGACTGGGCGTCGGGCAGCAGGAACAGGATGGCGGGCACGATCGACAGGAAGTCCACGATTCCCCAGAAACTGACCGCGTAGCGCAGGGGTTTCGGCGAACAGGCCAGCCGCAGCAGATATTCCGCCGTGAAGATCGCCAGAACGCTGTATTCCACCACCAGCAGCACCCGGCGCAGCTCTGTCGGCAGGCTTTGTACGGTTTCCAGCGCAATGGCGACCGCCGAGACGATGATCAGCAGCTGCAGGGCAATCGCGATGCCCCGCCCGATGGTCGGATGTGTGCCATCCAGTGCCTGCAGAATCGCGCCGCGAGTCATGTGTCCTCCTAGCCGGTTGCATGGAACACCTTGCCAAGAGCGGCGGGCGCATTCAATGCGGTACGGCTCTTGTCCGAGGACATGATCACGAGCACGACGATGGTGATGACATAGGGCGACATTGCCAGGATCTCGACCGGGATGTTGATGCCCGCCGCCTGAAGGCGCAATTGCAGGGCCGTGACGCCACCGAATAGATAGGCCCCAAGCAGCGCGCGCCAGGGCTTCCAACTGGCGAAGACCACAAGCGCCAGCGCGATCCAACCCGCGCCAGCGGTCATGCCATCGACCCAGTTCTGCACCCGAACGACGGACAGGAACGCGCCGCCAAGACCCGCACAGGCGCCGCCGAACATGATCGCCATCAGGCGAATGCGGATAACCTTGTAGCCAAGCGCATGGGCAGCATCGTGGTTTTCGCCCACGGCGCGGATGATCAGGCCCACCTTGGTGTAGCCGAGCACATACCAGACCGCCGCGACCAGCAGGACCGACAGATAGATGATCAGGGAATGGCCGAAGAGGATGGGCCCGATCACCGGGATTTCTGCCATGGCTGCCGGGAACGGGTCTGACACAGGTGGCGGGGTCGATCCGGGATAGCCGACGCCAAGCAGGGCAGACAGCCCGAGTCCGAACAGTGTCAGCGCCAGCCCGGTGGCCACCTGATTGGACAGCAGCATCTGGGTGAGAACGCCGAAGATCAGCGACAGCGCCACACCGCTGGCCATGCCCGCCAGAAAGCCGAGCGTGGGCGAGCCGGTGTTGACGGCGACCACGAAGCCCATGACGGCACCGGTGATCATCATGCCCTCGACGCCAAGGTTCAGAACGCCGGTCTTCTCTACCACCAGCTCGCCGATCGCGGCCAGCAGAACGGGGGTGGAAACGGTGATCAGTGCAACGATCAGGGTGACTGGATCGATACCCATTATGCGACCCCCTCTTTCTTGAAGCGGATACGGTAGGTCGACAGAACATCGACGGCCAGCAGGAAGAACAGCAGCATACCCTGGAAGGCCTGGATGGCCGGGGCCGGGATCTGCAACATCAACTGCGCCAGTTCGCCGCCGATATAGGTCAGCGCCATCAGAAGCCCCGCCAGCAGGATGCCGATGGGATGCAGGCGGCCCAGGAAGGCCACGATGATCGCGGTAAAGCCGTAGCCGACGTTGAAGTCGATGCTGATCTGACCGGCAGGGCCGGAGACCTCGAAGAGACCGGCAAGACCTGCCAGCGCGCCGGAAACGCCCATGCACAGCACGATCAGCCGGTTGGGATTGACCCCGGCGAAGCGCGCCGCGCGTGGGGCCTGACCGGCCAGCTTGATCTGGTAGCCCAGAAGGTGCTTGTTCAGCAGCACATAGGCGGCGATGACCGCGATGAAGGCCATGACCACGCCCCAATGCATGCCCGTCCCCGAGATCAGTTCGGGGTTGTTCATCGAGTCAATGCGGCTGAGGTTGCGCGAGCCGGGAAAGCCGGAGCCTTCGGGGTTGCGCAGGAAACCCACGGCGGCGGATGCCAGAAACTTCTCGGCCACATAGACCAGCAGCAGCGACACGAGGATTTCGTTGGTGCGGAACCGGGTCTTGAGGATCGCGGGGATCATCGACCACGCCCACCCGCCGAGAGCCCCGGCGACGATCATGCCGGGGAAGATCAGCGGGCTTTCAGACGGATAGAAGGCCAGGCCGAAGGACGCACCGGCGATGGCACCCATGATATACTGACCCTCGGCCCCGATGTTCCAGACACCCGCCCGGAAGCCGAGCGCAAGGCCGATGGCGATCAGGATCAGCGGACCGGCCTTGACCAGAAGCTGAGGCCGCGAGTAGGCGGCGAAGCTTTCATGAAACAGCGGATCCCAGAAGATGATGCGGATCGCCTCGAACGGGTTCTTGCCCAGAAGGGCGAACATGATCCCACCGGCGATCATGGTCAGTACAACCGCCAGAACCGGCGTGGCGGCTGTCCATGCGCGGGACGGGGACGGTCGTTTCTCAAGCCTCAGCATGGATCGCCTCCTCGTCCAGATCATGCATGTCATGCGCCCCACCCAGCATCAGCCCGATGGTTTCCATGGTCAGGTCGCGCGTCGTGCGCACGTTTGACAGGCGGCCTTCGTTGAGGGCGGCGAAATTGTCGGAGACCTCCAGCAATTCATCGAGATCCTGGCTGATGACGATGACGCCCGCGCCCTTCTGGGCCAGATCGAGGATTGCCTGTCGAATATCGGCCGCCGCCGAGGCATCGACGCCCCAGGTCGGCTGGTTGACCACCAGAACGGTGGGGTCTTGCAGGATTTCCCGTCCGATGACGAATTTCTGCAAATTGCCGCCGGACAGCGACCGCGCCACGTTGTCGGGACCGGGGGTGCGCACGTCGAAATCGGCGATGACCTTTTCGGCATAGCTGCGAGTCGCGCCCCAGTTGACGAAGCCGCTACCCGCAAGGTTCTTGCGCTGGCGCGCGGTCAGCAGGGCGTTTTCAACAAGGCTCATATCCGGTGCGGCGGCATGGCCGAGCCGTTCTTCCGGCCCGCAGAGAATGCCCAGTTCGCGCCGTTCGTTCGGGCCCTTGTCGCCAATCGGGTTCTTGTTGAGCATCACCGTCCCCGGCGCGGTCGTGACTTCCCCCGACAGGGCGGCAAGCAGCTCGTCCTGACCGTTGCCGGCAACGCCGCCAATGCCCAGAACCTCGCCCGCGTGCAGCTCGATGCCGATATGGCGCAGCGGGGTGCCGAAGGGGTTCGACGGCTCCACCGAGAGGCCCGAAACCTTCAGGATCACCTCGCCCAGATCGGCATTGTCGCGGGCCGGGGTGGCCAGGGACTTGCCGACCATCAGTTCGGCCATTTCAGCGGCGGAAGTGTCGCGCGGTGTGCATTTGCCCACGACCTTGCCAAGCCGGAGAATGGTGGCCTCGTCGCAAAGCGCGCGGATCTCTTCCAGCTTGTGGCTGATATAGAGGATCGAGGTGCCCTCGGCGGCCAGCTTGCGCAGGGTGTGGAAGAGGATCTCCACCTCCTGCGGGGTCAGCACGCTGGTGGGCTCGTCCATGATCAGCAGCTTGGGATCTTGCAGAAGGCAGCGGATGATCTCCACCCGCTGGCGTTCGCCTGCGGACAGGTCACCGACCAGACGATCGGGGTCGAGCGGAAGGCCATAGGCCTCGCTCACCTCGCGGATGCGTTTGGCCAGATCGCGCTGAGGCGGCGGGTTTTCCATGCCAAGCGCGATGTTCTCGGCAACGTTGAGCGCCTCGAAGAGCGAGAAATGCTGGAACACCATCGCCACACCAGTGGACCGGGCGATGCGCGGTTCGGGCGGCGCATAGGACGAGCCCCGGAAGGTCATGGACCCGCTGTCAGGGCGCACGAGGCCGTAGATCATCTTCACCAGCGTCGATTTGCCCGCGCCGTTTTCACCAAGCAGGGCATGAACTTCGCCCGGCATGATCTGGAACGACACATCGCTGTTGGCGACGACGCCGGGATAGGCCTTGGTCAGCCCGTTTATGGAAAGCAGGGGTTGGTCGGTCATGTGACGCCCTCCTGTCTTGGTCCTTGTTCGGTCATGTCACTCCCCTCCCGAGTGGTGCCGCTGGCTGCGGTCTGTCTTTTGTTGTGTCCCGGCCTGCGCGGCGTCCCTGATTAGGCTGGCCGCCACCCCAACGGCAATGGCCTGCGGGTGCTTGCCAAGGCTGGGGTCGCCGATTGGGCAGGTGATGCGCGAAATCTGGGCGTCCGAGTGCCCAAGCTGCTGCAAACGCTTGCGAAAGCGGGTCCATTTGGTGGCCGATCCGATGAGGCCGCAGAAGCGGAATCCGTGGCTTAGCGCGTTGTGGCAAAGCGCCAGGTCAATCTCGTGGCTATAGGTCAGGATCAGGTGTTGGGCGTCCGGTGGGGCCAGCCGCATGGCGGCGGGCATATCGGGCGCGGGCAAGGCGGTGAGGTCTTGCGGAATATCCTGAGGAAAGCGATCCGGGGCACTGTCGATCCAGGTGATGGCGAAATCCGGCAGGGGCGTGAGCGTGGCAACGATGGCCCGACCCACATGGCCTGCGCCCCAGATCCAGAGCGGCGTGGCTGCGGACCGGATCGGTTCGACGAACCAGCCCTGAACAAGCTGCGCCTCAATCGGGCGATGACCCGCCCGTGAGGCGCGCAGATGGCCCGTCAGCTTTAGCGGCATTGCGTGGGTGGAGCCGGGCAGGGCGCGCGCATGGACATCGCCAGTGACGCCTGCAAGGCGTGCCTCATCCCAGACCTCTGTCAGCAATTGCACCGCCCCGCCGCAGCACTGCCCCAGACCGGGGCCGAGCGGCACCTTGTCGAAACGGTCGGCGCTGGTCAGCGCCTGCCGCGCCCGGTCCACCGCCTGAAATTCCAGCGCGCCGCCGCCAATCGTGCCGGATTGTCCATCGGCCCAGACCAGCATGGAGGTTCCGGCCTCGCGCGGCACAGACCCGGCTGAGCCCGCGATCACGACCCGCGCAACGCGGCCATGCGCAGCGACAGCGGCGCGAAGGGCGTTCAGGTCGAGGCTCATCCTCTCGCCCTCTTGATGGCCGAAAGCACTTCCTCGGCGGTCGCGGGGGCTTGCAGGTCGGCATAGTTCGGCCCGCAGGCGGCCACCGCCTCGGACAGAGCAGACCAGACGCTGATCCCGTGCATGAAGGGCGGCTCGCCCACGGCCTTGGAGCGATAGATCGTCTCCTCGGGGTTGGGCGCGTCCCAAAGTGCGACGTTGAAGACGCGGGGCCGGTCCGAACAGGCGGGGATCTTGTAGGTCGAGGGCGCGTGGGTGCGCAGCCGCCCCTTGCCGTCCCAGACCAGTTCCTCGGTCGTGAGCCACCCCGCGCCCTGTACGAAAGCCCCTTCCACCTGACCGATATCGAGAACAGGGTTCAGGCTGCTGCCCGCGTCATGCAGGATGTCGGTGCGCAGGATACGGTTTTCGCCAGTGAGCGTGTCGATGACGACCTCTGAACAGGCCGCGCCTTGGGCGAAGTAGAAGAACGGACGCCCGCGCCCGGCGATGCGGTCCCATGCGACCTCGGGCGTTTTGTAAAACCCGGTAGCGGACAGACTGACGCGTCCCACATAGGCGCGGTTCGCGGCCTCGTCGAAGGGGATCGCCTCATTGCCCACATGCACCATGCCATCGGCAAACCGGACCTGCGCGGGCTTGGTCTGGTACTGCTCGGCAAAGAAGTCGGCCATCCGGTCGCGGATCGTGTCACAGGCGGCTTTTACGGCCATTCCGTTCAGGTCCGAGCCAGAGGAGGCCGCGGTGGCAGAGGTATTGGGCACCTTGCCGGTATCGGTCGCGGTGATCTTGACCCGGTCGAGCGGCACGCCGAAGCGGTCGGCGGCGACCTGCGCGACCTTCTGAAAGAGGCCCTGGCCCATTTCCGTACCGCCGTGGTTCAGGTGGATGGAGCCATCATTGTAGACATGCACCAGCGCGCCTGCCTGGTTGAGATGCGTGAGCGTGAAAGAGATGCCGAATTTCACCGGCGTCAGGGCGATGCCGCGTTTCAGCACCGGCTGGCTGGCATTCCAATCCGCAATCGCGGCGCGGCGGGAGTGGTAGTCGCAAGCCTGTGCCAGTTTCGCGGTCAGCCCGTTCAGGATGAAGTCCGTCACCGGCATGTGATAGGGCGTGGTCTGTTGCCCGGCTTCCATCGGTTCGGGCGAATGCGCGCCGCCGAAGCGTTTCGCGCCGCCAGTGCCGGAGCTGATCTTGTGCGCGGTGCCTGCGCCCTTCGCCTCGACATCGGCTTCCGGGTTTGCCCCCGGTTTACCGCCCATCTCGGCGTAGTAATTCGCCTTGCGCACCTCCAGCGGGTCGAGCCCAAGCGTATGGGCGATATGGTCCATCACCCGTTCGATCCCCAGAACCCCCTGCGGGCCGCCAAAACCGCGATAGGCGGTGGCGCTTTGGGTGTTGGTGCGCAGCCGGTGCGAGGTGATCCGTGCGGCGGGCAGGTGATAGGCGTTGTCGGCATGCAGCATGGCGCGGTCGGCCACGGGCAGGGACAGGTCCAGCGCCCATCCGCAGCGGGTCATCTGCACGAAATCGACGCCAGTGAGCTTGCCATGGGCATCGACGCCCGCGCGGTAGTCGATGCGGAAATCGTGCCGCTTGCCGGTGATCATCATGTCATCGTCGCGGTCATAGCGCATCTTCACGGGGCGGCCCGTGCGATCCGCGACCATGGCGCAGGCGATGGCCAGATGGTTGCCCTGACTTTCCTTGCCGCCGAAGCCGCCACCCATGCGGCGCACTTCGACTCGCACCGCGTTCATCGGGCGGTGGAGCGCATGGGCCACCTTGTGCTGGATTTCGCTTGGGTGCTGGGTGGAGCAATGCACCACCATATCGCCGCCTTCCTGCGGCAGGACCAGCGCGGCCTGACCCTCCAGATAGAAATGCTCCTGCCCGCCCATCTTCAGCCGGCCTTCGATGATATGCGTGGCGCGGGCCAGCGCGGCATCAACATCGCCTTTTTCATAGATGCGGGGGCCGTCCTCGAACCTCGCATTTGCAGCGAGCGCCTGTTCGATGGTCAGGATGGGTTCCAGTTCCTCATACTCGACCTGCGCCAGCCGTGCGGCCTTGCGGGCGGCGAGGTGGCTGGTCGCGGCCACGAGGAAGAGCGGCTGACCGAGGTAATGCACACTGCCATCGGAGAGCAGCGGCTCGTCATGGGCCGAAGGCGAGCAGTCGGGGATCCCGTCGAAATCCTCACCGGCCAGCACCATCACCACACCGGGCGCAGCACGTACCGCGTCGAGATTCATGGAAATAATCCGACCATGGGCGATTTCAGCCATGCCGAAAGCCAGATGCAGGCAGTTGGCCGGGACCGGGATGTCATCGACATAGCGGGCCTGGCCGGTCACATGCAGGGGCGCCGCGTCATGGGGGAGGGATTTGTGAACGCTCATGCCGACACCTCCAGCACGTTGGACAGGGTGCCCTGATCCTCATGGAAATAGCGCAGGAGCATGTTGGCGGCGGTCTCCAGCCGGTAGGCGGCAGAGGCGCGCATGTCGGTGAGCGGGGTGAAATCCTGCGTATATGCCGCCATCGCGGCGCGGACGGTCGCTTCCGTCCAGGGCTGGCCGACCAGCGCGGCCTCGGCATTCGATGCCCGCTTGGGGATGCCCGCCATGCCGCCATAAGCCAGCTTCGCGTCGGTCACGGTGCCGTTCTCGACGGTGACACTCAGGCAGCCGCAGACGGCGGAGATGTCCTGATCGAAGCGCTTCGACAGCTTGTAGCAGCGCAGCCGGTCGGGTTGGGTCGGGATGGTGATGCCTTCCACGAATTCGCCGGCATCGCGGTCCTGCTTGCCGTAGTCGATGAAGAAGCTTTCCAGCGGGATCGTGCGGCGCGTATCGCCCTTGCGCAGGTGAAGTTGCGCGCCAAGCGCGATCAGGGCAGGTGGCGAATCCCCGATGGGCGATCCATTGGCGATATTGCCGCCGATGGTGGCCGCGTTCCTGACCTGCGTGGACGCAAACCGACGCAGCATCTCCGCAAAGGAAGGATGGCGGGGCGCGATGGCGGCATGAAGCTCCGTGAGAGACACCATCGCGCCCACATGCATCCCGGAAGCATCTTCCGAGATGGTTTTCAGGTCGGCGCAGCCACCGAGAAAGGCGACCGGCGACAGGTCGCGCAGCATCTTGGTGACCCAGAGCCCGACATCCGTGGCTCCGGCAATGAGCGTGGCATCGGGGTTCGCCGCGTACCAGTCGGCCAGCTCATCGCTGCTGCCGGGGGCGAAGGGCAGTTGGCTGGCGTCCAACGCGGCCACAGCGTCTCGGTCGGTTTGCATCCAGTCCGGCACAGGTTCAGACGCGGCAGCCTCAGCCGCGCGGATGATCGGTGCGTAGCCGGTGCAGCGGCAGAGGTTCCCCGCCAGCACATCGTCGAACGCCGTGTCGCCATTGGTATGGGCTGCGGCCAGCGAGGCCACGATGCCCGGCGTGCAGAACCCGCATTGCGACCCGTGATGCTCCACCATCGCGGTCTGCACCGGATGCATCTGGCCATCGGGGCCGGAAATGCCCTCGACCGTGCGCACGGCCTTTCCGTTCAGCTGAGGCAGGAACAGGATGCAGCCATTGACCGCCTTCGATCCGTCTGCATCGGTGACAACCACGGTACATGCCCCGCAGTCGCCCTCGTTACAGCCTTCCTTGGTTCCGGTCAGGCCCTGCGTCTCGCGCAGCCAATCCAACAATGTGCGGGTAGACGGCTGATCCGTGATCCGGACCGGCGCGCCGTTGAGGAGGAAAACAACCTCGTCAGTCATTCAATTCTCGCGTCGCCTTCTTTTCGGAGGGGCTTTGCCCTCATTTGCGCTGGCCCGATGCGACGTAAAGCCTGTGCGCGCTTCCCTGTTGGTGTGGTCAGGAAAGCGGCTTTTTGTCTCTGTGGCAAGCGACGCGGCGCATTGCAGCACAAAAAGACTTTCAGGTTTCTTGCGAAAATGAGTTGGATTCCCGCAAAGAGGTGAAAGATCAGGCTGTCTTGAAACGAGCGTCGTCCAACCACGGGGCTGGCAGCGCGTCTGGTGCTGCGCTAGCCTCGCACAATGAGCAGCGCCCCCCGATTCATCCATCTCCGCCTTCATACCGAATATTCCCTTCTGGAAGGGGCCGTGCCGGTCAAGAAACTGGCTGGCATGTGCGCGGGCGCCGGGATGCCCGCCGTGGCGGTAACCGAAACCAACAACATGTTCTCGGCCCTGCAGTTTTCGGAACTTGCGGCAGGGGCCGGGGTGCAACCCATTATCGGCTGCCAGATCAGCGTCGATTACGACCCGCCTCAGCCGGGGGAAAAGCCGCGCGCGTTTGCGCCCGTGGTGCTGCTGGCCCAGAACCGGACGGGCTATGAGCATCTGATGAAGCTCAACTCCTGTCTTTACCTGCGCGGCGATGGCAGCCTGCCGCATGTGACACTGGAGGAACTGGCCGTCCATTCCGAGGGGCTCATCTGCCTGACAGGCGGCCCCGATGGCCCGATCGGCCGCTTCCTGCGCAATGGACAGCGGGCCAAGGCCGAGGCGCTGATGGCGCGGTTGAAGGGCATCTATGGCGACCGGCTCTATGTCGAACTGCAACGCCACCCGGGCGAGGGCGGATTGCCAGAGGCGGAACAGAAATCCGAGCGCGGCCACGTGGAACTGGCCTATGCAATGGACCTGCCTCTGGTCGCGACCAATGATGTCTATTTCCCGAAATCCGACATGTACGAGGCTCATGACGCGCTGCTCTGCATTGCGGACGGTGCCTATGTGGACCAACAGGAACCGCGCCGCCGCCTGACCCCGCAGCATTATTTCAAGACGCCCGAGGAGATGGCGACGCTGTTTGCCGATCTGCCCGAGGCGCTGGAAAACACCGTCGAGATCGCCCGCCGCTGCGCCTTCCGTGCGCGGACACACCCGCCCATCCTGCCGAAATTCGCCGATGACGAGGTCAGCGAATTGCGCCGTCAGGCCAACGAAGGGTTGCAGGCGCGTCTGGCCGTGATCCCCCATGCGGTCAGCCCCGAGGAGTACCAGGCAAGGCTCGATTTCGAACTGGACATCATCGAGGGCATGGGCTTCCCCGGTTACTTCCTGATCGTGGCCGACTTCATCCAATGGGCCAAGGATCATGACATTCCGGTTGGTCCCGGGCGGGGGTCCGGGGCAGGGTCACTGGTGGCCTATGCGCTGACCATCACCGACCTCGACCCGCTGCGCTATTCGCTGCTGTTCGAACGCTTCCTGAACCCCGAACGGGTCAGCATGCCCGACTTCGATATCGACTTCTGCATGGACCGCCGCGAAGAGGTGATCCGCTACGTGCAGGAGAAATACGGGCGCGAGAAGGTGGGCCAGATCATCACCTTCGGCGCGCTTCTGTCCAAGGCCGCCGTGCGCGACGTGGGCCGGGTGCTGCAAATGCCCTTCATGCAGGTGGATCGCCTGTCCAAGATGATCCCGGTCGAGGGCGTGAAACCCGTCTCGATCGAAAAGGCGCTGGCCGATGAACCCCGCCTGCGCGAGGCCGCGCGGGAAGAGGAGGTCGTCAAACGTCTGCTGGATTATGGCCAGCAGGTGGAAGGTCTGCTCAGGAACGCCTCGACCCACGCGGCTGGCGTGGTGATCGGGGACAGGCCGCTCGATGAGCTGGTGCCGCTCTATCAGGATCCCCGCTCCGATATGCCCGCAACCCAGTTCAACATGAAATGGGTTGAACCGGCGGGGCTGGTGAAATTCGACTTCCTCGGTCTGAAGACCCTGACCGTGGTGCAAAACGCCATTGACCTGATTCATGGGCAGGGGCGCGACCTGCATATCGGGCCGGACGGGACGACGCTTTACGAGCCGCCCGCCGGGGCCGAGAACCAGATCAACGCCATTCCGCTGGATGATGAGGCGACCTACAAGCTTTACGCCAGCGCCAAGACCGTCGCCGTGTTCCAGGTGGAAAGCTCGGGCATGATGGATGCGCTTCGGCGGATGAAACCGACCTGTATCGAGGATATCGTGGCGCTTGTGGCGCTCTACCGTCCCGGCCCGATGGAGAACATCCCGACCTATTGCGAGGTCAAGAACGGGCTGAAGGAACGCGAATCCGTTCACCCGCTCATTGACCATATTTTGGAAGAAACCCAAGGCATCATCGTCTACCAGGAACAGGTGATGCAGATCGCGCAGGTCATGGCCGGGTACTCCCTTGGCGGCGCCGACCTGCTGCGCCGGGCCATGGGTAAGAAGATCGCCGAGGAGATGGCCAAGGAACGCCCAAAATTCGAAAAAGGGGCGATGGAAAACGGCGTCGACAAGAAGAAGGCGTCGGAGGTTTTCGACCTTCTTGAGAAGTTCGCCAACTATGGCTTCAACAAATCCCACGCGGCGGCCTATGCGGTGGTCAGCTACCAGACGGCCTGGCTGAAGGCCAATCATACGGTGGAATTCATGGCCGCCGTCATGAACTGCGATATCCACCTGACCGACAAGCTGAATGTCTACAAGCAGGAGGTGGACCGGCTGGAGATCGAGACCATCCCGCCTTGCGTCAACCGCTCTGCCGCGATGTTTACGGTGGACAAGGGCCGTGTCGTCTATGCGCTGGGTGGGCTCAAGAATGTGGGCGTCGAGGCGATGCGCCTGATCGAAGATGGCCGCGCCGGGCAGCCCTTTGCGACGCTCTTCGACTTTGCCCGCCGGGTGGATCTGAAACGGGTCGGCAAACGGCCGCTGGAAATGCTGGCGCGTGCCGGGGCGTTTGATGAGCTTGACCGCAATCGCCGCCGTGTCTTCGATAGCCTTGATGCATTGGTCGGCTATTCCGCTGCGATCCATGAACAGCGCAATTCCAACCAGGTGTCGCTCTTTGGCGAGGCGGGCGACGACCTGCCCGAACCGCGCCTGCCCAACCCTGCCGACTGGCTGCCCAATGAGCGACTGGCGGAGGAGCACAAGGCCGTCGGGTTCTATCTGTCGGGCCATCCGCTCGATGACTACATGCCGGCGCTCAAACGCAAGAAATGCATGACGCTGGAGGAGGTGGAGCAGAAGGTGCAGGGCGGGGCCTTCGTGGCCAAGATGGCGGGGTCCGTGTCCTCCCGTCAGGAACGGAAAAGCCAGCGCGGCAACCGGTTTGCTTTCGTGCAGCTGTCAGACCCGACCGGGCTGTACGAGGTCACCATGTTCTCCGAGGTGCTGGAGGCAAGCCGCGAGTTTCTCGACAGCGGGTCGAACGTGGTGATCACGGCGGATGCGACCTATGAGGGCGAGCAGCTGAAACTGCTGGCCCGCACGGTGCAGCCGGTCGATGGCGTGGTTGCCGATGCGGGTGGATCGGGCCTGCGGATATTCATCGAGGAAGATGTGGCCATCCCCGCCGTTGCGGGCCTGCTGGACCGCGCGCGGGGCGAGGCGAAGCTGAAGGGCCGGGGGCCGGTCAGCCTGTGTTTGATGGATCCCGATCTGCCCGGTGAAGTCGACGTGCTGTTGGGCGAAGATTTCCCCGTGAACCCGCAGATCAAGGGTGCGTTGAAGAGCCTTGAGGGCGTTCTGATGGTGGAGGAGATCTGAGTTGGATCGGATGGGTTGCCTTTGAGCCGAACTCGTGTTGAGAACTCCTATATGGACGATCCCAGGGCTTCACTTGGGTATTTGGTAATGAGTTAGGAGTGAAACCAGATGTTGTCTTTTTCCCTGCGTCGATACTCGATTTGCCGCAAAACGATTGTTCCGTTGTTTCTGATCACCTGCCTTGCGGCTTCTTGCGCTCCGGTTGTTGAAACGAGCCAACGCGGGGACCCCGGTTGCATGTTCCAGCCAGGTTCACCGACCTCCTGCACGCGGATCTATGCCTGCATTGGCGGCGAGGATATCCTTGCAGGTCGAGCGGTCGGATGGGAGGAAGGCGTGGTCGCCGCCACCATGTCCAACGGCGCAAGCTGTGAAGGGACGTTTCAGGCCACCCGACAGGGTGGAACGGTTTCATTCACCTGCGATGATGGTCAAAGCGCGGGCGTGAATTTCACGCTGGCCGGCAACAGGTCCAGCACCGCTATCGGCATCGGAAGAACGGATCAGGGCCGCACGATCCAAGGTTGGACCGGCCCCGCCTTGCGAGAGTTTTTTGCTAACACAAACGGCGGGCAACTGCCTGTTTGCGGTGGTCAATCCATCCAACCGGTGTGAAGGCATATCAGGATCCCGTCTTGCAGATTGTGGGTCTGCAACCTAACCCGTCCCAATGGTCAGCCCCGATATGTTCACCCCCTGCGTCTTCCAGAAATGCCGCAGGTCGATGAACATCTGGGTCTCGGCCAGTGTCTCCCTCTTTCGCCGCTCCCCTGCCAATGGATCTCTCCCGGAGCTGCGTCGTCCATATCGAGGGCCGCTTGCCTGCGCAAAGCAGCATCTGGCGCACCAGTGAGGGCCTGGATTCATTCTCCACCGCACCCCGAGCAAGGCTCCCTGGGGCGTTTTCTGGACGAAGACACGAGGATCGCCGAGGACTGGGAGCCGCAGGTCGGTCAGATATCTGCCGATGGTCGCCGCATCGACTGGCCCGGTTGCCGGTCGATGCGCGCGGATTGCCAGCGACCGGGGCGACAGGGCGCCATTTGGCGCAGAGGGCAACAATCCGCCCTCGACGGAGGGTTGTGAGGCGGGTGAGGCGGGCAGCGTGATGCAGGGTGTCCATCTTGCGAGGTCGCCGGTGTGATTTGGCAATTGCGGCCCGTCCCCGAATCGGCTGTACAACCCGGAGCGTTCACGGCCAGCGGACCGGGGGCGAACATGGAGGGCGACCGATAGGGGCCGTAATCGAATCCTTGCCGCTTGGCGTTCTGGCCGCGGCGCTGGCGATCACCTTCTTCGGGGGCGTGGTCAAGGGCGTGGTGGGATTTGCCCTGCCGTTGATCATGATCTCTGGCCTCAGTGCGATCATGCCGCCGGAAATCGCGCTGGCGGCGCTTCTGCTGCCCGCGGCGCTGACCAATATGTGGCAAGCGTTTCGGCAGGGTCTGGGGGCGGCGGCGCAGTCTCTGCGGGGGCATTGGCCCTTCATGCTGATCGGACTCGGCGTCATGGCGGTGGCGGCGCAGATGGTTCTGGACGTGCCGCAATGGGCCTTCTTCGGGATCATCGGGGTGCCGGTGGTGATCTATGCCAGCCTGCAACTGATGGGCCGGCCGATCCGGGTTCCGGCGCGGCGGCGGGGGTTGGCGGTACTGCTGTTCGGCGGGCTTGCCGGGGTTCTGGGGGGCTTCGCGGCGGTTTTCGGACCGCCGACGGTGGCCTATCTGATGTCGCGCGACGCGGAAAAGGCAGAGCAGGTGCGGGTGCAGGGGATGATGTACTTCCTCGGCAACGTTCTGCTGTTCGGGGCGCATCTGCGATCCGGCGTGCTGAATGCGGACACGATCCCGCTGACGGTGCTGATGCTGCTGCCTGCATTCGCGGGGATGTGGTTGGGGTTCAGACTCCAGGACCGGATGAACAAGGCGCAATTCCTGCGGGCCACGCTGGTGGTGCTGCTGATTGCCGGACTCAACCTTGTTCGGCGGGCTGTTTTCGTGTGAGGTCCCGTCGGGGAGGATAATGGCATGCCGATTGACTTGAAGGATCTGCCGGAACGGATCGAAGGGCCGGGGGCCTGGATGGGGGCGGAGATGGCCGCGCATCCCGATCGCTGGCTGATGACGCTGACGCAGGAAGACGTTGCCGATCTGGAGCAGGCGGCGGAGGCCTTCCTGGCGACCGGGGCCGATCTGGGGCAGATCACGGCGGAGGCCTTTCCGCTGCGGCACTTCGCGGGCCATGTGGCGAAGCTGCAGGAGAAGATGCGCAGCGGCAGCGGGGTCGAGGTGATCCGGGGCCTGCCGATGCAGCGCTATGATACGCGGATGGCGGCGACGATCTTTTGCGGGATCGGAGCCCATATCGGCTCGGCCCGGTCGCAGAACGCGGCGGGGCATGTGTTGGGGCATGTGCGCAATGTGGGGGCAGACCCCGGTGACCCCAATACGCGGATCTACCAGACGGCAGCGCGGCAGACTTTTCACACGGACAGTGCCGATGTGGTGGGGCTGATCTGCCTGCGCAACGCGAAAGAAGGTGGTGACAGCCTGCTTGTGAGTGCCGAGACGATCTACAACCGGATGCGCGCGACGCGGCCTGATCTGCTGGCGCTGCTCTTCGACCCGATTGCGACGGATCGCCGGGGCGAAGTGCCCGAGGGCATGAAGCCATGGATGGAGATCCCGCCTTTGAGCTGGCATGACGGCAAACTGACAGTGTTCTACCAGCGGCAATACATCGACAGCGCGCAGCGGTTCGAGGGGGCGATGCGGCTGACATCGGCGCATGTCGAGGCGCTGGACCTGTTCGACGCATTGGCCAATGACCCGGATCTGCATTTCCGGATGCGGCTGGAGCCCGGGGACATGCAGTTTGTCTACAACCACGCGCAGCTGCATGACCGGACCGGCTTCACGGACTGGCCGGAGCCCGAGAAGCGGCGGCATCTGCTGCGGCTGTGGCTTTCCTTGCCGGGGGACAGGGAATTGCCGGACTGCTTTGCCGAACGGTATGGCACTGTCGAAATCGGCAACCGAGGCGGGATCATCGTGCCGGGGACGCGATTGCACGCACCGCTGGATTGAGAGGGTGCAAGGCCCTTCGAAGGGCCTTGGCTGCGCTCCAATATCAGCTGATCGCCGCGGCCTTCACGTCGTCGTCGATGAAGGGCACGTATTGGGCGAAGTTCTCGGCAAACATGTTCACCAGCTTCTGCGCCTGTGCGTCATAGGCCTCGGGGTTGTCCCAGGTGCGGCGGGGGTCCAGCAACACCTCGGCCACGCCGGGGCAGGACACCGGCACGTCGAAGCCGAAATTCGTGTCCTTGCGGAACTCGGCATCGTTCAGAGACCCGTCCAGAGCGGCGGTCAGAAGCGCACGGGTGGCGCGGATTGGCATCCGGCTGCCGGTGCCATAGGCGCCGCCGGTCCAGCCGGTATTGACCAGCCAGCAGGTGGCGCCGTGCTGGGCGATCTTGTCGCGCAGCATGTTGCCGTAGACCTCGGGGCGGCGCGGCATGAAGGGGGCGCCGAAGCAGGTAGAGAAGGTGGGTTCTGGTTCCGTCACGCCCCGCTCGGTTCCCGCGACCTTCGAGGTAAAGCCGGACAGGAAGTGATACATGGCCTGCGCTGGTGTCAGCCGGGCAATCGGAGGCAGCACCCCGAAGGCATCGCAGGTCAGCATGATGATGTTCTTCGGGTGCCCGCCAAGGCCGGTGTCCGATGCGTTGGAGATATAGTCCAGCGGATAGGCGCAGCGCATGTTCGCGGTCAGGCTGTCATCGTCGAAATCGAGCGCGCGGGTTTCGGGATCGAAGACCATGTTCTCGATCACCGTGCCGAACTTGGAGGTGGTTGCGTAGATCTCCGGCTCTGCCTCTTCGCGCAGATTGATTGTCTTCGCGTAGCAGCCGCCTTCGAAGTTGAAGATGCCCTTGTCGGACCAGCCATGTTCATCATCGCCGATCAGCACACGGGCGGGGTCGGCAGACAGCGTCGTCTTGCCGGTACCCGACAGTCCGAAGAAAACGGCTGCGTCATCGGGATTGTCCACCGCGTGGTTGGCCGAGCAATGCATCGCCATCACGTTCTTGCCGGGCAGGATGTAGTTCAGCAGGGTGAAGACCGACTTCTTGTTCTCGCCCGCGTATTCGGTGCCACCGATCAGGATCAGCTTCTTTTCGAAGTTGAGCGCGATCACGGTTTCAGTGCGGCAGCCGTGGCGTTCGGGATCGGCGAAGAAGCTGGGGCAGTTGATGATGGTGAATTCGGGGACGAAGCTGTCTAGCTCTTCCGCGGCGGGACGGCGCAGCAGGTGGCGGATGAAGAGGCCATGCCAGGCCAGTTCCGTCACCACGCGCACATCCAGTCGATGCTCGGTATCGGCGCCGCCGAACAGGTCCTGCACGAAATACTCGCCGCCCTTCATATGGGCCAGCATGTCGGCATGCAGCCGGTCAAAAGCGTCGGGCGTCATCGCCGCGTTGTTTTCCCACCAGATCGTGTCTTCGGTCGCGGCGGAACGCACGACATGTTTGTCCTTTGGCGAGCGGCCAGTGAATTTTCCGGTGGTCACCAGGAAAGCGCCACCCTGCCCGAGAGTGCCTTCGTTCTTGCGAAGGGCCGCTTCGATCAGGGCGGGTTCGAGCAGGTTATAGTGAACCGAACCGAGGCCGGAAATGCCTTGAGCGTCCAGTGTCTGGGCCGGGTTCACGCGTCCTGTTGTCATTATGCAAGCTCCTGCGCCGTCTCTGCCCGGCGCCTTGGGTGAAACAGAAGGGGTCGCGGCCGGTAGGGAAGGCCGCTGCGACAGGGGCCATATAACATGGCGTTTTCAGCGAGGAACAGGACGCAATCGCACAGTTAGCGCAACCAAACTCACCTTTTTTCGGGCCGTTAGCGCTGCCTTAAGAGGTGGATGGTAGGAAATCGGCCACACCTGTTGCCCCCGGATGCAACTTAGAGATTGATTCTAAAGCCCGAAATGTAGGAGAATAAGAAAAAAACAAGGCAAATCGGGCAGAATAAGGACATAGTAACATGTCGAGGATCGCACTCGTCGATGACGACAGGAATATCCTGACCTCCGTTTCCATGACTCTGGAAGCGGAAGGATTTGAAGTTGAAACCTATAATGACGGGCAGTCGGCCCTGGACGCGTTTACGCGCCGGATGCCGGAACTGGCCGTTCTGGACATCAAGATGCCGCGCATGGACGGCATGGATCTGTTGCAGCGCTTGCGCCAGAAAAGCGCGGTGCCGGTGATCTTCCTCACCTCTAAGGATGATGAGATCGACGAACTGATGGGCCTGCGCATGGGCGCTGACGACTACGTGCGCAAGCCGTTTTCGCAGCGCCTTCTGGTCGAACGCATCCGGTCGATCCTGCGCCGGCAGGAGGCGATTGCCTCTGATGCCGGGGGCACCCCGGAAGAAAGCCAGGTGATGGTGCGTGGCCCGCTGACCATGGATCCGCTACGCCACGCGGTGACCTGGCATGGCAAGGACGTGTCGCTGACGGTAACGGAATTCCTGCTGCTACAGGCGCTGGCGCAGCGCCCGGGCTTCGTGAAAAGCCGTGACCAGTTGATGGATGTGGCCTATGACGAACAGGTCTATGTGGATGACCGGACCATCGACAGCCATATCAAGCGTCTGCGCAAGAAGATGCGTGAAGTGGATTCGGATTTCTCGGCCATCGAAACGCTTTATGGTATCGGGTACAGGTATAACGAAGACTAAATGACACTGGCCTCCGACATCGGACCGACCCAAAGGCGCGAACCTGCGGAATCGCAGATCGTGCTGGGGGAAGACTGGGACCGCCCCGCCGGGGCGGTCGAAGTCGAACTGCGCGATGCGCGGGCCCGGCGCGGGCTGATGTCGCTCAATCGTTCGCCGCTGGCGCGCAAGATCATCCTGTTCAACCTGCTGGCACTGGTGGTTCTTGTGGCGGGGGTTCTGTTTCTGAACCCGTTCCGCGACAGTCTGGTCTATCAACGCGAACAGGCGCTGGCCGTCGAAGCGCAGCTTGTGGCCGAGATCTTCGAGGCCAGCCTGCCGCGCACGGCCCCGGCCAACCTGCTGACCGGGGACGGCATCGACCCGGTCGATGTGCTTGGCCGGATCGGCCTGTCGGATGGCGTCGATGTCTATGTCTTCGCCCCGAATGAAACGCTGGTGGCGTCGACCGGCGACGTCACAACCGAGGCGGCCGCCCCGATCTCTGGCGCGGATGAGGATCCGGGCCGGTCGCTGGTCATCACCGATTTCCTGAACACCGTCTGGGATGGCATTGCCGGGGTTCTTTCCTCGAGCTCGAGACCGGCTGAAACGGTATCAACAGAGGACCAGGCGCGAGCTCTGGTAGCAGATGCGCTATCGGGTGAAACCGTTCTTCATGGTGGCAATGGAACGGCGGGCGCGATCTTCCTCGCGGCCTCGCCGATCGAGGGTGCATCGGGCGTTGTGGGCGTCGTGGCGCTGGCCACCGCCGCGGGGGAGATCGAACAGTTGGTGCGCGCCGAACGCGAACAGATCCTGCAAATGTTCTTCGTGGCGCTTCTGGTCTCCATCGGCTTGTCGCTGGTACTGGCCTCGACCATTGCCAACCCGCTGTCGGACCTGTCCGCCGCCGCCGAACTGGGCCGCGACAAGAATGCCCGCAAGATGAGCCCCACGCGGGTGCGCATCCCCGATCTGACCGGCCGTCCCGACGAAATCGGCCGCTTGTCCGCCGCGCTGCGCGGCATGGTGGCGGCGCTCTATGACCGAATCGACGGCAATGAACAATTCGCTGCCGACGTGGCGCATGAGGTGAAGAACCCGCTCGCCTCGCTGCGATCTGCCGTGGGCACGATGAGGCTGGCGCGCACGGATGAACAGCGCACGCGGCTGCTCGATGTCATCGAGCATGACGTGCGGCGGCTGGACCGGCTGGTATCTGATATCTCCAACGCCTCGCGGCTCGATTCAGAGCTGGTGAAGGAGGAGGCCGATGATTTCGACCTCATCCACATGCTGTCGAACCTGACCCAGTACCATGCCGAGGAGGCGCAGGGACAAGAGATCGCCTTCATCTCGGACCTGCCCGGCGAACCGGTCAGGTTGCATGGGCTGGAGGGGCGGCTGGCACAGGTCTTCGTCAACCTGATCACCAATGCGATTTCCTTCTGCGAGGCGGGCGATGCCGTCCGGGTCTGGGCGCGCAAGCGGGAAAACCGGGTGCTGGTGGTGGTTGAGGATACTGGCCCAGGCATCCCCGAAGAGGCATTGACCAAGGTGTTCAACCGCTTCTATTCGGAGCGGCCCGTTCAGCAGTTCGGAGATCATTCCGGCCTTGGCCTTGCGATTTCCAAACAGATTGTCGAGGCGCATGGCGGCGTGATCTGGGCGGAAAACATCCGCCCGACCGAGGCTGATATCACGTCGGACCCGCTTGGCGCGCGGTTCGTAGTCGGCCTTCCGCTCTAGGGCTTTGGGCGATCCCGATACATCCCTTTTGAACCACACCAACGGCCCTGCGCCGGATGGGCGCGTGTTCTGCCGGGGCACGGCGGTCTGCCTGAACGGGCGGGGGCTGCTGGCCATCGGCCCCTCGGGCAGCGGCAAATCGCAGCTGGCGCTGGAACTGATGGCGCGTGGCGCGACGCTGGTCGCCGATGACGGGGTCTGGCTGACCGCGGACACCCTTATGGAACGGCCCGACACGGCGCCCCGGATGATCGAGGCGCGGGGCATCGGGCTGCTCAACGCCACCACGCTGCAAAG
Organism: Nioella sp.; assembly: GCF_965215655.1. Classification (GTDB taxonomy): domain Bacteria; phylum Pseudomonadota; class Alphaproteobacteria; order Rhodobacterales; family Rhodobacteraceae; genus Nioella. The sequence continues at coordinate 551,813 of NZ_OZ244111.1, forward strand.
CGCACCCCTGACGCTGGTCGTCGATCTGTCCCGAACCGAGCCCGACCGCCTGCCGCCGCCCCGAACCGTCGAGGCCCCCGGCGGGACGGTGCCGCTGATCCTGGGCAAGGATCACCCTTTCCTTGCCGCCGCGATCTGCCAATATCTGACGCAAGGACGCGCGGAGTAACCACGGATGGATCACGAAGACCAGACCACCGCAGAAGAGACCGAACGGGTCGTCTTCGTCTCGGGCCCCTCCGGCGCGGGCCGGTCCACCGCGATCCGGGCACTGGAAGACCTGGGGTTCGAGGCCATCGACAACCTGCCGCTCAGCCTGCTGCCACGGCTTCTGGACGGCCCCCCGCCGACCCGGCCCCTGGCGCTTGGCACCGACCCTCGCAACCGGGACTACAGCGCGCAGGCGCTGATCGCGGCTGTCGACAAGCTGGCTGCCGACCCGCGTATTCTGGCCGATCTGGTCTATCTCGATTGCGCGACCGATGTGCTTGTCCGCCGTTATTCCGAAACTCGCCGTCGTCATCCTCTGGCCCCCGAAGACCGGCCCATTCTGGGGATCGAACTGGAACAGGATCTGCTGGCGCCGGTGCGCGCGCGGGCGGGCATTCTGATCGACACGTCTGACATGACCCCACATGAGCTGCGCGCCGAGATACAACGCTGGTTCGCTCCGGGCGGGCAGAAACTGGCCCTGTCGGTGCAGTCCTTCAGCTACAAACGCGGGCTGCCGACGGGGGCCGATCTGGTCTTTGACTGCCGCTTTTTGCGCAACCCCTACTGGAATGCCGATCTGCGCAGCCTTGATGGCCGCGATGCGGCGGTTGTGGACTATATCGCCGACGATGCCCGCTTTGCGCCGTTTCTTGCCCAGGTGACCCAGCTGGTGGAAACGCTGCTGCCCGCCTATCAGGAGGAGGGCAAGGCCCACCTGACCGTGGCGTTTGGATGTACCGGGGGGCAACACAGATCGGTTGCCGTCACGGAAAAACTGGCCGCCCATCTTGCGCAAGCGGGCTGGCAGGTGTCAAAGAGGCACAGGGAGATTGAACGCCGGGCCGTGACCCGCGCGCCGTAAGCGCCAAGGAAGCTAAACTTGATCGGCATCGTGATCGTTGCACATGGGGGTCTGGCCCGCGAGCTTCAGAATGCCATGGAGCATGTGGTGGGCCGAAAGCCTGGCGTGTTGGCCATTTCCATCGGGGCCGAAGATGACCGCACCCGCCGCCAGCGCGAAATCTGCGATGCCGCCGACGCGGTGGATATGGGTGATGGCGTGGTGGTGGTCACCGATATGTTCGGCGGCTCACCGTCCAACCTGTCGCTGCGCGCCTGCCGCCCGTCCAATCGCAAGATCCTGACCGGGGTGAACCTGCCGATGCTGGTGAAGCTGGCGAAATCGCGCAGCCTGCCGGTGGACGAAGCCGTAACCCGCGCCGCCGAAGCCGGACGCCGATATATCAACAGTTTTGACGGAGCCCCCGAATGACCACCCCGACCAAGCGCAAGCTGGACATCGTGAACGTCAAGGGGCTGCATGCCCGCGCCTCGGCGAAATTCGTAGAAACGGTCGAGCAGTTCGACGCCAGTGCCACAGCCTACAAGGATGGGCTGAGCGCCGCCGGAGACTCCATTATGGGGCTTTTGATGTTGGCAGCCTCTCAGGGAACCACTATTGAGGTGGAAACCAGCGGGCCAGAGGCAGAACAGCTGATGGATGCCCTTTCGGCACTTGTTGCTGACAAGTTCGGTGAAGGCATGTAAGCCCGTACACTCAGGGTGGAATCGGGGAAAGAGGACCGTTGACCGACGTGACAACGCCAGATGCAGGGCAACAGGCCCGGCCCGCAGAGGGCCAGCAGCAGCCGGTCTATGACCGGCGCAGCCTGACCTATGCGTCGTCTTTCGATTCGCCGCTGCGCTCGACCGTGATCCGGGCCATCGAGTGGTTTACCGGCAAGCTGACCATCGTGCGCCGGGTGCGCCAGTTCGAGCGGATGGGCGCGCCCAAGGGGCAGGCCTTCTGGCCCGCGACGATGAAGGTGATGGGCATCGACCTGCAAACCCCGGCGCATCAACTGGACCGGATTCCTGCTGAGGGGCCTGTCGTTTTCGTGGCCAACCACCCGCATGGGCTGGTCGATGGCATGATCCTTGCCGACCTGATTGGTCGCCGCCGCGATGATTACCGGATTCTGACCCGCTCGCTTCTGACCGGGATCGACGAAAGCGCGGCGAGCTACATGATTCCGGTGCCGTTCCCGCACCAGCCCGACGCGCAGCGGGAAATGATCCGCATGCGCGCAGCGGCGATGGCCCATTTGCAGGACCACGGGCTGATCGCGCTGTTTCCCTCGGGCGTTGTCGCCACATCGGCCACCGCCTTCGGTCCGGTGATCGAGCAGGAATGGAACGTGTTCACCGCCAAGATGATCCGCCGCTCGGGCGCGACCATCGTGCCGTGTTTCTTCCAGGGCACCAATTCGCGCGCTTACCAGATCGCCAACCGGGTGTCTCCGGTCGTGCGCCAGGGGCTGTTGCTGCACGAGGTGGTGAAAAGCTTCGACAAGCCGCAAGCCCCGATCATCGGCCATGCAATCACGCCAGATCAGTGGGATGGCCCGATCCAGAACCCGCGCCAGTTCATGGCGCAGCTGCGCGAGCATACGCTTGGGCTGAAGGCCGATCCTGACCGCGTGTTCTGAGCGCCCTTAGCGGGTCGGAACCGGAACATCTCCGCGATAATCGTAGAAGCCGCGCTGCGTCTTGCGGCCAAGCCAGCCCGCCTCGACATATTTGGTCAGCAGCGGGCAGGGGCGGTACTTGGTGTCTGCCAGCCCGTCATGCAGCACGTTCATGATCGCAAGGCAGGTGTCCAGACCGATGAAATCCGCCAGTTCCAGCGGCCCCATCGGGTGGTTGGCCCCCAGCTTCATCGACTCGTCGATGGACTTCACGTTTCCGACGCCTTCGTAGAGCGTATAGACCGCCTCGTTGATCATTGGCATCAGGATGCGGTTGACGATGAAGGCGGGGAAATCCTCTGCCGTTGCGGCGGTTTTCCCAAGCTTGTCCACCACGGCCTTGCAGGCGGCGAAGGTCTCCTCATCCGTGGCGATCCCGCGGATCAGCTCCACCAGTTGCATCACCGGAACCGGGTTCATGAAGTGGAAGCCCATGAACTTCTCCGGCCGGTCGGTGCGGCTGGCAAGACGGGTGATCGAGATCGACGACGTGTTGGAGGTCAGGATCGTGTCGGGCTTCAGATGCGGCAGAAGGTCCTCGAAAATCGCCTGCTTGACGGTTTCACGTTCCGTTGCGGCCTCGATGATCAGGTCAGACGGGCCAAGATCGGTCAGTTTCAGCGTGGTCGAGATGCGTCCAAGCGCGGCGGCCTTGTCCTCCGCGCTAACCTTACCCCGGCTGACCTGCCGTTCGATATTGCGGTCGATCAGGGCCATGGCCTTGTCGAGGCTGTCTTGGGAAACATCATTCATAACAACGTCGTACCCGGCCAATGCACAGACATGGGCAATGCCGTTGCCCATCTGTCCCGCGCCGACGATGCCAATCTTCTGAATGTCCATGTCCCGTACCTCTGGCCCAGTGTTTCGCCCGCACAATAGGCGCGGGGGACGGGGGCAGACAAGGTCAAACGCCGCGGCGGATTGTGCGAAAAATCACCACAAGTTTTCGGTTTAGCCATTTGGAAACGGCCACGGCGCAAATTGGGTCCGGGTGAGTCGAAACATGGGTGGAGCAAGCCATGAGTTATGCAAAAGCGGGGCATGGGCCCCTTGATTATCAGCCGTGCCGCTACGAGGGGTCGCCGATGACGTTTCGGGGGCCGAAGGCGGAGCCGGAGGAGGGCTATGTCCTGTGCCTCGGCGGATCGGAAACCTTCGGGAAGTTTTCACCCGACCCCTTTCCCGACCTGTTGGCGCGGCGGCTTGGGCGGCCTGTGGTCAATATGGGCGCGATGAACGCGGGGATCGACCTGTTGCTGCATGACCCCGCCATTCGCAACGCCCTCGCGCGGGCCGGGGCGGTGGTGTTGCAGGTGCCGGGGGCGGCCAATCTGTCGAACCGGTTCTTCAGCGTGCATCCCCGGCGAAATGACCGGTTCGTCAAGGCCTCGACCATGATGCGCACGATCTACCGGGAGGTGGATTTTACCGAGTTCCACTTCACGCGGCACATGCTGACCGCGCTGAAACGAAGGTCGGAGGACCGGTTCATGATCGTGGTGGAGGAATTGCGTGCCGCGTGGCAGGCGCGGATGACGACGCTGCTGGACAGGATCGGCGTGCCGGTCCATCTGCTGTGGCTGTCACGCCGGGCGCCGGGGGATGACCCGTTGGACGAGGAGGGGTTGGGATATGATCCGCTCTTCGTTGATGCCGCGATGCTGGCGGGTCTGGCGCCAAAGGCGGCCAGCGTGTCTGTCTGCATTCTGCCACAGGATGCGCGGGCACCGGCCGCGCGGGGCATGTTCTATGGCCGGGGCGAGGAAGCTGCCGCGCGGCTGATGCCGGGGCCGGAGGACCATGACCGGGTGGCTGCGCTGCTGGCAGGTGCAATGGCATGAAAAAGGCCCGCCGGGATGGGCGGGCCTTCTGTGATTGCGCAGTCGCGTGGATCAGCCGAGTTTCTCGGTCAGTTCCGGGACGGCGGTGAAGAGGTCTGCGACCAGGCCGTAATCGGCGACCTGGAAGATCGGGGCCTCTTCGTCCTTGTTGATCGCGACGATGATCTTGCTGTCCTTCATGCCCGCGAGGTGCTGGATCGCGCCCGAGATGCCGACGGCAATGTAGAGATCCGGGGCGACGACCTTGCCGGTCTGGCCCACCTGCCAGTCGTTCGGGGCATAGCCCGAGTCGACTGCGGCGCGGGAGGCACCAACAGCGGCGCCGAGCTTGTCGGCGAGACCTTCGATGATCTTGAAGTCCTCTTCGGACCCGACGCCACGGCCACCGGACACGACGATGCCGGCGCTGGTCAGTTCGGGGCGGTCGGACGCGGCAACCTTGTCCTCGACCCCTTCGCTGAGGCCGGGGTTATCGGCGGCGGAAATGGTTTCCACCGGCGCTGCGGCCTGTTCACCGGCTGCGTCGAAGGTCGATGTCCGGAAGCTGATAACCTTCTTTTCATCTTTCGAGCGTACGGTCTGCACCGCGTTGCCCGCATAGATCGGGCGTTCGAACGTATTTCCGTCCACAACACCGGAGGCATCCGAGATCACCATCACATCCAGAAGCGCGGCCACGCGGGGCAGCACGTTCTTGGCATCCGTGGTGGCGGGCGCCACGATATGCTCGTAATCGCCAGCCAGCGACACGATCAGCGCGGCGGTCGGTTCCGCCAGCCGATGGCCGAGCGAGGCATCTTCGGCGACCAGAACCTTGGACACGCCCGCGATCTTGGCAGCGGCGTCCCCGGCAGCGGCGGCAGAGGCACCAGCGGCCAGAACGGTCACGTCGCCAAGCGACGAGGCCGCGGCAACGGCCTTTGCGGTGGCGTCGAGCGACAGTTCGCCATCGGTCACTTCAGCAAGGAGAAGAACAGCCATTACACAGCCCCCGCTTCTTTGAGTTTCGCAACAAGCTCGTCCACGGAGCCCACAATCTCACCGGCCTTGCGGGCCTCGGGCTCGGTCGTCGAGACAATCTCCAGACGCGGGCTGACGTCGACGCCGTAATCGGCGGCGGTCTTTTCATCCAGCGGCTTTTTCTTGGCCTTCATGATGTTGGGCAGCGACGCATAGCGCGGCTCATTGAGGCGCAGGTCGACGGTGATGATGGCGGGCATCTTCACAGTGATGGTCTGCAGGCCGCCATCGACCTCGCGGGTGACCTTGGCGCTGTCGCCGTCGATATCGACCTCGGAGGCGAAGGTGCCCTGGGACCAGCCGAGCAGAGCCGACAGCATCTGGCCGGTGGCGTTCATGTCGTTGTCGATGGCCTGCTTGCCGCAGAGCACGACGCCGGGCTGCTCTTCCTCGACCACTTTGGCGAGGATCTTGGCAACCGCCAGCGGCTCGATATCGGTGTGCACGTCATCGGCGGCCACGACCAGAATGGCGCGGTCCGCACCCATGGCCAGCGCCGTGCGCAGGGTTTCCTGGCTTTGCTTGACGCCGATCGACACGGCGACAACCTCGTCCGCCTTGCCCGCTTCCTTCAGACGGATCGCCTCTTCAACGGCAATCTCGTCGAACGGGTTCATCGACATCTTCACATTCGCAAGATCAACACCGCTACCATCCGCCTTCACACGGACCTTCACGTTGTAGTCGATCACGCGTTTGACAGGCACAAGAACCTTCATTTCCACGTCTCTCCTGTAATGGCCCCCGAGGCGCCAGCCCCGGGAAAGTCATGCTATCATGCGGTTGTTACCGCTTCGAATCGCGTGATGACAGGTCAAAATCGACGCGTTCGGCCGATTGGACGCCGCGTTTTTTCCTTATTGAGTGTGTATGTGTCAGATCGGCGTCGCGATTTGTGCCGGGGTGCTTGCGTAGAAGGATGGGGTTTCAATGGAAAAAGTTCAGGGAATCGGTGGGTTCTTCTTCCGCGCCCAGGACCCGAAGGCACTGGGGCGGTGGTATAGAGACCATCTGGGAATCAACATAGCCCCGACCGATATGAACATGGTGCCCTGGGTCAGTGACGCCGGTGTGACGGTGTTTGCACCTTTCGACGAGGACACCGATTATTTCGCCGCCGATCAACGCTTCATGCTGAACTTCCGTGTCGGCGATCTGGATGCCATGGTGACGCAACTGGAATCTGCGGGCATTGATGTCTACAATCGCTCGGAAATGGAGGGGATCGGCCGCTTCGCCCATTTGCGCGACCCCGAAGGGACGCCGATCGAATTGTGGGAACCCGCCCCGACAGGAGATAGCGAATGACACCATCCATGTCAGAGCCTCAGATCAAGGCCTTCCCGGAAACCCATACGCTCGGGTTCGTGCGCGATTATTCGATGGCCACGCTGGACGAGATGCCCGACCTTTGGCGCACCTTCTACGAGGCGCCGCTTGTGATCCCCAATTACGTGCCCGGTGCCATGTATGGCGTGTCCTTTGCGGCGGATGGTCTGGGATCGTTCAAATACGGGGTCACGGTCGAGGTCGATCCGGTTCCGTCGGAACTGCCCAAGGGCACCAGCCTGGCGCGGCTGCCGGAAGGCGACTACGCGGTGGTGCAGGATTTCGGCACGCTCGACGACGTGCAGCTTTGCTTTGACTGGATCATCGCGGACTGGTTGCCGGGGTCGCGCTACACGCAGCGGCGCGGCGCGATTTTCGAGCGTTACCCGGAAGACCCTCGCAACGGACCGGACGGCATGGCGTTCGAGATTTGGGTGCCCGTCAGCGACAGGCCCAACTAAAACCTCTGGCCGGGGCGACCGTGGAAAGCACCCAACGTCATAACCCTTTGCGGCTCCACCCGACATGGCAGTTGATAAATTCCGGATGAGATGAGACCATTGACCAGTATAAAGAGTTTGGGAGTGTGCCCGTTGTTCCGATTTACCTTTTTGTTGGCGGCTTTCCTATGGTCAGCCTCTCTGCCCGCCGCTGCGCAGACCGAGTCTGATTACATGGAGTTGTGCCGCGAGATCAGTACTCTGGCGGAATCGATCATGTCGAACCGTCAGAGTGGCACTTCCATCGTTCAGATGATGGATATCGCCGATGGAAACGGCCTAGCTCAATCTCTGGTAGCTGCGGCCTATGAAGAACCCCGCTATTCCACCCCGCAATACCAGGCCGAGGCGATTTCGGATTTCCGGGATCAGGCCTATCTGGAATGCTATCGGGCCGTTTCCGACTGATCCGGTGGGGACAGTCGCCGCTTGGCGCAAGATCGGTCAGGCGCGGGCCGTCGCGACGCTCTATCCTGAGCCCATGAAACGGACGCACACCCAATCGGACCTGATTGCCCGCACCCTGTGGCAGGTGGAAACGGACCTGTCCCGAGGGCCGGATCTGCCCGCGCTGGCCGAGGCCATCGGGGTCAGCCGGTTTCACCTGACCCGTGCCTTTTCCCTGCGCACCGGTCTGTCGCTTGGCACATATGTGCGCCGGCGGCGGCTGAGCGAGGCGGCCAAGGCGCGATCAGCCGGTGACAGCGTGACCAATGCGGCTTTCGACGCTGGCTATGACAGTGTCGAGGGCTTTTCCCGTGCGTTCCGTGCCTGTTTCGGGCTGGCCCCGTCCTCGATCCGATGCGTGGATGACCTGAACAGGATTACCCTGCAGGAGGCGATTGAGATGCCCAAAACCGAAGAAAGCAAAACCCCGACACCCGAGATCAGGACCATTGACCCCATCACCCTTGTGGGACGGTCGGGCCGGTTCGACATGAACAGCCGTTCGCGCATTCCCGCGCTGTGGGATGAAACCGTTTCGGAATGGCATGACGCCATGATCGGCGGTCCGACCTACGGCGTGTGTTCCGATTTCAACGATGCGGGGGAGTTCACTTATTCAGTGGCCTTTGCGGGCGAAGTGGCAGAGGGTCTCGACCGCCTGACCATTCCGGGCGGCTCCTATGCGGTCTTTCCCCATGAAGGACACATCTCGACGATATCGCGGACATGGGACGCGATCTTTGCGAAATGGGCGCCAGAGGCAGAGTATGACCTGCTGAACGGGTCCGAGTTTGAACTCTACGACCCGGATTTCGACCCGAAAGGCGAAGGCAAAGTTGCGGTTTGGGTACCTGTCGCGCCGCGCGGTTAGCGGTTCGCCCCCGGCACCCAAAGCACATCGGCGCGTCCATCATCGTTGCAGATGCGGGCCGCGACGAAGAACCAGTCGGACAGGCGGTTGAGGTATTTCACCGCGGCGGGGTTCACCGATTCTACCGTCGACAGTTCCACCGCCAGCCGCTCGGCCCGTCTTGCCACAGTGCGACACAGATGCAGATGCGCGGCGGCAGGCGAGCCACCGGGCAGGATGAAACTGCGCAGCGGGTCCAGCCGGTCGTTCATCGCGTCAATCTCGGCTTCCAGCCGGTCCACCTGTGCGGGGATCATGCGCAGCGGCGGATATTCTGCCTCGGCGTCCTTTTCCATTTCCGGGCGGCACAGGTCCGCGCCCAGATCGAAAAGGTCGTTCTGGATCATCGCCAGCTGCGCGTCCATCGCGCCTTCGGTATGCAGCCGCGCAAGGCCAAGTGTCGCGTTCAGCTCATCGACCGTGCCATAGGCCGTCACACGGGCGGAATGCTTGTCGACCCGCGCGCCATTGCCAAGCGCGGTCTGACCGGCGTCGCCAGTACGGGTGTAAATCTTGTTCAGAACAACCATGTCTCAGCCCCCATTGCCGCGCAGATAGACCACGGCGGCGATCAGGATCACCGCCACGAATTGCGCGGCCAATCGCCAGCGCATGATCTTGTTGGCATTCCTGCGGTTGAATTCCCCGCCGCGCGTGAAGGTGCCAATCCCGAAGAGCAGGATGATGGCGACCCCGACCGTGACGATCAGGGCAATGATTGTGAGGGTATCTACCATGGCGGTCCTTTCCGGGGGCTCAGCCCTTGTCGATCAACCAGTCCAATGCACGCGTTGGCAATAGCCGTTTCATCGCGCCCATGAAATAGGTTGGCACCGTTACATAGTATCGCGGGCGCGGTCGGCCAGACTCGAGCGCGTGAATAAGCTTCTTTGCCACAGCTTCGGGCGGCAGTTCGAACGCGTCGGGCTTGTCCTTGTCTTCATAGAGCCGTTTCAGCAGCGTGTCGCGATAGAGATCGGACAGGGCCGAGTTTTCCCAGTCGATCCAGCGTTCGAAATGACTGCGGGCGTTTTCGCGGATTTTCGAGGTGACGGGGCCGGGTTCGATCAGCACCACGTGAATGCCCGAGTCCTTGAGTTCCAGCCGCATGGTGTCGGTCAGCCCCTCAAGCGCGAATTTGGTCGAGACATAGGCCGCGCGCCACTTGTAGGTGATGAAGCCGAGGACAGAGCTGTTCTGCACGATCCGCCCATGCCCCTGCGCCCGCATGACGGGAATCACCTGCCGGGTCAGGTCGTGCCAGCCGAAGAAATTGGTCTCGAAGATCTCGCGCAGCCCGTCAGTGGGCAGATCCTCGACCGCGCCGGGCAGGCCGAAAGCACCGTTGTTGAAGAGCGCGTCGAGCGTCCCGCCGGTCTGGTCCAGCGCCCACGAAAGCCCGGCGGTGATGCTGTCGGCGTCCGACAGATCCAGAACCCCGCAGCTCAGCCCCTCGGCGCGCAGGCGTTCGGCGTCTTCGGGCTTGCGGCAGGTGGCCAGTACATTCCAGCCGCGCGCGTGTAGCGCATGGGCGCAATGATGGCCGATACCAGAAGAACAGCCGGTGATCAGAATGCTGCGGGTCATGTTCGGGTCCTGTCGCGCCAGATGGCACAGGGGTAGGGCCAAGGGTGGCCCGGCGCAAGCGGCAGGTCATATCCTGCTTTACCACCCCTCGTGGTTTGACGTATCACGGATACCAAATGAACGAGCAGACAATGTCAGACGACAACCGCGAAACATCCGAGTCGCTGAGCCGCGCCATTGGCTCGCGCTATTTGCAATATGCGCTCAGCACCATCATGCACCGGGCTCTGCCCGACGCGCGGGATGGGTTGAAGCCCGTGCATCGGCGTATCCTTTATGCGATGCGGGAGCTGCGCCTTGCCTCGAACGGAGGTTTCCGAAAGTCGGCGAAGATCTCTGGCGATGTGATGGGGAACTACCACCCCCATGGCGATGCCGCGATTTACGACGCCATGGCGCGTCTGGCGCAGGATTTCACCATTCGCTATCCGCTGGTCGATGGCCAGGGGAATTTCGGCAATATCGACGGCGATAACCCAGCCGCAAGCCGCTACACCGAGGCGCGGATGACCGCCGTGGCCGAGGTGCTGCTGGAAGGGTTGAATGAGAACGCCGTTGATTTTCGGGACAATTACGACGGTACCCTGCAGGAACCCGAGGTGCTGCCCGCCGCCTTGCCCAACCTGCTGGCCAACGGGTCGAGTGGGATTGCCGTGGGGATGGCCACAAACATCCCGCCTCATAACGTGGATGAATTGATTGCCGCCTGTCTGCATTTGATCAAGACGCCCGATGCACGTGACGAGACGCTGCTGAACTACATTCAAGGCCCCGATTTTCCGACCGGCGGCGTGATCGTCGAGCCCAAGGAAAGCATGGCCGAGACCTACCGCACCGGTCGCGGCGCGTTTCGCCTGCGCGCCAAGTGGGAGACCGAGGATCTGGGCCGGGGCACCTGGCAGGTCGTGGTCACGGAAATCCCCTATCAGGTGCAGAAATCGAAGCTGATCGAGAAGATCGCGGAGCTGATCCAGACCAAGAAGGTGCCGATCCTCGCCGATGTGCGCGACGAATCGGCTGATGACATCCGCATCGTTCTGGAGCCGCGCTCCAAGAACGTGGACCCGGAAATTCTGATGGGAACGCTGTTTCGCAGCTCGGACCTCGAAACCCGGTTCAGCCTGAACATGAACGTGCTGATCGACGGGCGCACGCCCAAGGTCTGTTCGCTGAAGGAGGTTCTGCGCGCCTTCCTCGACCATCGGCGCGAGGTGCTGATCCGCCGCTCCTCCCACCGGATGGAAAAGATCGACCACCGGTTGGAGGTGCTGGAAGGCTTCATCATCACCTTCCTCAACCTCGACCGGGTGATCGACATCATCCGCTATGACGACGACCCCAAGGCCGCGTTGATGCGCGAGGAATGGGGCAGGGCGCATGTGCGGGCGACCTCCGAGGCCGATTATGTCAGCCCCGCGCCCGGTGAGGGTGAACTGACCGAGGTGCAGGCAGAGGCCATCCTGAACATGCGCCTGCGCAGCTTGCGGCGGCTGGAAGAGATGGAGCTGCTGAAAGAGCAGGCCGCCCTGATGGAAGAACGCGCCGAGCTCGACGACCTGTTGGCGCGGGACGACCTGCAATGGGGCCGCATTGGCGAAGAGCTGCGCGAGATGCGCAAGCAGTTTGGCAAAGGCACCGAATTCGGCAAACGTCGCACGGATTTTGCCGAGGCGGGCGAAACCCCCGACGTGCCGCTGGAAGCGATGATCGAGCGTGAACCGATCACCGTGGTCCTGTCGAAAATGGGCTGGGTGCGCGCGATGAAGGGCCATGTCGCGCTGGATGGTGAGTTCAAATACAAGGACGGCGACGAGGGCCGCTTCCTGATGCATGCGGAAACCACCGACAAGCTGCTGGTCTTCGGCAATAACGGGCGCTTCTATACCATCGCCGCGTCGAACCTGCCCGGCGGGCGCGGCATGGGGGAACCCGTGCGTCTGATGGTCGATCTGCCCAATGAGGTCGAAATCGTCGATCTGCTGATACACAAGCCCGGCGCGAAACTGCTGGTCGCCTCTTCTGCCGGGGATGGCTTCCTCGTGCCAGAGGCCGACGTGATCGCGCAGACCCGGTCCGGCAAGCAGGTGCTGAACGTGAAAGCACCGGTGCGCGCGGCGGTCTGTACTCGTGTGCAGGAGGGCGAAGATTACGTTGCCTGCGTTGGCGAGAATCGCAAGGTGCTGGTCTTCCCTCTTGCTGAGCTGCCCGAGATGGGGCGCGGCAAGGGCGTTCGGTTGCAGAAGTACAAGGACGGTGGCCTGTCGGATGCGCGCAGTTTCAACCGGGCGGAGGGGTTGAGCTGGAAAGACCCCGCCGGGCGCACCCGGACAGAGACTGACCTGACCGAATGGGAAGGCAAGCGCGCCGGAACGGGCCGCATGGCCCCGCGTGGCTTCCCGAGGGACAATCGCTTCACCTGAGACCCGGGGTTTGCAACTCGGCCACGGTTTTTTGCCGATTTTCCGGCGGCTTGGCCGGGTCGATTGCACGACATGCCCGGCTGCGCTATCCCGAACGGGCTGCCATCTAGGAGGAGCCCCATGCGCGCCCTGTCCCGTTTCGCCCTTTTGGGGCTGGTCCTGATTCTCGGGGCCTGCGCCGCGACTGACCCGCTGGAGGAAGACCTGCCCGATATGGGCGATTTCCGGCTGGCCTATAACATCGTCGTGGCCGACAACATGCAGCAGGTCCCGCCCTCGCGGGAAGCGTCGGGAGAGGAATGGATCGAAATCCTGACCGCAGAGATCGACCGCCGCTTCGGCGGCTACGAGGGCGACCGGCTTTATCACATCGCGATCCATGTGGATGCCTATGCGCTGGCACCTCCGGGGATTCCCGTGGTGCTTCAGCCGCGCTCGATCCTCGTGATCAGTGCCAATGTCTGGGATGATGAATTGCAGGCGAAACTGCATGATGACCCTGAACAACTGACGATTTTCGAGGGAGCGGCGGCGGAAACGATGATCATCGGGTCGGGTCTTGCCCGGTCACGCGAAGAGCAGATGCAGATCCTTGCGCGCAACGCGGCGCGGCGCATCCAGCTGTGGATGTTGACCCATCCGGAATGGTTCTCGATCGACGAGGAGGCCGCAGCCGAGGCCCAGGCCGCGCTGGAGGCGCAGGTCGCGGAAGTGGAGCAGCCCGTAGAACTGCCGGAAGAAGCGGCAGAGTAACGGGTTTTCCCCCAACTCACCCTTGATTTTTCCCCCGCGCCTCAGTAACGAGCGCGCGATGATGAACCGGGGCCGGGCGGCCCCCCCTAGCATGAGGCGCCTGAGCAATGGCAAAGGAAAAGTTTGAGCGCGGCAAGCCGCATTGTAACATCGGCACGATCGGTCACGTTGACCACGGCAAGACGACGCTGACGGCGGCGATCACCAAGTATTTCGGTGACTTCAAGGCCTATGACCAGATCGACGGCGCGCCGGAAGAGAAGGCTCGCGGGATCACCATCTCGACCGCGCATGTGGAATACGAGACCGACAACCGTCACTACGCCCATGTCGACTGCCCCGGGCACGCCGACTACGTGAAGAACATGATCACCGGTGCCGCCCAGATGGACGGCGCGATCCTGGTGGTGAACGCGGCTGACGGCCCGATGCCGCAGACCCGCGAGCACATCCTGCTCGGCCGCCAGGTGGGTATCCCCGCCATGGTCGTGTTCCTGAACAAAGTCGACCAGGTCGATGACGAGGAACTGCTGGAGCTGGTGGAAATGGAAGTCCGCGAGCTCTTGTCCGAATATGACTTCCCGGGCGACGATATCCCGATCATCGCAGGCTCTGCCCTGGCGGCGATGGAAGGCCGTGACCCGGAGATCGGCGAGAACAAGATCCGCGAACTGATGGCGGCCGTGGACGAGTACATCCCGCAGCCCGAGCGTGCCGTGGACCAGCCCTTCCTGATGCCGATCGAAGACGTGTTCTCGATCTCCGGCCGCGGCACGGTTGTGACCGGCCGTGTGGAGCGTGGCGTGATCAACGTGGGCGACGAGATCGAGATCGTCGGCATCCGCGACACCAAGAAGACCACCTGTACCGGTGTGGAAATGTTCCGCAAGCTGCTGGACCGCGGTGAAGCCGGCGACAACATCGGCGCCCTGCTGCGCGGTGTGGACCGTGACGGCGTGGAGCGTGGCCAGGTTCTGTGTAAGCCGGGCTCGGTGAACCCGCACACCCAGTTCGAAGCCGAGGTCTACATCCTGACCAAGGAAGAAGGCGGCCGTCACACGCCGTTCTTCGCGAACTACCGTCCGCAGTTCTACTTCCGTACCACGGACGTGACCGGCACCGTTCAGCTGCCCGAAGGCACCGAGATGGTGATGCCCGGCGACAACCTGAAGTTCACGGTTGAGCTGATCGCGCCGATCGCCATGGAAGACGGCCTGCGCTTCGCCATCCGCGAAGGCGGCCGCACCGTCGGCTCCGGCGTCGTGTCGAAGATCCTCGCATAAGCGACCGGATCCCCAGACAAACAGAAAGGCCCGCTCAATCGAGCGGGCCTTTTTGATTGGGACGCGGCACGTGCCGCGAGGGGGCATCTATTCGGTAGTGTATTGCCGAAGCGCGAGGGGGCGACTCGCACAGTAAGTCTTGCCGCTCTATCCAAGCCAGATCAGCAAACCTTCCCAAGATTACGCGCCTCTCACCAAATCGCTGCCGCGCCCGGCGCCAGGGACTGGTTGGTCAACAAAAGGTGGGTGGAAATCCCCAACTTTCCCCTTGCCCCATCCCCCCATCCCCTGTACATCGCGCGGGTTCGCAGATAGCGGACTGCTTGAGAAGCGGGATTCGGTCCCGCTTTTTGAGTTCGAAGAGGGCCGGGGGAATGAGCCGCCGGTCGTCCTATCAACTCCAATAAGCCTGAAAGGGCGAATGACATGCAAAGTCAGAACATTCGTATCCGGCTCAAGGCGTTTGACTATCGTGTGCTGGATGCTTCCACGCAAGAGATCGTCAACACCGCCAAGCGGACCGGCGCGCAAGTTCGCGGACCGATCCCGCTGCCGAACAAGATCGAGAAATTCACGGTTCTCCGTGGCCCCCACGTCGACAAGAAAAGCCGTGACCAGTGGGAAATCCGGACCCACAAGCGTCTGCTCGACATCGTCGATCCGACCCCGCAGACCGTGGACGCGCTGATGAAGCTCGACCTCGCTGCCGGCGTCGACGTTCAGATTTCGGTCTAAGGAGGGCAATCAGATGCGCTCTGGATTGATCGCCAAGAAGGTGGGCATGACCCGCCTGTTCATGGAAGACGGCAAGCAGATCCCTGTGACCGTTCTTCAACTCGACAACCTGCAGGTCGTGTCGCAGCGCACCTCCGAGAAGGATGGCTATTCTGCCGTTCAGCTCGGTGCGGGCACCCCGAAGGTCAAGCGTGTTTCCAAGGCCATGCGCGGCCACTTCGCCGGTAACGGCGTGGCCCCCAAGCGCAAGCTGGCAGAATTCCGCGTGACCCCGGACAACCTGATCGAAGTGGGCGCCGAGCTGTCGGCCGAACATTTCCTGGAAGGCCAGAAGGTCGACGTGTCCGGCACCTCGATCGGTAAAGGCTTCGCCGGTGCCATGAAGCGGCACAACTTCGGTGGTCTGCGCGCCTCTCACGGTGTGTCGATCAGCCACCGTTCGCACGGCTCCACCGGTCAGTGTCAGGACCCGGGCCGCGTGTTCAAAGGCAAGAAGATGGCCGGCCACATGGGCGCCGTGCGCGTCACCACCCAGAACCTGGAAGTTGTCCGGACCGATGCAGACCGTGGTCTGATCATGGTCAAGGGCGCCGTTCCGGGGTCGAAGGGTGGCTGGGTCACCATCAAGGATGCCGTGAAGAAGAAACTGCCCGAGGGTGTTCCCTTCCCCGCCGCCGTGAAATCGGCTGCCGTGGAAGAAGCCCCCGTTGAGGCTCCGGTTGAGGGAGCGGAAGAATGAAACTTGATGTAATCAAGCTCGATGGCGGTTCTGCCGGTACCGTGGATCTGGACGAAGCTCTCTTCGGTCTGGAACCCCGCGCCGACATCCTGCACCGCGTCGTTCGCTGGCAGCGTAACAACGCTCAGGCTGGCACCCACAAGGTGAAGACCCGGTCGGAAACCAGCTACTCGACCAAGAAGATCTACCGCCAGAAGGGCACCGGTGGCGCACGCCATGGTGACCGCAACGCGCCGATCTTCCGCAAGGGTGGTATCTACAAGGGTCCGACCCCGCGCAGCCACGGCCACGATCTGCCGAAGAAGTTCCGCAAGCTCGGCCTGCGTCACGCCCTGTCCGCCAAGGCGGCAGCGGGTGAGCTGGTCGTTCTGGACAGCATCGCACTCGACGCCCCCAAGACCTCGGCGCTTGCCAAGCAGGTCAAGGAACTGGGCTGGAAGCGCGCGCTGATCATCGACGGCGCATCCGTGGACGAAAACTTCGCCAAGGCCGCTCGCAACATCGAAGGTCTCGATGTGCTGCCGACCATGGGCGCAAACGTCTATGACATCCTCAAGCGTGACACGCTGGTGATCACCAAGGCGGGTGTTGAAGCACTGGAGGCTCGACTGAAATGAGCGCGAAGGCAGAACATTACGACGTGATCCGCAAGCCGGTCATCACCGAAAAGTCGACCATGGCGTCCGAAAACGGCGCGGTTGTTTTTGAGGTGGCGATCGACGCGAACAAACCCCAGATCAAAGAAGCGGTGGAAACCCTCTTTGGCGTAAAGGTGAAGGCGGTCAACACCACCATCACCAAGGGTAAAACCAAGCGGTTCCGCGGCCAGCTCGGCAAGCGGAAAGACGTGAAGAAGGCCTATGTGACCCTCGAAGAGGGCAACACGATCGACGTGTCGACCGGCCTCTGATCTTCGGGTCAATGTGATTGAGGGAACCCTCGGCGAGTGCCGGGGGTTTTCTTGTTTCTTGGGTGTCCCATATGGTTTGGGGGATCGGAAGAAGGATTGTGAACATGGCGAGCGGGCAAGCCGAACTGCATTTCCTCTGCGGCAAGATCGCGGCAGGCAAATCGACGCTGTCCAAGGCACTGGCGGCGGAGCATCGCGCGGTGGTGCTGTCGGAGGATGAGTGGCTGCCGCTGCTCTATCCCGATGAGTTGCTGACGATCCCCGACTATGTGCGCTATTCGACCCGGTTGAAGAAAGTCGTGGGGCCGCTGGTGCGCGACCTGCTTGCGGCGGGGGTAAGTGTCGTGCTGGACTTCCCGGCCAACACGGTCGAACAGCGCCGCTGGATGAAGGAGCTGGCAGATAGCACCGGCGCGCCGCACACCCTGCATTACCTCGACGTTCTGGATGAGGTCTGCAAGGCCCGGCTGAAGGCACGCAACGCGGGCGGCGAGCACCCGTTCGAGGTTACGGATGAACAGTTCGAACAGATCACCAGCTACTTCGTGCCGCCGGGCGAGGGGGAAGGGTTCAGGATGGTTGTGCATGGATTGTAAGATGGGCACTCCGCGCGGCGCGCTCCATTTGTCATCTACGGTGCTTGACCCCACCCCGCGAACCCCCTAAGAGACCCCATCGGCAAGGCCCCGGATTCGTCCGGGGCTCTGCTTTTGTCCGAAAGGACATTCACGACGGGCACCTACGGGGGCCTATAACATCAGGGTTTCGCGGCATCCGCCGCATGACCCGCACAGAAAACGGAAGACAGTAAACATGGCACTCAAGTCGTATAAGCCGACGACGCCGGGCCAGCGTGGGCTGGTTCTGATCGACCGTTCGGAGCTGTGGAAAGGACGTCCTGTCAAGGCCCTCACCGAGGGTCTGACCAAGTCGGGCGGCCGGAACAACACCGGACGGATCACGATGCGCCGCCGCGGCGGTGGGGCAAAGCGTCTCTATCGCATCGTCGATTTCAAGCGGAACAAGTTCGACGTCACCGCGACCGTCGAGCGGATCGAATATGACCCCAACCGGACCGCGTTCATCGCCCTGGTCAAGTACGAAGACGGCGAGCAGGCCTATATCCTCGCGCCGCAGCGTCTTGGACTTGGCGACAAGGTGATCGCATCGGCCAAGGCCGACATCAAGCCCGGCAACGCGATGCCCTTCTCGGGCATGCCGATCGGGACGATCGTCCACAACATCGAGCTGAAGCCCGGCAAGGGTGGCCAGATCGCACGCGCCGCGGGCACCTATGCCCAGTTCGTCGGCCGCGACGGTGGCTACGCCCAGATCCGCCTGTCCTCGGGCGAGCTTCGCCTGGTGCGTCAGGAATGCATGGCCACCGTTGGTGCCGTGTCGAACCCGGACAACTCGAACCAGAACATCGGTAAGGCCGGTCGCAACCGCCACAAGGGCATCCGCCCCTCTGTGCGTGGTGTCGTGATGAACCCGGTCGATCACCCCCATGGTGGTGGTGAAGGCCGGACCTCTGGCGGCCGTCACCCGGTGACCCCCTGGGGCAAGCCGACCAAAGGGGCTCGTACCCGCAACAAGAACAAGGCGTCGCAAAAGCTCATCATCCGCTCGCGTCACGCCAAGAAGAAAGGACGCTGATAGATGTCGCGTTCCGTCTGGAAGGGCCCTTTTGTCGACTCTTACGTCCTCAAGAAGGCCGAAAAAGCCCGCGAGTCGGGCCGCAACGAGGTCATCAAGATCTGGTCGCGCCGTTCCACCATCCTGCCCCAGTTCGTGGGCCTTACCTTCGGCGTCTACAATGGCAAGAAGCACGTCCCGGTGAACGTCACCGAGGACATGATCGGCCAGAAGTTCGGTGAATACTCGCCGACGCGGACCTACTATGGTCACGCGGCCGACAAGAAAGCGAAGAGGAAGTAAGCCATGGGCAAGGATAAGAATCCCCGCCGCGTGGCGGATAACGAGGCGATGGCAAAGCTGCGCATGCTGCGCACCAGCCCGCAGAAGCTGAACCTCGTTGCACAGATGATCCGCGGCAAATCCGTGGACAAGGCGCTGGCCGATCTGACCTTCTCGCAGAAGCGGATCGCACAGGACGTCAAGAAGTGCCTGCAATCCGCAATCGCCAATGCCGAGAACAACCACAATCTCGACGTGGACGAACTGGTCGTTGCCGAAGCCTATGTCGGCAAGAACATGGTCATGAAGCGCGGTCGCCCGCGTGGCCGTGGCCGCTTTGGCCGGATCGTGAAGCCGTTTTCGGAACTCACCATCAAGGTGCGTCAAGTTGAGGAGCAAGCCTAATGGGTCACAAGGTTAATCCGATCGGCATGCGCCTGCAGGTGAACCGCACCTGGGACAGCCGCTGGTACGCAGATACCAAGGACTACGGGAACCTCCTGCTGGAGGACATCAAGATCCGTGAGTTCATCCACGAAGAGTGCAAGCAGGCGGGCGTGTCCCGTGTGATCATCGAACGTCCGCACCGCAAGTGCCGCGTCACCGTTCACACCGCGCGGCCGGGCGTGATCATCGGCAAGAAAGGCGCCGATATCGAAACCCTGCGCAAGAAGCTCGCCTCGATGACCGCATCGGAACTGCACCTCAACATCGTCGAGGTCCGCAAGCCCGAGCTGGACGCTGCCCTGGTGGCGGAATCCATTGCGCAGCAGCTGGAACGTCGTGTGTCCTTCCGTCGTGCCATGAAGCGCGCCGTGCAGAACGCCATGCGCATGGGTGCCCTGGGCATCCGCGTGAACGTCGCCGGCCGTCTGGGTGGCGCAGAGATCGCGCGGACCGAATGGTACCGTGAGGGCCGTGTGCCGCTTCACACCCTGCGCGCCGACATCGATTATGCACATGCCGAGGCCTCCACGCCCTACGGCATCATCGGCATCAAGACCTGGATCTTCAAAGGCGAAATCATGGAGCACGATCCCGCTGCCCGTGACCGTCGCGCCGCTGAAGCCCAGGAAGGTGGCGGTCCGCGTCCTCAGGGCGGTGGCCGTGGCCGTCGTGATCGCTAAGGAGTAGAAGACAATGCTGCAACCGAAGCGCACAAAATTCCGCAAACAGCACAAGGGCCGGATCCGCGGTGAAGCGAAGGGCGGGTCTGACCTGAACTTCGGCACCTACGGCCTGAAGGCACTGCAACCCGAACGGGTCACCGCCCGTCAGATCGAAGCCGCCCGTCGGGCCATGACGCGTCACATGAAGCGTCAGGGTCGTGTCTGGATCCGGATTTTCCCCGATCTGCCCGTGACCTCGAAGCCCGTCGAAGTTCGTATGGGTAAAGGTAAAGGTTCGGTCGATTACTGGGCCTGCAAGGTCAAGCCCGGCCGGATCATGTTCGAGATCGACGGCGTGTCCGAGCCGATCGCCCGCGAGGCCCTGCGCCTGGCCGCTATGAAGCTGCCGATCAAGACCCGCACCGTGGTCCGCGAAGATTGGTAATCGGTGGGCAAACTGCCCACCCTACGACATCAAAACCCCCGTCGAGCTGATCGGCGGGGGTTTTTCTTTTGCTGCGATCCGGTTTGGGCGAGCCGTTTGACCCTGAGCGGGGCCAAGGCGGTTCGAACCGCCTTCCAACCCGATTGCGAAATCAGGTCAAAGCGCCTTCGAAGGCGCTTCCCCGCCCGGTCTTACCGGTCTCCGAACATATCCCCCAGGCCACCGAGAACCGATCCCTCGCCCTTGCTGCCACCGGGCATCGCGGCGCGCATGATGCGGTCGGCGAGGCGAGAGAAAGGCAGGCTTTGCAGCCAGACGGTGCCGGGGCCTTTCAGGGTCGCCAGGAAAAGCCCCTCGCCCCCGAAGACCATGGATTTCAGGTTCCCGGCCCGTTCGATGTCATATCCGACGCTTCCATCCATCGCCGCCAGACAGCCGGTATCGACCCGCAGGGTTTCGCCCGCCGCAAGCTCGCGCTTGATGACAGTGCCGCCCACATGGATGAAGGCCATCCCGTCGCCATTCAGGCGCTGAAGGATAAAGCCCTCGCCCCCAAAGAACCCGACGCCCAGTTTCTTCTGAAAGGCGATGCCCGTGGTGGTGCCGAAAGCGGCGCAGAGGAAGGCGTCCTTCTGGCAGATCAGTTCGCCACCGATCTCGGCCATGTTGACCGGGATGATCTTGCCGGGATAGGGGGCGGCGAAGGCCACGCGCTTCTTGCCCTGACCGTTATTGGTGAAATGGGTGAGGAAGATGGATTCCCCTGTCAGCACTCGTTTGCCGACATTGAGCAGTGAGTTCATGATCCCGCCCGAGGGCCGCGCGCCATCGCCCATGCGGCTTTCGAAATCGATGCCGTCCTCAAGGTAGTTCATGGCACCCGCCTCGGCGATGACTTTCTCTCCGGGATCAAGCTCTACCTCGACGATCTGCATGTCGTCGCCGAAAAGCTCGTAGTCAACCTCATGGCATTGCATCGGAAATGTCCTTTCTGTTCTGGAGGCGTGAATCCCCGCCCAAATGACGCGTGTCCTAACAAGGGGAAAGATCGGGGTTCCGGGCACAACGGTCAAGAAGCTGCGCAGAAATCCTCTGGCGCAGCACACCTATAGGGAGAATCCCGAAACCGCGCTAAGCTCCACGTCATCCAACAACAGGGAGAACGGCAATGTGCGATATCTGTGTGATGAACGCGGTGAAGGAACGGATGCTGTCCCGCCGCGGTTTCTTCAAGGCCACGGCTGGTGCGGGGGCCGCGGCGGCCATCGGGGCGTCAACGACGCTGCCTGCCATGGCCGCCGGGCACGGGGCGATTGAGGATCTGACCCATGCTCTGCATCACGACTTCCCGACCTGGGGCGGCGCGCCCGGCTTTGCCATGGAGCAGGAGTTCAATTTCTCCGAACACGGGTTCAACCTTTTCCAGCTGCATATCGCCGAACATACCGGCACCCATATCGATGCGCCGCTGCATTTCTCGGCTGACGGGCTGTCGGTCGATGAAATCCCGGTGGGCAACCTGATCGCGCCGCTCTGCGTGATCGACATCGCCGCCCGCGCGGCGGAGGATGCGGATACGACCGTGACACCCGACGATCTGCGCGCCTGGATCGCGGCCAATGGCGACATCCCAGACAATGCCTGCGTGGCCATGTATTCGGGCTGGGGGGCCAAGGTGGACACTGACGGTTTCCGCAATTTCGATGGAGAGATGCAGCATTATCCCGGTTTTCATGTGGAAGCGGCGCAGATGCTGATGGAGGAGACCGGCGCAAGCTCCATCGCGGTGGATACTTTGTCGCTCGACCCTGGCAACTCGCAGGATTTCGCCACGCATTACGCCTGGCTGCCCTCGGGTCGTTTCGGGATCGAGAATATCGCCAATCTGGACCGGCTGCCCGCGTCCGGCGCGACGATCTTCATCGGCGCACCCAAGTTCCGGGGCGGCACCGGCGGACCTGCGCGTATCCTGGCGATGGTCTGATCATGCTCCTGCGCGCCTGCTGGCCGGGCGCGCGGGGCTTACTCCCACCTATAGTTGAAACTGATCGAGATGCGTTCCTCCTCGGCCATGTTCATCGGTACCTCGTGGCGCAGCCAGCTTTCCCAAAGCAGCACGTCGCCGACATCGGGCTTGACGTAGATGAAGGTCTTCAGCTCCTCCCGCGCGCCTTTCTTTCGGGCCGGGGCGGCCATCATCCGGCCTGATCGCGGGTCTTCCAGTTTCAGCGCGCTGGCACCCTCGGGCATCGCCACATAGGTTGTGCCGGAAATGACCGAATGCGGGTGCAGGTGGCTGGAATGCATGCCGCCCTCGGGCAGGATGTTGATCCAGAGGTCCTCCAGCACCAGCTTGCGGCTGTCGAGGTCGAATTCCAGATCCTCGGCAAAGGCCGCCACATGCTGATCCAGCACCTTCACGAGGTCCGCGAAGATCGGAAAGCGCCAGGGCAGGTCAGTGAGCGAGGCGTAGGAGGTATAGCCGGGATAGCCGTTTGCCTCGCACCAGTCCTGCCCCGCCTCGTCATCCTCTGCGATCACGATGCAGGAATTGTCCAGCTCCTGCGGGTCGATTTCAGGGCCGAACTCCGACAGGCGGGCGCGGTATAGGCGGGTCACGAAGAGGGATGATATCTGGGCCATGCGCGTGCTATTACCCCAAGGCGCGCCGCCACGCGAGAGCCATCGCAGCCTTATGGTGCAGGTTTTTCAATCTAGCCCTTGCCCCCCAAGCCCAACCCCCCTATAGAGCGGCATCGCACGCTTCCCCGGGTTCGCCCGGGGATTCGTCGTTTGTCATTCATCCACCAGGTCAACGGGTGACCCATCACGGGGCTCGCTGGTGTTTTGAGAGAAGGAAAAAGGCGCATGAACGCCACCGAACTGCGTGACAAGACCCCGGATCAGCTCCGGGAAGAGCTCGTCAATCTGAAGAAAGAATCGTTCAACCTGCGCTTTCAGCAGGCCACCGGCCAGCTGGAAAACACCGCGCGTATGCGCCAGGTCCGTCGCGACACTGCCCGCATCATGACGATCCTGAACGAAAAAGCAGCCGCCGCTGCGTCGGCCGAGTAAGAGGAGCCTGATAGATGCCCAAACGTATTCTGACCGGCACCGTTACGTCCGACAAGAACGACCAGACCGTCACCGTGTCTGTCGAGCGCCGCTTCAAGCACCCCGTGCTGCAGAAGACCATCCGTAAGTCCAAGAAGTACCGGGCTCACGATGCCAACAACACTTTCAAAACCGGCGACACCGTCCGTATCCAGGAATGTGCACCGGTTTCGAAGTCGAAACGCTGGGAAGTGATCGCGAACTAAGCGATCCCGTTCCAGATTGAACGAAACCCTGGGGGAACAAACAAGACCAGCCCCCACAGGTCGGGAGAAACCACATGATCCAGATGCAGACCAATCTGGATGTCGCTGACAACTCCGGCGCTCGCCGGGTGCAGTGCATCAAGGTCCTGGGTGGTTCCAAGCGTAAGTACGCCTCCGTTGGTGACATCATTGTCGTCTCGGTGAAGGAAGCCATCCCGCGCGGCCGCGTGAAGAAAGGGGACGTCCGCAAGGCCGTCGTCGTGCGCACCGCCAAGGAAGTTCGCCGTGAAGACGGCACCGCAATCCGCTTTGACCGCAACGCCGCCGTGATCCTGAACAACGCAGGTGAGCCGGTCGGTACCCGTATCTTCGGGCCGGTTGTGCGCGAACTGCGTGCCAAGAACTTCATGAAGATCATCTCGCTCGCCCCGGAGGTGCTGTAAGATGGCTGCTAAGCTGAAAACCGGCGACAAGGTCGTCGTGCTCGCTGGCAAGGACAAGGGCAAGGAAGGCACCATCGCCTCCGTTGACCCCAAGGCCGGCAAAGCCGTCGTGGACGGCATCAACATGGCGATCCGCCACACCCGTCAGAGCCAGACCGACCAGGGCGGCCGTCTTCCCAAGGCGATGCCGATCCAACTGTCGAACCTCGCTCTGCTCGACGCAAATGGCAAACCGACCCGCGTTGGCTTCCGCATGGAAGGCGACAAGAAGGTCCGTTACGCCAAGACCACGGGGGACGTGATCGATGCTTGATTCCGCAAACTACACCCCGCGTCTGAAGGCCGCCTACAAGGACAGCATCCGCGCTGCCATGAAGGAAGAGTTCGGCTACAAGAACGACATGCAGATTCCCCGCCTGGACAAGATCGTCCTGAACATCGGCTGTGGGGCCGAAGCGGTGCGCGATTCCAAGAAAGCCAAGTCGGCCCAGGAAGACTTGACTGCAATTGCTGGCCAGAAAGCTCTGACCACCACGGCCTCCAAGTCGATCGCCGGTTTCCGGGTTCGTGAAGGCATGCCGCTCGGCGCCAAGGTCACCCTGCGTGGCGACCGCATGTACGAATTCCTCGATCGCCTCATCACGATTGCAATGCCCCGCGTCCGCGACTTCCGCGGCGTGTCGGGCAAGTCCTTCGACGGCCGTGGCAACTACGCCATGGGCATGAAGGAACATATCGTGTTCCCCGAGATCAACTTCGACAAGGTCGATGAGGTCTGGGGCATGGATATCGTGATCGCCACCACCGCGAAGACCGACGCGGAAGCCAAGGCGCTGTTGAAGCATTTCAACATGCCGTTCAACAGCTGAGCCGCGGAGAGGAAGTAGAACATGGCTAAGAAAGCAATGATCGAACGCGAACTGAAGCGGGAACGTCTGGTGGCACAATATGCCGCCAAGCGCGCCGCGCTGAAGGAAATCGCGAATGACGAAGAGCGGCCGATGGAAGAGCGGTTCAAGGCGCGCTTGAAACTGGCGAAACTGCCCCGTAACAGCTCTGCCACCCGTCTTCACAACCGTTGCCAGCTGACCGGTCGCCCCAAGGCGTATTACCGCAAGCTGAAAATGTCGCGGATCAAGCTGCGTGACCTGGCCTCGAACGGCCAGATCCCCGGCATGGTCAAGTCGAGCTGGTAAGGAGGGTTTGATATGATGAACGATCCTATCGGTGATATGCTGACCCGTATCCGCAACGCCCAGATGCGTGGCAAGTCGACCGTGTCGACCCCGGCATCGAAGCTGCGTGCTTGGGTTCTGGATGTGCTGGCCGACGAAGGCTATATCCGCGGCTACGAGCGTGGCACGGATGCAAACGGCCATCCCACCATCGAAATCAGCCTCAAGTACTATGAAGGCGAGCCTGTGATCCGCGAAGTCAAGCGCGTGTCCAAGCCCGGCCGTCGTGTGTATATGAGCGTCAACGACATCCCGCAGGTCCGTCAGGGCATGGGTGTTTCCATCGTCTCCACGTCCAAGGGCGTGATGTCGGATGCAGCAGCTCGCGGCGCCAATGTTGGCGGCGAAGTGCTCTGCACCGTGTTCTAAGGAGGTTTGGCAATGTCTCGTATTGGTAAGAAACCGGTCGAGCTGCCGTCGGGTGTGACTGCATCCGTCTCCGGCCAGACCGTTGAAGTCAAGGGCCCCAAGGGCACCCGCAGCTTCACCGCAACCGACGATGTGACGCTCTCCGTCGAAGACAACGCCGTGTCGGTCACCCCGCGCGGCAAGTCCAAGCGGGCCCGTCAGCAGTGGGGCATGTCCCGCACCCAGGTCGCCAATCTGGTGACCGGCGTGACCGAAGGCTTCAAGAAAGAGCTGGAGATCCAGGGTGTGGGTTACCGCGCGCAGATGCAGGGCAATGTCCTGAAACTGTCGCTCGGCCTGTCGCATGACGTGAATTTCGAGGTTCCCGCCGGGGTCACCGTGACCGCGCCGAAGCCGACTGAAATCATCGTCGAAGGCATCGACCAGCAAGAGGTCGGCCAGGTTGCAGCAAACATCCGCGAATGGCGCAAGCCCGAGCCCTACAAGGGCAAAGGCATCCGCTACAAGGATGAGTACATCTTCCGCAAGGAAGGCAAGAAGAAGTAAGGGCGCGAACAATGGCAAACAGCAAACAAGTCCTGTTCCAGAAACGCCGCCTGCGCGTCCGGAACAAGCTGCGGAAAACCGCGAATGGGCGTCCGCGCCTGTCGGTTCACCGCTCGAACAAGAACATCAGCGTGCAGCTGATCGACGACGTGAATGGCGTCACCCTGGCCTCCGCCTCCACCATGGAGAAGGATCTGGGCGTGGTCGGCAAGAACAACGTCGAAGCAGCCACCAAGGTGGGCGCGGCAATTGCCGAGCGTGCCAAGGCCAAAGGCGTCGAAGAATGCTACTTCGACCGTGGCGGCTTCCTCTTCCACGGCAAGGTGAAGGCTCTGGCCGACGCCGCGCGTGAAGGTGGTCTGAAGTTCTAATCAACTGCAGGCGGCTCCACCAAGGGGCCGCCTCGATGATCGGGGGACAGGCTTAACGCCCGTCCACTGCGATCGACCCAACCGGCGTCAAGCGCGCCACCAGGATAAGGATGCCATCAATGGCAGAACGTGAAAATCGCGGGGGCCGTGGCCGCCGTCAGGAACGGGAAGAAACGCCCGAATTCGCAGACCGCCTGGTCGCGATCAACCGTGTGTCCAAAACCGTTAAAGGTGGTAAGCGCTTCGGCTTCGCCGCCCTCGTGGTTGTGGGCGACCAGCGTGGCCGCGTCGGCTTCGGCAAGGGCAAGGCCAAAGAGGTGCCCGAGGCGATCCGCAAGGCCACCGAACAGGCCAAGCGTCAGCTGATCCGCGTGCCGCTGAAGGAAGGCCGCACCCTGCATCACGACGTCAAGGGCCATCACGGCGCTGGCAAGGTGACCATGCGCACCGCACCGGAAGGTACCGGTATCATCGCCGGTGGTCCGATGCGCGCCGTGTTCGAGATGCTGGGCGTCAAGGACGTGGTTGCCAAATCGACCGGGTCCCAGAACCCCTACAACATGATCCGCGCCACGCTGGACGGTCTCCGCAACGAGTCCTCCCCGCGTATGGTTGCGGCGCGCCGTGGCAAGAAAGTGGCCGACATCCTGCGCAAGCCGGAAGCCGAAGCCACCGCCGAAGCCGCTGACTCGTAAGGAGACGCACCCATGGCAAAAACCATCGTCGTCAAGCAGATCGGCTCCCCGATCCGCCGCCCCGCCATCCAGCGCCAGACGCTGATCGGCCTGGGCCTGAACAAGATGCACAAGACCCGCGAACTGGAAGACACTCCTTCCGTCCGTGGCATGATCGCCAAGATCCCGCACATGGTCGAAATCATCGAAGAGCGCGACTAAGCTGCTCTAAGAGGTTAAGGAAGCGCCCCGGTCGAAAGGCCGGGGCGTTTTCTATTCCGAGCCACGCAGCTTGTCAGCATCTGCGATTTTCTCATGGAACTGTTCGGGCCGATTGCCGGATGGGTAGGGCTCGGACGGCACGTCGCAGCCCAGAAACGCGCACAGCGGCTCCCACCCGCTGCCAAGCTCATAGGTCAGCAGACGGTCCGGCGGAATCGTGGCCTTCACCCGCGCGATGTGGTCCTCATAGACGCCGATGATATTGTCCCGGTCATCCAGCCTGCCTGAAAAGACCCTGTCGCGGATCACGACACAGCCAAAGCTTTCCGGATCGGTGCTGTCGCGCAGGACCGGCAGAATGGTGTTCTGCATGCTTTTGAACCAGCTATCTGCATCCCGAACGGACAGGATGATCTTGGCCTCCGGGTAGTGATCCGCCAGCACGTCCCAGTAATGCGTCGAGGGCCAGTCGACCGTGGATTGGTAGCCGCTGAATACCGTCGCCCAATCGGGCTCCGCGCCTGCCGCAATGGCCCGCCACTGCTGGTTCAACTCGGGTCGTGCCATGACCTCATGCATATGGTGACACGGGCCGAAGCCCAGCATCTCCAATGCGCGTTTCAGAGATTCCGTTCCAGTTCGGCCAAACCCGGCCCCGATGATCTGTAACGCCATTTGCCCCCCTTCTCGCCAAGCCTAGCGGGGTTCTGGCGTATTGCTAAGGAAAATCGAAAGGCTGCTCAGGGGCGTCTGTCGGTAAAACTCACCCCTAGCCGCGCCAACCGGTCATCCACGAAGTCGCGCTCCTCGTCAGTGAGCCGCTGATGCCGGGGATAGACTGGATCATTCCGGTCCATGCAGATCGGCATGTCCCAGCCATGAGTGGTCGCAAAGAACTTGTCTGCGCCCTCGATCCCGAACTCGCGCAGATAGCCCTGCACCACCACATCCAGATAGCCTTGCAGCAGCACATGATCGCCGGCTTCTTCTATATGATCCGCGCTTGCGCGGTAGATCTGGATGTCGGGCAGGGGCGGATGGTCGTGGCGGATCTCCAGAACCGGCAGCCTGTGATAGGCCCGTTCGCGTTCGTCCAGGGCCACCCAATCGGCGCCGGGAACAGCGGCGATCAGCCCGTCGATCTCCTCGCCATGCGCTTCGACCGCCGTCAGAAAAGCCACCCGCCGCAGTTTGGATTTCTTCCACGCCCGCGCCCACCCGGTCACCGTCGCCTTCGCGGCGCGGGGATAGCTGTGGGTGGATCGGTTCACAAGGCTGCCGTAGCCAAAAAAGAACGGGTCTGACATGAGGTAAGAAATGCCCGCGTATGCGGTTGCATGCAAGGGCTTGCCGAAATCAAAAAGATCGGTATTCTGCGCCTCGTTCAAGCAGGGAGAATCCGGCCTCGTGCCGGTGCCGAAGGAGCAACCGCCCCGGTAAACTCTCAGGCGCCAGGACCTGCAGGAACAACGAAACTCTGGAGAGAGGCGCGGGATGCGTCCGCCGAAGGGATAACGATCTCAGGCGAAAGGACAGAGGGGGCATCGTGACATGCGGATTGCGCATGTTTTTGCGATGCCGGGCCAGCCCCGGTCGAGGAAAGGGGAGGCCGCATGAGCGATCTGAAACACCTGCCGCTGAAGGCACTGCACGAGGCGCATGGCGCCAAGATGGTGCCGTTCGCGGGCTATGAAATGCCGGTGCAGTTCGCCGCCGGGGTCATGGCGGAACACCAACATACGCGCGCCAAGGCGGGGCTGTTTGACGTCAGCCATATGGGGCAGGTCCTGCTGCCGCTGTCGGCGGATGCGGCGTTGGAATCGCTGGTGCCTGTCGATGTGCAGGGCCTGAAGGAAGGCCGTCAGCGCTATGGGCTTTTCACCAACGACGCGGGCGGGGTGCTCGACGACCTGATGATCGCGCGGCGGGCGGGGGATCTGTTCCTTGTCGTCAACGCCTCGCGCAAGGAACATGACATCGCCCATATGCGCGCCGCCATCGACGGAGTGGAGGAAGTGACCGACCGTGCGCTGCTGGCGCTACAGGGGCCGCTGGCGGAAACCGCGTTGGCGCGGATGGTGCCATCTGTGGCCGAGATGAAGTTCATGGACGTGGCGCAGGTTGCCTGGAACGGCGTGGAGCTGTGGATTTCCCGCTCGGGCTATACCGGCGAGGACGGGTTTGAAATCTCGGTCCCGGCTGATGCCGCCGAAGGTTTCGCTTCCGCGTTGCTGGAGATGGAAGAGGTCATGCCCATTGGCCTCGGTGCACGCGACAGCCTGCGGATGGAGGCGGGGATGCCGCTTTACGGCAATGACCTGACCGAGGAAATTTCCCCCATCGAGGCCGGGATGACCTGGGCCGTGAACAAGGTGCGCCGCGCGGGCGGCGACCGCGAGGGCAGCTTCCCCGGTGCGGACCGCATCCTGAACGAGATGCAGAACGGTGCCCCCCGACGTCGCGTGGGCCTGCGCCCCGAAGGCCGCGCGCCGATGCGTGGCGGTGTGCCCCTGTTTGATGCGGCTGAGGGCGGCAATCAGATCGGTGTGATCACCTCGGGCGGCTTCGGCCCCTCGGTCGGTGCGCCGATTGCCATGGGGATTATTGACAGCGCCGTGCCCGCGGACATTACGCTTTACGGCGAGGTTCGCGGCAAGCGCCTGCCTGCTGCGCAGACCGACCTGCCGTTCCACAAACCCGACTACAAACGCTGATCCAACGAAAGGGAGAGACCCAATGAAATTCACCGAAGAACATGAATGGCTGCGCGCCGATGGCGATGTTGTCACCGTAGGCATCACTGAACATGCGGCCACTGCCCTTGGCGATGTGGTGTTTGTGGAATTGCCCGAGGCCGGCACCCAGGTGGCCAAGGATGACGACATCGTGGTGATCGAATCCGTGAAGGCGGCCTCTGACATCATGGCACCGCTCGACGGTGAAATCGTGGAGGTGAACGACGCGCTCGCCGACAACCCCGGCATGGTCAACGACGACCCTACGGGTGAAGCGTGGTTCTTCAAGATCAAGGCGACCGACCTCTCGCAGATGGACGAGTACATGGACGAAGACGCCTATAAAGAGATGATCGACTGAGGAGAGACCCAGATGGCCTTCACCCCCACGGATTACAAACCCTACGACTTCGCCAACCGCCGCCACATCGGTCCTTCGCCCTCGGAAATGGCGGAGATGTTCGAGGTGCTGGGGGTGAAGGATCTGGATGAGCTGATCGAACAGACCGTTCCGGCCAGCCTGCGGCAGGAAAAGCCGCTCGATTTCGGCAAGCCGATGTCGGAACGGCAGTTGCTTTACCACATGAGGCAGGTAGCCAAGAAGAACAAGGTCTTCTCCACCATGATCGGGCAGGGCTTTTACGGCACCGTCTGCCCGCCCGCGATCCAGCGCAACATTCTGGAAAACCCGGCATGGTACACGGCATATACGCCCTATCAGCCCGAGATCAGCCAGGGACGTCTAGAGGCGCTGCTGAACTACCAGACGATGGTGACGGACCTGACCGGTCTGGATATCGCCAACGCGTCGCTGCTGGATGAGGCTACGGCGGCGGCCGAGGCCATGACCATGGCGCAGCGCGTGTCGAAGTCGAAGGCAACGGGCTTCTTCGTCGATGAAAACTGCCACCCGCAGAACATTGCCGTGATGAAGACCCGCGCGGCACCGCTTGGCATCGAAATCATCGTGGGTTGCCCCGACGATCTGGACTCTCAGGCCGTGTTCGGCGCGGTGTTCCAGTATCCGGGCACCTATGGTCATGTGCGCGACTTCACCGACGAGATTGCCCGCCTGCACGAAGCCAAGGCCATCGGCATCGTCATTGCCGACCCGCTGGCGCTGACCGTGTTGAAGGAACCCGGGGCCATGGGTGCGGATATCGCCGTGGGATCGACGCAGCGCTTTGGCGTGCCCATGGGTTTTGGCGGCCCCTCGGCGGCATATATGGCCTGCAAGGACGCATACAAGCGCAACATGCCGGGCCGGATTGTGGGCGTGTCCATCGACGCGCAGGGCAACCCCGCCTATCGCCTGTCGCTGCAAACGCGCGAACAGCATATCCGCCGCGAAAAGGCCACCTCGAACGTCTGCACCGCACAGGCGCTGCTGGCCAATATCGCCAGCTTCTACGCCGTGTTCCACGGGCCGGAGGGGCTGAAGGCCATCGCGCAGCGGGTGCATCGCAAAACCGTGCGTGTGGCGCGCGGGCTGGAGGAAAAGGGCTTCAAGGTCGAGCCTGAGAGCTTCTTCGACACGATCACCGTGGATGTTGGCCCGTTGCAGGGCGCGATCATCGATGCGGCCCGGCGCGAACGGATCAATGTGCGCAAGATCGGCAACACCCGGATCGGGATATCGCTGGACGAAACCACGCGGCCCGAAACCGTCGAACGGCTGTGGCGCGCCTTCGGTATCCATGACCGAAAGGCGGGTCTGACGGCGGAATACCGCATTCCCGACGCGCTGTTGCGTCAGTCGGACTATCTGACTCATCCCATCTTCCACCTCAACCGGGCGGAAACCGAGATGATGCGCTACATGCGTCGTCTGGCGGACCGGGACCTGGCGCTCGATCGCGCGATGATCCCGCTCGGGTCGTGCACCATGAAGCTCAACGCCGCGGCCGAGATGATGCCGATCACCTGGCCTGAGTTTTCCAACATGCACCCCTTTGCCCCGGCAGAACAGGCGCAGGGCTATGCGGAACTGGCCAAGGACCTGTCGGCGCAGCTGTGCGAGATCACCGGCTATGATGCGATGAGCCTGCAGCCCAACTCGGGTGCGCAGGGCGAATATGCGGGCCTTCTGACCATTCAGGCCTACCACCGGGCCAACGGGCAGGGAGAGCGCAACATCTGCCTGATCCCCGTGTCTGCCCACGGCACCAACCCGGCTTCGGCGCATATGTGCGATATGAAGGTCGTGGTGGTGAAATCGGCAGAAAACGGCGATATCGACGTGGAGGATTTCCGCGCCAAGGCCGAGGCGGCGGGCGACAAGCTGGCTGCGTGCATGATCACCTATCCCTCGACCCATGGCGTGTTTGAGGAAACGGTGAGAGAGGTCTGCCAGATCACCCATGACTATGGCGGTCAGGTCTATATCGACGGGGCCAACATGAACGCCATGGTGGGGCTGGTGCGCCCCGGCGATATCGGCGGCGACGTCAGCCACCTGAACCTGCACAAGACCTTCTGCATTCCGCATGGCGGCGGCGGCCCCGGCATGGGCCCCATCGGCGTCAAGGCGCATCTGGCCCCGCATTTGCCGGGCCACCCGGAAACCGGGGGGGAACAAGGGCCGGTTTCGGCGGCTCCGCTCGGCTCGGCCTCGATCCTGCCGATTTCCTGGGCCTATATCCTGATGATGGGTGGTGAGGGGCTGACGCAGGCGACCAAGGTGGCGATCCTCAACGCCAACTACATCGCCAAGCGGCTGGAAGGGTCCTATGACGTGCTCTTTAAAGGCAAGGGGGGGCGCATCGCGCATGAATGCATTCTTGACACCCGCCCCTTCGCGGACAGCGCCCATGTGACCGTCGACGACATCGCCAAGCGGCTGATCGACAACGGCTTCCACGCGCCGACCATGAGCTGGCCGGTGGCGGGCACGCTGATGGTGGAACCGACGGAGTCGGAAACCAAGGCCGAGCTCGACCGCTTCATCACCGCCATGCTCTCGATCCGCGATGAAATCGCAGCCATCGAGAAGGGCGAGATGGATGCCGAGAACAACCCGCTTAAACATGCGCCGCACACGGTGAATGCGCTGATCGGGGACTGGGACCGGCCCTACAGCCGTGAACAGGGTTGCTTCCCGCCCGCGAGCTTCCGGGTGGACAAGTACTGGCCGCCGGTAGGTCGGGTCGACAATGCCTATGGCGACCGGCATCTGGTCTGCACCTGCCCGCCGCTGGAGGAGTATCTCGACGCGGCAGAATAACCCAAAGAAGGCGCCGGCACCCCCGGCGCCTTTTTCTACCGGGCGTTGAAGCGGCGGCGCAACTGCGCCAGCGTGTATTGCTTTTCAACGGGTCCGTGTTCTTCCGGGTAGAAACCGGGATCGGACGGCAGACAACCCCGCCCGCAGACCTGATACATGAACCCGGTCTGCCCGTTGATGAACCACAGCCGCCCGCCGGGCGTCGCCACCCAGCCATTCACGCCACGGGCCATGTCGCCCTCCACGTCGATGGTTGAGGGAACCTCGCCGTCATAACCGGGTGCCCAGGCCGCATGGGTGTGCCAGGACGAAATGATCTGAAATCCCGGTTCGACCGGGATCATCCCGCAAGACGCTTCGCCCCCCCAACTGACCTTGCTGACATCCAGCTGCCCCGAGGGTGTGCGCACGATATAGCCGCAGACCTCGCGGTTATGGGTGATCGACTGGGGGTTCATGTTGCGCAAAAGGGCATGGACCAGCTCTGTCTCCTCGACGCTTTGTGCCTGCGCGGCGGGGACGGTCAGGGCGAGGGCCAGAAGCGCGGAAATGAGGCGCATGGGGGAACTCCAAATCTCTCAATCTCATGAAAAGATAGGGGCAGCCGGGGCATGATGCCAGCCTTGTTTGTCCCCGGCTCCGGTGCCACTCTGGCAACGGCTGAGGAAAGGCAGGCGAGATGAGCGACCAGAGAACAGAGCCCCAGGGCGATCTGACATTGCGCACGGTGGCGATGCCCGCCGATATGAACGGCAATGGCGATATCTTCGGCGGATGGGTGCTGAGCCAGATGGATATCGCCTGCGGTATCCTCGCCCGCGAACGTGCGCGCGGGCGCTGCACCACGGTGGCCGTCGATGCGATGAAGTTCATCCGCCCCGTCGCCGTAGGGGATGTGCTGTGTGTCTACACGCGGATCGGGCGTGTTGGTCGCACTTCGATGGGGATCGAGGTCGAAGCATGGGTCAAGCGAGGCGCGGTTGGTGAACGCGAAAAGGTGACCGAGGCGCTCTTTACCTTCGTTGCCATTGACGAAGAGGGCAAGCCAAGGCCGGTGCCAGCGTCCGAGGTCTAGGGGATCTCGACCCGTCGGCGGTCGATCTGCACCGCGCCCGATGCATCGGTCGTGACGATAAACAGGTCGCCATATTCCACGGGCGGTGGCCCCTCCAGATCAAGCGTTTCCCAGATGTCGCGCAGATTGCCGCTGTTGCCGATCCAGGCGACGCTTCGGCCCGCAGCCAGCCGGGAAATGCGCCGGGCGATCTGATCCACGGAAACGCGCGTGATTTCAAGGCCCTTGGCCCGTGCCAGGGGCTCGGCCGTATCAAGGTTGCGCTGAATTCCGGGGCTGTAGATTGCGTCAAGGTCCACGCTCTCCAGGGCATCGGCGAAGGCTGCTGCGCGGGCGATCCCCTGCGGTGTCAGGTTCTCGTCGACGCGATCGGCATGTCTGTAGATGATCAGACGGCTGTTCGGCGCCAGACTATGACCTGTGACGCGCGATAGCGGAGAACAAGCCGCGGCCGCGCCGAGTGCGGTGAACAATAAACCACGTCTGCTGATTGCAAGCATATCTTTCCCCCCCGTTTCGTATTGGGGATCGAAAGTAGCATGGATGGGAAAGCTTTCAAAATGCCGCGTCGTTTTCAGGCATTGTGACGAAAAACCCCCGGAAGACGGGGATCTTCCGGGGGAAAAGTCAACAACAGGCAGGGACAACTCAGATCATCGCCCAATCGGTAAAGCGGAACCCCGTGGGGCGCTTCGTGCCCTTTTGGCCAATGGTCCGGTGGGAGGGGCCGGTCTGGCGGGACGGGGCGGGCATGGGAAGATCCTTTCGGGCAGTGTGATCTTGCGTATATCCATGGGTCGCCGCCGTCCGGCGGTAGGTTCAAAAAAATCGGCTCGGGCGTGTTTCAGGCGCTGACCTTGGCATGGCTTCGCACAAACGCCTCGATATCAGCCGCTGGTCGCGCCCCGCTGAGACGCCCGATTTCCTGGCCGTTCTGAAAGAGGATCAGAAGCGGAATGCCCCGGATGCCGAATTTCTGGCTGACCTGCGGGAACTCCTGTGTGTCGATCTTGGCGAAGCGGGCATGAGGGGCAAGCGACCGCGCTGCCTGCTCAAATTGCGGGGCCATCATACGGCAAGGCCCGCACCAAGGGGCCCAGAAATCCACAAGAAGCGGCAGTTGATCTGTCTTGCTGGCCTTGGCCAGCGTTGCCGGGTCCAGCGCCTTGACCTTGCCATCCGCCAGCTTCGCCCCGCAGACCCCGCATTTCGGGCCCGAGGTCAGCCGGTCGGTTGGCACCCTGTTGACAGCCCCGCAATCGAGGCAGGTGATTTTCGCGGCGGCAGGCATGACATGGCTCCGTTTGATTGACCCTGACAATAAATGGGGAATCGGACGCGTGATGCAAGGGGTTTGACCAAAGAAGAAGGGGCGCAGCCTGCGCCGCGCCCCGTTCCGAAATTCTGTCGCGTGTGGCCGATTAGGCCAGGGCGATGTTGGTCGCGCTTTCGCGGCCGTCACGGCCGGCTTCCAGATCGTAGGTCACTTTCTGGTTGTCGGCGAGGCCGGTCAGGCCGGCACGTTCCACGGCGGAGATGTGGACGAAAACGTCCTTGCCGCCCGTTTCGGGTGCGATGAAGCCGAAGCCTTTGGTGGTGTTGAACCATTTCACGGTGCCAGTGGCCATATCCGTGGTCTCCTAGTTTAAGCGTCGCCCGCAGTATGCGGCAACTCTGGCGTCAGTCGGTAGCAGGTCGAGACTGAAGCCGTTGATAGGAGACAGAGGTCGAAATGCGGTAACGGTCGCACCGCGCATATGGGGGCAGGCGGGGCAAAATGCAAGGATAATCGTCTATCCACGGCCCCGAGAGTCGCGACGATCGTACCTATACGAATGGATAGTACGCCATACGCCTGCACATCTTCGCGGGTGGTGTCGGGGCGGCTAGATTGGTGTTATTCCGAGCATGAGGCGGGTGATCCGATCGGAAGCGGGTCGCGCATCTGCCCCCACGTGGGCGCGTCTTGATCGGAACGGGTTGCCCCTGCGCGCGTACTCACGGAATGCGCAGGAAGCGCCTTCGGCAGTCGGGAGAGAAACAGGGGGCGATGCCATAGCGCCCCCTGTTTTTCGTTTTGAGGTAGATGTACAAGTCATCTCGCGGTCAGCGTGGCAGAGGGTTTATGCCACGCATTTGGCAAAACCTGCGACTACCGCACGAACTTCTTGTACTTCACCCGCTTGGGCTCCAGCGCATCTGGGCCAAGGCGACGTTTCTTGTCTTCCTCGTAGGCTTCGAAGTTGCCTTCGAACCATTCCACATGGGCCTCGCCTTCAAACGCCAGGATGTGGGTACACAGGCGGTCGAGGAAGAAACGGTCGTGTGAGATAATCACGGCGCAGCCCGCGAAATCTTCCAGCGCGTCTTCCAGCGCCCGCAGCGTCTCAACGTCCAGATCATTGGTCGGTTCGTCGAGCAGCAGGACGTTGCCGCCCTCTTTCAGAAGCTTCGCCATATGGACGCGGTTGCGTTCCCCGCCTGACAGAAGCCCGACCTTCTTCTGCTGATCGCCGCCCTTGAAGTTGAACGAGGAACAATAGGCCCGTGAATTGACCTGGGCGTCCCCCAGTTCGATGATCTCGGCCCCGCCAGAGATCTCTTCCCACACCGTGGCATTGGCATCGAGCGCGTCGCGGGACTGGTCCACATAGGACAGCTTGACCGTGTCGCCATAGTCCACGGTGCCGGCATCGGGCTGTTCCTGCCCGGTCAGCATGCGGAAGAGGGTCGATTTACCGGCGCCGTTGGGGCCGATGACGCCGACGATGCCACCGGGCGGCAGGGCGAAGGACAGGTCCTCGACCAGGAGCTTGTCGCCATAGGCCTTTTGTAGCCCCTCGACCTCGATCACCTTGCTGCCAAGGCGGGGGCCGTTCGGGATGACGATCTGTGCACGGGTGATTTTTTCGCGCTCGGACTGGCTGGCAAGATCGTTATAGGCGTTGATCCGGGCCTTTTGCTTGGCCTGACGGGCCTTGGCACCCTGTCGAATCCAGTCCAGTTCGCGTTCCAGCGTTTTCTGGCGCGACTTGTCCTCGCGCGCTTCCTGCGCCAGCCGCTTGGCCTTCTGTTCCAGCCAGGCAGAATAGTTGCCCTCGTAGGGGATGCCCCGGCCTCGGTCGAGTTCGAGGATCCAGCCGGTGATGTCGTCAAGGAAGTAACGGTCGTGGGTGACGATCAGGATGGTGCCCTTGTAGTCGATCAGATGCTGTTGCAGCCAGGCGATGGTTTCCGCGTCCAGATGGTTGGTCGGTTCGTCGAGCAGCAGCATGTCGGGCGCTTCCAGCAGCAGCTTGCACAGCGCCACCCGGCGGCGTTCCCCGCCTGACAGGTTCGCGGGCATCGCGTCATCGGGGGGGCAGCGCAGGGCCTCCATCGCGACGTCGATCTGGCTGTCCAGATCCCACAGGTTATTGGCGTCGATCTCATCCTGCAGGGCCGCCATTTCATCGGCGGTCTCGTCGGAATAGTTCATCGCAAGCTCGTTGAACCGGTCGAGCTTGGCTTTCTTCTCGGCCACGCCGAGCATGACGTTGTCGCGCACCGAGATGGTTTCATCCAGCTGCGGCTCTTGCGGCAGGTAGCCCACCTTGGCGCCCTCGGCGGCCCAGGCCTCGCCTGTGAAATCCTTGTCGATCCCGGCCATGATCTTCATCAGCGTGGATTTACCGGCGCCGTTGACGCCCACGACACCGATCTTCACGCCGGGCAGGAAGCTCAGCCGGATATTCTCAAAGCATTTCTTGCCGCCGGGATAGGTCTTGGAGACCCCGTCCATGTGGTAAACATACTGGTAGGAAGCCATAGGAACCCTCATGCATTCGCGTTGGTCCCTCACATAGACAAGGGGAGCGGTCGGGGCAATGGGCGGGGTGGTCGGGCCCGCCCGCCCACCCCTTTTCGGGGGGCCAGCCCCCCGGACCCCCCCGGACCCCCCGAGGTATTTCTGCCAAGCTGAAAGGATCAAAGGGTCTTTTCGAAGAACATGTCCGGGTAGGGGTCGTCGTTGAACCGGTCGATCTCTTGCCAGCCGGACTTGCGGTAGAGGGCCGCCGCTTCGGGCAGGGCGGAGTTGGTGTCGAGCCGCAGAGTGTGGATACCAAGGCTGCATGCGGCGTCCTCGGCCCGTGTCATAAGCCGGGTCGCCAGCTTCAGCCCCCGCGCGGCGGGTGAGACCCAAAGCCGTTTGATCTCGGCCATCGGTCCGTCGCCCCCCTTCAACCCCACGCAGCCGATTGGCAACCCGTCGGACACGGCCAGCAGGAACGCCCCGCGCGGGCGGATCATGTCGGCGGCCTCCGGGTCACGTGACAGGTTCACGTCGAAGCCGGTGGCGAATCGGCGTTCAAGCTCCCGGTAATACTGCGTCAGGCAATGGATTGCCTCGGGCTCACGCGGGTCGATCTCGATGATCTCGATACGGTCCTGCCCGAGCGTCGTGGCAATCAGGTCCATTGCGTCCAGAACTGCCTGAGGTCGCGGGTGGCGCGCGAGGATGGCGCGCGCCTGGTCATTCGACAGCCGTTCATACTCTGCGAACGCGGCGCGGCCTGCCTCTGTCAGTCGGGCGATGCGGCGACGGCTGTCATCGGGGTTGGGACCGGTGGTGATCATCCCCTCAGCCTCCAGCCCGCGTAAAAGGCGGCTCATCAGGCCGGAGTCGAGCGCGAGATAGTCACGGATGACCCCGACCTCCTGCAATCCATGCCCGATGGCGTTCAGCACGCGCGCCGAGCCAAGCGGGCGGCCCAGGCCGAGAAAGGACGTGTCGAGCGCGCCCACCTCGGAGGTCACGGCGCGATTGAATCGGCGGATGCGTTGGATGTCACTGGTCATTTATCTGACTTAAGTCAGATAAAAATCTCTGGCAAGTATAAAGGCGTCGAGCTGTTCCCCGTCCGATCGGTTGGAGGTTCAGTCCTGCCCGTCGCGCCCGCGTTCCAGCAAAACCGGTTGTCCATGGGGTGTGCGTTCATAGGCGCGGGTCCAGCTGGCCTTGCATTCGCTGAGATCCGCGCCGGTGATCTCCGTCGCCTCTGTCGTCAGGCGTTCCAGCGCAGCAAGGGCCGCCTCGTAATAGGTTTGGGTCGTATCGGGCTTGCCGTCAGCCTCTGCCGCGCGCAATTCCGCCCCGAGCGTTTCGGCCCATGCGGTCGCGCTGAACCGGCCCGCCTGCACCATGGTGTCGGCAATCGCCAGCACCTGCGCCTGCCAGGCCTCGTCAAAGACCGGATCGCGGGGGGCGAGGGGGTTGTCAGGCCGGAACAAGGTAGCTCTCCCACAGCTCCAGCGTGACCGTGTCGCGGGGGTTGGCGGTCCGGCCCCAAAGCTCCTGCGCCGAGAAGCTGACGGTATATAGATGCTGTCCGACATGGCGGTTATGGGCACCTTCATCGGGAAAGAGATGGCTGCCGTGATGGGCGATCACCTCGCCTTTGCAATCGCGCGCATAGGCGGGCAGCCGGGTGTGGTTATGGGCGATCTGGCGCAAGGTACGGATGCGGTCACCCACGGCAAACCGGGCGGGGGTATCCTCGGGCACCGAGAAATCCACGCAGGCGCGGCGGACCTGTTCGACGATCTGATCGACCGTCTTGGCCTTGGCCGGATCGGCCGGTTCCAGCACATAACCGCGCTCCAGCTCCTCCAGCGTGATCTGGCCGGCATCGACCATCAGCATAAGGTAGTTCGTGGCCCATTTCTGGAAGTAGGAGAAGGTCAGGTAATCGCCCGGCACCATCAGCTCCAGGCCATGCCGGAACCAGTCGATGGTCATCGAGGGGCAGATGCCTTCGCGCGCCAACCCCCACATGCGCTGTTCCCAGTCATGGGCGAAAGGCGCGTCGCCCTCCGTCACCGGAACCGGGCCATAGCCCTCTTTGCCGCCAAGATCGTGAATGCCATCCATGACCGTCAGAATGCCCGAACGGGCGGGAATGTAAATGGGTCTAGCCGCGGCAGGCGGCCATGAGCATCCGGGTGCAGGACGGGACATCCGCGGACAGCTTGCCTTCGGCAAGGCGGCGGGTAAGAGCCAGCGTAGCCGTTGCCATGAATGGGGCGGCAGGGTCCGGCGAAAGGCCCGCGCCGATGAGTTCGGCAGCGATTTCGGCCGACAGCATATCGGGCAGGGTATCGTCTGATTGCGCCAGCGCGGTAAGCAACAGGGCATGGGCCGGGTCGTCGCGTGCGATGGAAAGCAGCATCGTCAGGCAGGTTTCGAGGCGGTCCAGCCCGCGTGGCCGGTCTCCATGCAGCGCGTCGAAAGCGGTGCGGATCTCCTGCCCGGCGGTCTCGGCCACCTCGGCCACGGCGGCGGGGGCGTCATCGAAATAGTTGTAATAGGAGGTCCGCCCGATCCCGGCCCGCGCGCAGATCGTCTGAACGGTCGCGGCGGGCACACCCTCCTCGCCCACGATCTGGCGGGTTGCCTCGACAAGCGCCGCGCGGGTGCGGCGGGCCTTGGGGGTGAGCGGTTCGGGCTTGCGGTCCAGCATGATTCTGACATATGCGTCATTTATATCTGACACAAGCGTCATTTTCTGTGAGGGCACATGACCGGATTGATTCAGAGACTGACAAACTGGCGCGCGATTGGGGGGCTGGCCGTGCTCTACGCAATCGTGTTCGGGGCGATCCTGATCACAATGCGGCAACTGGCCGAGATCTCGGGGGGCATGCCAATACTCGATTTCGAACCGGGCTATGACACGGCCCGCGTGCGGGAGGTCTTCACGGCCTATGGGGTCGAGGGG
This sequence comes from Nioella sp., assembly GCF_965215655.1. Classification (GTDB taxonomy): domain Bacteria; phylum Pseudomonadota; class Alphaproteobacteria; order Rhodobacterales; family Rhodobacteraceae; genus Nioella. Next base: position 593,473 of record NZ_OZ244111.1, read on the forward strand.
ATGGCGCTTTATGGGCGTATCCAGGTGCTCGACCTTGTGAACCCGGCGCTCTATTCCCTGCTGGCTGCGGCCCTGACGGCGATGCTCTGGCCCGAGCGGCCATCGGTGGCCCTGTTGCCGCTGCTCGCCGCGCTTGGGGACTACGCGGAGAACATCACGCTCACCCTGCTGGCGCGCGGGTTTCCAGATCTGCCGGAGGGGGTGGTGGCGGTCAGTTCCACGCTGAGCCTCGTGAAGCTCGCCCTGATGGCCGTTGGCTTTGCGCCACTGCTGATCGGGCTGGTCCTGCGGCTGAGGCGCTAGGCTTTCAACACCCGGTCGGTGCCGATCATCGAGTTGCGGGTGACGATCCCGGCCAGCCGGTCCTCATCCCAGCCTTCGGTGCCAGAGGGGCGCTGCGGCACCACGAGGTAGCGCAACTCGGCGGTGGAGTCCCACACCCGCACGGCGACCTCTTCGGGCAGGTCTACTCCAAACTCTGCCAGCACGGCGCGCGGTTCACGCACGGCGCGGGCGCGGTAGGCTGCGGATTTGTACCAGGCAGGCGACATGCCGAGGATCGAGAACGGGTAACAGGAGCAGAGCGTGCAAACGACCATGTTGTGTTGCGCGTCGGTATTCTCGACCGCCTTAAGGTGGCCGGTGGCATTGCCCTCAAACCCGAATTCCTTGATCGCTTCGGTGGCGTCCGCAAGCAGGCGCGCCTTGAAATCTGCATCGACCCAGGCCCGCGCCACCACCTTCGCCCCGCGCATCGGACCGATATGTTCCGAATAGGCCTCGACCCAGGCGTCGACGGTTTCGGACGCGATCAGCCCCTTTTCCACGGCAAGGCTCTCCAGCGCCTTCACCCGCAGCGCCGGGTCGCTTGGCAGATGCGAATGGATATGGCGGTGCAGATCGGCGGCGTGTTTGCTGTCGAATGTGGACATGGGCTGGCTCCTTCACCGGGCAGGGAAAGGCAGGAATACGGGCGTGTCAACATCTGACCTCTGGACAGCGGGCGCGCGGGCCGCAACAAAGGCGGTCATGCGCGCGGGATTGCCATATGTCCGCCCCGGCATGACCGTGGGCCTGTTCGGAGGATCGTTCGATCCCCCCCATGAAGGCCATGTGCATGTGAGCCGAGAGGCGCTGAAACGCTTCGGGCTGGACCGTGTCTGGTGGCTGGTCAGCCCAGGCAACCCGCTGAAATCGGAAGGACCCGCGCCGCTGGAACGGCGCATGGCGGCAGCGCGGGCGCTCATACGGCATCCGCGTATCGAGGCCACGGATATCGAGGCGCATCTGGGCACACGCTACACCGCCGAAACGCTGGAGGGGCTGTTTGCGCTCTACCCAGGGGTACGGTTCGTCTGGCTGATGGGGGCGGACAATCTGGCCAGCCTGCATCGCTGGCAAAGATGGGACTGGATCATGCAGAACATCCCCGTGGGCGTTCTGGCCCGGCCCGGTCAACGGATTTCCGCCCGCACCGCCAAGGCCGCGCAGATCTATCGCCGGTTCAAGGTGCCCGCCGCCGGGGCCATGGGGCTTGCGCATCGCGACACGCCGGCCTGGTGTTTCCTCAATGTGCCGATGGTCGATATCTCATCGACCGAGATCCGCGCGCGCGGCGACTGGACGCGCTAGCGCCGTTCCCGCAGAAACAGGGTGGCAAGCCCCGACGCCAGGATCAGGGCAATGCCCTGAAGGGCGCGCTCCTGCGGGACTTCCGCGAAAATGAGCAGGCCCCAAAGCGTTGCGGCGACCAGCTGGATATAGACGAACGGGGCCAGACGCGATGCAGGCGCCATGCCAAGCGCCACGATCAAAAGCAGGTTGCCAAGCGCCGACCCGAGGGCAGAAACGGTGGTAAAGGCGGCAATCTCACCGGACATAGAAGGCCAGTGGAATAGCCCGACCGGCAGCAGCACCACGGCCCCGATCAGCAGTTGGGTGATCAGTATCTGGCGCGGACGCCCGGCATCTGTCAGCCAGCGTGACGCGGTCAGGTAGGCCCCGTAAAAGCACCCCGCAAGCAGGGCAAAACCGATGCCCGGTGACAGGCCAAATCTGGGGTCGACGACCATGACCACACCATAAAACCCGGCCAGAAACAGCGCGGTTCGGACCAGGGTGATCTGCTCGCGTAGGAACAGCGCGGACAGGAAATAGCTCTGGATCGGGCCGATGAAGAAGACGCCGAAGACATCCGCGATTGGCTCGGTCCTCAACGCGGTCAGAATGCTGCTGATCCCGCCGATCAGGAAAGCGGCCCTCAGCCATATGCGCCAGTCCGTCAGCAGCAAAAGGGCAGGGCGCGACAGGGCGAAGGGGGCCAACAGCAGAAAGCCGAGGGCAAAGCGGCTCCAGGCGGTGAACAACGGGTTTACCCCATGAAACGCCCCAAGCAGCCGTCCGGCGCTATCGCCGAGCGGGATCAGGAACATGGCCATGATCATGAGCGGCAAGGCGCGGAGCAGCGGTTGGGTCATGTTCGCGTGATAGGGGCAATTTCCGACCACCGAAAGGCTTGAGTGACGGGCCTGCCTGCGGTTTAGTAGGCGCCGGACGGATAAGAGCATTTGAGCATTATGGTTTCGAGACGCGCATTTCTGGCAGGCACCTTCGCCAGCCTTGCGCAGGGCGCGTTCGCCTTGCCGCCCGAGGTATCCCGCATTCCGCTGCCTCGCCCCGACGGGTTCGAGTTGCGCACCCTGCCAAGCGCCGCAGACCTGATCGCACGGGCCGATCTGGGGGGGGCGGTGTCCTGCGTTGTGGCCGATGCCAATACCGGCGAAGTGCTGGAGGCGGTGAGCCCGCTTCTGGGTCTGCCGCCCGCCTCGGTCACAAAGGCGATGACAGCCGCCTATGCGCTGGACCGGCTTGGCCCCGGCTATCGGTTCCGCACGCGGCTGATTGCCGATGGCACCCTGTCGAACGGGCGGTTGGAGGGTGATTTGTGGCTGGTTGGCGGGGCCGATCCGCTGCTCGATACCGATGCGCTCAATGCCATGGCGCGCGATCTGGCCGATGCCGGACTGCGCGAGGTGACGGGGGCGTTCCGCGTGGCCTCTGGCGCGATTCCCCATGTGACCGCCATCGACCCCGATCAGCCAGGTCACGTGGGCTACAACCCCGCCATTTCAGGGCTGAATCTGAACTTCAACCGGGTGCATTTCGAATGGCAGCGCGGGGCCGAGGGCTATTCCATTTCCATGGATGCCCGGTCGGAATCGGTGCGCCCGCCGGTCTCGGTTGCGCGGATGCAGGTCGTGGATCGGGGTGCGCCAGTCTATGAATACGAGGCCACGGGAGACCGCGAGGAATGGAGCGTCGCGCGTGGTGCGCTTGGCCAGAACGGCGCGCGCTGGCTGCCTGTCCGCCGCCCGCATCTTTACGCCGCCGAGGTGTTCCAGGTGCTGGCCCGGTCGCGCGGCATTGTGCTGGAAACGGCAGAACCGGGTGAGGCCCCGCCCGAGGGCGCGCTTGTCATGGCCGAACATGTATCGGAGCCGCTGGAAGACATCCTGCGCGGCATGATGCGGTGGTCCACCAACCTGACGGCAGAAGTTGCGGGCCTGATGGCCTCGCAGGCAGGTGGGGTTCAACCGCAAGGGCTGGAACAGTCCGCCGCTGAAATGGGCCTCTGGATGCAGGACCGGTTCGGCGTCCGGCGCCAGAATTTGCTCGATCATTCGGGGTTGAGCGAAGACAGCCGGATCAGCACCCGCGAAATGGTGCGCGCTCTGGTGGGCACCGGGCCGAATGGCGGTCTGCGCCGGCTGATGAGGGATATTCCGATCCTCGACGATCAGGGCGCTCCTATTCCCGATCACCCGGTGCAGGTTGTGGCCAAGACCGGGACGCTCTACTTCGTTTCGACCCTTGCGGGCTTCGTTCGGGCGCCATCTGGCCGTGATCTGGCCTTTGCCGTCTTTTGCGGCGATCTGCCCCGGCGCACCACTTTCGATCCGTCACAGGAAGAACGCCCGCCCGGGGCCCGCAGCTACAACAGCCGCGCCAAACGCTTGCAGCAGGAGCTGATCCGGAGATGGGCACTGGTGCATGACCGGGCCTGACGCCTGGTCGCAAACAGGCGCGACATAGGACGTTTTCCGACGTTGAATTGACATGCGTTCGCGCCGGGATTTGTGGCCGGACGACTGCTAAGAAAGATTGGATAATCCGCGTGTCAGACGCCACACAGCCAGCAACCGGGGTCGCTGCTCCGCGCGCGATCGAAGGCATTTCCAGCGTTGTGCTGGGGATGTTCTTCTTCGTTGCGATGGACGGGATGATGAAATCGCTGCTGCAGGATTACAGCGTCTGGCAGTTAATCGTCACACGCGGGGTCATGGCGGTGTTGGTGATGGTGCCGATGATCCTGTGGTTGAGGGGCGCGCACCGGTTGTTCACGCCGCTCTGGCGGCTGCATCTCTTGCGCGCCTTCCTGCTGGCTACCGGCTTTGCCGCCTTCTATGGCGCGTTTCCCTTTATGGGGCTGGCCGAAGTGTCTACCCTGTTCTTCTCGGCCCCCCTGATCATAGCCGTTCTGGCAGCAGTGTGGTTGGGGGAGACCATCGGCCCGCACCGGACGGGCGCGCTGATCGTGGGGTTCATTGGCGTCCTGATCGCGATGAACCCGACGGGAGACGCCTTTAGCTGGATCGCCCTGATGCCGCTGACCTGCGCGCTGTTCTACGCCATTGCCCAGATCCTCGCCCGCCGGATCGGCGACCGGGAAACCACCCTGACCACGGCGCTTTATACGCTGGTCTTTTCGGGCCTGCTGATCATTCCCGTGGGCTGGCTGACCAACCAGTTGGTGCCGATCCCGGTGGAACACACCCATTTGCAGTTCACCTGGGTCCTCCCGTCGGGCTGGGAACTGGGACGGCTCGGGCTGATGGGGGCGGTTGGGCTGATCGGGTATTTCCTGCTGACCCACGCCTATATGGTCACCTCGGCCAGCCTTGTGGCGCCCTTCGACTACATCTACCTGCCAATCGCGTCGGTGATGGCCTACCTGCTTTGGGGGGAAGTGCCCGGTGCCGCAACGCTGACGGGCATGGCGCTGATCATCGCCAGCGGGCTTTACCTGGGGTATCGCGAGCTTCGTTCCTCACGCACGACGCTCAGCCCTCATCCGGTGGCCGAATCCTCGGTGGCACCGGGCAACCCGGTCGCCCCCATGACCGTGACGCAAGACGTGGAAAACGACTAGCCGACCGGATCAGACCGTCATGTGCCGCGCCCGTGCACCGCGTTCAATCGCGGCGCCGTGCAGGCGGTCGATGTTCAGCTGATAGCGGATTTCCTGCAGCATCTGCAATTCCGTCTGGCGCAGCAGCCCATCCGCGGCAGCCACGTCACAGGCCAGCGCATAGGCGGTTTCGAACAGGCGTTCAGGCAGCGCATCGGTGATCAGTCCGAACAGCGCATCGAGCCCGTCTTCCTCTTCCATCAGGTCAAACACGATCCGCGCAATCACCCCAAGCCGATCGGCGTCGAATTCGGCGAATACCGGCAGATGATCAACGATGCGTTCAATCGTGACCAGTTCCGATGTGCGGATGTTCTCATCCGATACCGAAACGGCGATCATCAGCGCGACAAGCGCGTCCTGCGGGGAAAGGGGGGGCTGTTCGGTCACGGGTCTTTGCCTTCCAATGCGGATACCGGCCAGAGACTAGGGTCAGCCGCGCATGGGGGCAAGGGGACGTGACGCCGCCGCGCCAAGGGAATGCGAAAGCGCGGCGGCGTGTCTCGCTCAGGCGCTCGCGGCGCTGAAACGATACTGAACGGATTCGAAGCTGCCTTCGGCGAATCCGTAGGTGAAGCGCAGGCCCTCGGGGCCCGCGACCACGCCGTGTTCCGCGCCTGCAGGCACATAAATCGCCACGCCTGCGGCGATGACATGCGGAACACCCTCGATGGTCACGACGCCCGAACCGTCGATGCCAAGATAGAACTCCGCCGGATCGTGGCGGTGCGGCAGCAAGGTGCCATGGGGGCCGAACTCTGCGATGCCCAGAACAAATTCGCGCGGCACATCGGGGGTGCCGTTGATCAGCGTGCGCCAGGTGACGGTGCCGTAAGTGGGATCGCCGCCCTCTTGCACCACGTCATCCGCATGGATCGAAAAGGCCTCGCAAGAGGGCGGATAGGGGCTGTTATCGGCGGGGGCATGGGCGACGAAGGCCTCTTCGCTTTCGGTCAGGGGGGCGGCGGCCGCGCTGGCGAACTGGGTCATCGGGGGTGTCCTTCTTAGCCCGTGTGATGGGCGCAGATTGCGGATTGTCCGGTTGCTGCGCAATGCGCTAAAGATGATCAGAAACATACGTTGAGATTATAATGTCATCACGCCTTCCCCCGTTTTCCGGCCTGACGGCTTTCTACGCTGCGGTGCGCCACGGTACGCTGACCGGCGCCGCGCGGGAGCTGAACGTGTCTCAGCCCGCCGTGTCGCGCAGGATCGCCGTGCTGGAGCAGGATCTGGGTTGCCGCCTGTTCGACCGCAGCCACAAGCCCGCGCGTTTGACCCAACAGGGGCGAGAGATGATGCGGGCCCTGCGAACAGGATTCGGCCAGATCGAAGCCGCCGCCGAAACCATCCGGCGGGGCAATGCCAAGCGGGTGGTGACGGTGACGGGACCGTCCGGTTTCGTCGGATTTTGGCTGATCCCGAAACTGGCGGCACTGGAGGCGGCCTTTCCGGAGCTCACAATCAGGATCATGAGCCAGGAGTATGGTGATCCTGATCGGCCGGGCGATGTTTCGATCCGCTATGGGCTGGCAAGCGAGGCGGAACCTCTGGCCCGCCGGATTCTGGGAGACGAGGTCTTTCCGGTCGCAAGTCCCCACTATCTGGCCCGACACGACAGCCCGCCCGATCTGGCAAAACTGACCCTGCTGACGATGGAATCCGCCCGCCAGCACTGGCACGACTGGCCAAGCTGGTTCGAAGCGGCGGGCGAAAGAATGCCCGGTGGCGTGCGACAGCTCGATTTCAACTCCTACGCGATGCTGGTCAACGCGGCCCTGGCGGGGCAGGGGGTCTGTCTGTGCTGGTCGGGCCTGTTGGACAGTTTCCTGAACACCGGCGCGATGGTGCGGCTCGACGGGCCGTCTGCGCGGTCGGTGCGGGGCTATTTCATCACCCGCCGCGACGGGCTGGCCGCCAGCGCGGAAGTCACCGGAATTCATGATTGGATCGTCGCAGAAGCCGCGATTCAAGGGGGCTGAATGTTGACCCCGCGCCCCGCCCGCCCTAGGAAGCGGCGGGTTTCGGCGCATGGTGCGCCCCCCGCCCGTTCTGGAGAATGAAATGTCTGATCTGCGCGACGTTGCAATGAGCTCGAAAGCATGGCCCTTCGAAGAAGCGCGCCGGGTGCTCAAACGCTATGAAAAGTCGCCGCCGGAAAAGGGCTATGTGCTGTTCGAAACCGGCTATGGGCCGTCGGGGCTGCCGCATATCGGGACCTTTGGTGAAGTGCTGCGCACCACGATGATCCGCAAGGCCTTCGAGGTGATTTCAGACATCCCCACCAAGCTGATTTGCTTTTCCGACGATCTGGACGGGATGCGGAAGGTGCCGGGGAACGTGCCCGATCAGGAGATGCTGAAAGAGCATCTGCAAAAGCCGCTGACCTCGGTGCCTGATCCGTTCGGCACACATGAAAGCTTTGGCCACCACAACAACGCGATGCTGCGCCGGTTCCTCGATACCTTCGGGTTCGAGTATGAATTCTACTCGGCTACCGAATTCTATCGCACAGGCCAGTTTGACACGATCCTGCTGCGCGCGGCGGAACGCTATGACGCGCTGATGAAGGTGATGCTGAAAAGCCTGCGCGAAGAACGGCGTCAGACCTATTCCATCTTCCTGCCGATCCACCCCGAATCCGGGCGGGTGCTGTATGTGCCGATGAAACATGTGGACGCGGAGAATGGCACGATCACCTTTGACGACGAGGATGGCCGCGAATGGACGCTGCCCGTCACCGGTGGCAATGTGAAGCTGCAATGGAAGCCCGATTTCGGCGCCCGTTGGGCGGCGCTTGGCGTGGATTTCGAGATGTATGGCAAGGACCATTCCACCAACACGCCGATCTATGACGCGATCTGCCGGATCCTGGGCGAACCCGCGCCGGAGCATTTCACTTATGAGCTGTTCCTCGACGACCAGGGGCAGAAGATCTCCAAATCCTCGGGCAACGGGATTTCCATTGATGAATGGTTGACCTATGCGTCGACGGAATCGCTGAGCTACTTCATGTATCTCAAACCCAAGACCGCGAAGCGGCTTTACTTCGACGTGATCCCCAAGGCGGTGGATGAGTATCACCAGCAGCTGAACGCCTATCATACTCAAAACGCTGATCAAAAACTGGCGAATCCGGTCTATCACATTCACGCGGGCGAGGTGCCGGTCAGCACCATGGTGGTGCCGTTCGCGATGCTGCTGAACCTTGCCAGCGTGTCTGGCGCGGAAGAGAAGGAGAAGCTCTGGGGCTTTATCCAGCGCTATGCGCCGGAGGCGAGCCCCGAGGCCAATCCGGACCTCGATCAGGCCGCCGGTTTCGCGATCCGCTATTACAATGATTTCGTGAAGCCGACGCGGGCCTTCCGCCTTGCCGATGACAAGGAAAAGGCCGCGATGGAGGAGCTGCTGGTCTGCCTTGGGGATGCCGACAAAGCCCTTGATGTCATTGCCAGAAAGAACGCTGAGGCAGGCAGGGACGATCCGTTGCCGGAGGTTGATTGGACCGATGACGAATTCCTGCAATCCATCGTCTTCGCCATCGGCAAGACCCACGGATTCGAGCCGCTGCGCGACTGGTTCAAGGCGCTTTACGAGGTTTGCCTTGGCGCCTCGCAGGGGCCCCGTTTCGGTGGCTTCATTGCGCTTTACGGGATCGAGGAAAGCAAGCAGCTGATCCGCGACGCGCTGGACGGCAAGCTAGCAGGCTGAGGCCGAAAGACAGGGGGGTGCCCTGCGTACACCCCCTGTGCACCCCCCGTACACCCCCTGTGCAGACAAAACGCGGTTTCGCCGCCTGTCGGCGTCGACCGGGGAGCGCCCCTCGTCAGGCGCCTCTGGCGCCCTCCTCGGGCCGCGTTGCCACGAATGGGCGGCGGCGGAGTCGCGCCGGGTCGGGCGGCAGTGCCGGTGGCTGGGGAGGGACGCCTCCGGCGGAGGTATTTTGGCCAAGATGAAAGGGCAGGTCGGTGCGGCCGGGAAGGTGCTTTTTTGAACCACCGGGGCCGCCGGTTCATGACATGCCGCATGCGGTCCTTGTTCCCCTTTCCCAAGGGCATCGTTGCAAGGGGCGTCAGAGTCCCACGGTCCGCCCCAGAACGTCCAGCCCTTGCGTCTTCCAGAAATGCAGCAGGTCGATAAACACCCAGTTCTCGGCCAGTTTGTCGCCCTGGCGGCGGTAGATATCGACCACCCGGAATTCGCCCGACTTTCCGGTGGCCGGCATGCCCATGAACCCGCCCGTGGGCCGGGCGGTGAAATTGGGCCAGCCAAAGAAGCCGCCATAGTGGCCTTCGGCGAAGCGACAGATATGGCCGGTGCCGCTGCGGTCCGCGAACCCTGCCCGGAAGGGGCCGGAATGCTGTTTGGCGTAGCGTTCGATCGTGTAGGTCGCACCGATCCCGGCGGGGCCCCACCAGATCATGTCATCGTCCCATGTGCGCGCCAGTTCCTCCTCCAGCGGCAGGCCGGATTGCCATTGTCCCAGATCGGAAATCATCGCGTTGATCGTGGCCAGCGTTTTCGCGCCATCCTCGGGTGGTTGCGGGTCGAACATCAGCGCGTCATGGGGCAGGGGGCCGGGTTGCACAAGCTGCGCGCCGGTCTGGGCCGGGAAGGGCTGTAGCCCTGCCTGCATCATCAGCGCCGGGATGTCGAAGAACATGGCGGTTTCCGCGATCTTGCCGTTTTCCACCCGGTGAAACGCCGCATAGCGCAGCATGGCGATCTTGCGGGTTGGGGGGATGCCAAGCCAGGGCGCATCGAACAGCCCCATCAGGTGACCCATTGAGGAGACCCAGACCGCACCGTCATCCGTCAGGGAATTCTGCCCGGCCATGAACACGTCCATGCGCTGCTGCAACCGGGTCAGCGACGTCTTCAGCGGCGACCAGAACCGGTCCGCCACCTGACCGGGTCCGGTCAGAATGTCGAAGGGATGCATCCCGCGCCAGATCAGGTCAGGCCCGCAGAACCGTGCAAGAACGGCGGACGATTCGTCAGGGCCCGCCGCATCGAGCGCCGTGTAGAAGCTGCGGACCAGGTCTTTTTCCTGTTGGAAGGTCATCATTTTCTCCGCCTGTTTTTCAAGCATTTGCCTTGCAGTCTGGGCCAGTCCGCACGGTGTTGCCAGAGGAAAATTGCATACGTTTGCAAAAATGCCTTGCCAACTTGCCGCAGTCTTGTCTAGCCTTGTTGCAAACGTATGCAAAAGTACCTGCGGGGAGCCCGATGGCCGAAATTCAGCTGCGCAACATCTCTAAGCGATGGGGCAATTTCGTCGGTGTCGACAATTTCGATCTGACCATTGCGGATGAGGAGTTCCTGGTCCTGCTTGGACCCTCGGGGTGTGGCAAGACCACGACCATGCGGATGATCGCGGGGCTGGAAGACCCGAGCGAGGGCGAGATCGTGATCGGGGACCGGGTGGTCAATGACCTGGAACCCAAGGACCGCGACATTGCCATGGTGTTCCAGAGCTACGGGCTCTACCCCAACATGAATGTCTACGAGAACATCCGCTTCCCGCTGAAGGTTCGCAAGATCGACCCGGCCACGCATGACGAACGGGTGAAACGCGCCGCCGAGATGGTGGAACTGACGGATTTCCTGCATCGCAAGCCTGCGGCCCTGTCGGGTGGTCAGCGGCAGCGTGTGGCTCTGGCCCGCGCCATCGTGCGCAAGCCCAAGGTCTTTTTGATGGATGAGCCGCTGTCCAATCTCGACGCCAAGCTGCGGGTCTCGACGCGGGCGCAGATCAAGAATCTCAGCCACGAGCTGAACGTCACCACCGTCTATGTGACCCATGACCAGATCGAGGCGATGACGCTGGCCGATCGGGTTGTGGTGATGAACCATGGCGTGGTGCAGCAGGTGGGCTCGCCCACGGAAATCTATGACCGGCCCGCCAACACTTTCGTCGCCAGCTTCATCGGCAATCCGGCGATGAACCTTGTGGATGGCGAGGTGACCGGGGGCAGTTTTACGGCCCCCAACACGCGTGTGGACGGGCTGAACGTTCCCGACGGGGCCGTGACGCTTGGCTTCCGGGCCGAGGACGCCACCGTCGTGGACGAGGGCGGCCAGATCACCGGGCCGATCTACACGCTGGAACTGTTGGGCGAGGCCACGATGGTCAGCCTTCGCATCGGCGGCGCGCTGGTCAGCGCCAAGGCCGACAAAACCTTTCGGGCCGAAATCGGGGACACCGTTTCGATCCGGATACCGGCAGAGCATTGCCACCTGTTCGACGCGAAAACAGGGGCACGTATCGGGGACTAATCCCCATCCATTCCCGGCACCACAGGGTGCCGGGCCAACAGGGGTGCAGGCTTGCAAGATGCATCCGAGACAACACCAACGGGAGGATCTCCATGTTTCTCAGAACACTCACGACCGCAGGGGCTGTAACCCTGCTTGCCTCGACAACCGTGCTGGCGGATGGCCATGGCTGCACCATCGGTGCGCGGGTTTCCATCGTCGGCAATGAATTCCCCGCGATCCAGACGGTCGGCGCGGGCGCGCAGGAATGTTCTGGCGCCGAGGTGTCCACGAACTTGACCGCAGACCACCAGGAAATCAACGTGCCGGGCATGCAGGGCAACCCTGCCGAATACACCTCGGCCATTATTGCGAACTCCTCCATCGTGGCGCTGATGAATGCCGACGTGATCCGCCCACTGGGTGATCTCGTCGAGGCGCATGGCGAGGGTCTGAACCGCAACCAGCTGATCACCATCGGCGGCGAGGTCATGGCCGTGGCCTTCATGGCGAACGCACAGCATCTGGTCTATCGCGCCGATGTGCTGGAACAGGTCGGGCTGGAGCCGCCGACCACATACGAGGAAATGCTGGCCGCTGCCGAGGCGATCCGTGCTGCGGGCATCATGGAATATCCCGTGGGTGGTGCCTATGCCGCAGGCTGGAACCTGGCGCAGGAGTTCAACAACATGTTCCTGGGCTTTGGCGGGCAGCATTTTGAGCCCGGCAGCGCCGCGCCGAACGTGAACTCGGAAGCAGGCGTTCAGGCTCTGGAAATGATGCTGGCCCTGTCGGAATACATGAACCCCGACTTCCTGACCCACGATTCCAACGCCACCAACGCGGAATTCCGCGCCGGTAACGTCGCGCTGATGAACATGTGGGGCAGCCGCGCCGCGACGCTGGTCACCGCCGATGGCGTGCCGCAAGAGGTGGTGGATGGCTTCGCCATTGCCGGTCCGATGACCGTGGGTGGTGGTGATATTCCGGCCTCCACCCTGTGGTGGGATGGCTGGACCGTGGCCTCCAACATCTCGGATGAAGAGGCAGAGGCCACCTTCATCGCCATGATGAACGGCATCCGCCCGGCGCTGATGGAGGATGAAGAGGTGCGCACCCAGGCCGTGTGGCTGATCCCCGGATACGAGCCGACCCCGGCCGCCGTGGGCGTCTTTGCCGCCGCGGAAATGGGCACCGTGCCCTATCCGATGCTGCCCTTCATGGGTCTGATGCACACCGCGCTTGGCGCGGAACTGTCCGACTTCATGCAAGGCAATGAAAGCGCGGAACAGGCGCTGGCCGACGTGGAAGCCGCCTATATCGCGGCGGCCCAGGAACAGGGTTACCTCCAGTAATCCGTCCTCCCTCGCGGGGCGGAGATACTCCTCCGCCCTGCCTTTCTCAGACCGAGTAGCCGAGCGCCATGAAACATCGCACCTTCTTCTGGTTCTTTCTGCCGACGGGCCTTGCGATGCTGCTGTTCATCGCCGCCCCCATCGTGTCGGTGGTGATGCAGTCGGTCTTCGCCCCGCTGGAGCCGGTTCTGGTGACCGTGGAAACCTGCACCCCCTTCAGCTGTGTGGAAGAGACCACGATTGACCAGGTCGCCACGCGCGAATTGCGGGCGGAACGCCCTCTGGGCCGGTTCGTCGGGCTGGATATCTACCTGAACCGCGGGCATCTGGCCACGACCGAAGTGGCGGAAGCCTGGCGCAGCGCCGAAACTATGGGTGCGTTCTTTGACGAATTGGGCGACCTGCCTTTCTACCGCGCCATGGGCTTTACCCTGACCTATACGTTCACTGTCACGCCGCTTCTGATCATCCTCGGGCTTATGATCGCGCTGGCGGTCAACACCCTGACCCAGAGGCTCAAGGGCATCGTCATCTTCTTTTCCCTCCTGCCGATGATCGTGACCCCGCTTGTGGGCTCGCTGATCATGTTCTGGATGATCGACAACCGGGGCGTTCTGGGCAATTTCATCAGCTGGCTCGTCAATGACCCCGACCTGTCGGTCAAGGCCTCGACCCCGATGATGTGGATCGCGCTGATCGTCTATGGCGTCTGGCATTCCGCGCCCTTTGCCTTCGTCGTCTTCTATGCCGGGCTGCAAACCATGCCCGAGGATCAGATCGAAGCGGCACAGATCGACGGGGCCAGCCGCTGGCAGCAGGTCCGCTACATTGTGGTGCCGCATCTGATGCCGCTGGTGACCTTCGTGGCGCTGATTCAGCTGATGGACAATTTCCGGGTGCTGGAACCGATCATCGGCTTCAACGCCGCCGCCCATGCGCAATCGCTAAGCTGGTTCATCCTCAATGACCTTGGCGGCGAAACCCGGCAGCTCTCTTCCGCGGCGGCCACCTCCGTCATGACCATCATCGGCGTGGCAATCCTGCTCTCGCCCGTGCTGGTGCGCACCTGGCGCGACTTCAAGGGGAAAATGTAATGGCTTCGAATGCTCTCCGCGCGCCCCTGCCGCTGCGCATCGCCACCAAGGGATTCATCATCTTCTGGCTGATCCTTGCGGCCTTCCCCTTTCTTTGGACCCTCTGGGGATCGTTCAAGGTCGAACTTGATTTCTTCTCGATTGCCGACTGGACCAACGCGCTGACCGGATTCAACACCGAGCGGACCCATGGCAGCCCCTTTACCGGGGCGGGCTATGAAGGGGCCTGGGTGACCGAGGAATTCTGGCGCGCCGTCATCAACACCTTCATCGTGTGTTTCTTCGTGGTTTGCACCTCGCTGACGCTTGGAACGCTTGGCGGATATGCCCTGTCGCGGTCTTCGTTCCGCTATACGTTCTGGCTGCTGATCATCGCGCTCATCTTCCGCGCCATGCCGCCGGTGACGCTGGTCGCGGGCTATATGCTGCCCTTCTTCGAGTGGAACCTGTGGGGCATCCTGCCCACAACGATCATTGTTCTTGTGGCGATCAACCAGCCCTTCACCCTGTGGATGCTGCATTCGTTCTTTCAGAACATCCCCAAGGAGCTGGACGAAAGCGCCAAGGTCGATGGCTGCACCCAGTTCCAGGCCTTCCGGCTGGTCATCGTGCCGGTCATGTGGCCGGGCGTGATCACCACCGGTCTGTTCAGCTTCCTTTTGGCCTATAACGACTTCGCCGTGACCTCGATGCTGCTGTCGGAATCGAACCGCACCATGGTGCCGGAAATCGCCGCCTTCCTGGGCACGACCTATACCGAGGGCAACGTGATGTTCGCGGTCGCCGCCGTTGTCTCGGCCACCGCGCCGCTCTTCATCCTGGTGATGTTCTTCCAGCGCCAGATCGTCAGCGGCCTGACCGCCGGGGCGGTGAAGGGATGAGAGGGGTCATGGATCAGGCCGGGCGAACGGCTGGGAGGGACCATGAGCGCACGTAACACCCGGCCTCCCATGGGCATCGCCACGGCGCAATCGGCCCGGAACAAGGGACTCTATCTGAAGTTCCTCGAAAGTTTCGAGGCCCGGGAAGCCGGAGCGATCAGGAAAGCCGTGTCGGAGCATTTCGACATCGCTGCCAAGGTCAACGCCAGCCACCCGATCAATGAGGGGGCGGACGGAACCGGTTACTACACCGATATCATCGCGCCAATCATGGACGCCTTCCAAGGCTGCACACGCCAGAACTACGTGGTGATCGGCGGCGAGTATCTGGGTACGGAATGGGTCACCTCAACAGGCTATTTCTATGGCCATTTCTCGAAATCGCTTTGCGGCATTCCCGCCAGCGGCAAGCAGGCGTTTCTGCGATTTGGTGAGTTCCACCGGATGGAAGACGGCAAGATCGTCGAAAGCCATGTCTATCTGGGCTTTGCCGAACTGATCATCGCGCTTGGGCTTTGGCCGCTTGCCGCAAGTCGGGGATATGAAGGCGTTGTGCCTGGTCCGGCCACCCATGACGGACTCATCGCAGGCAAGTCCGATCCGACTGCTTCCCGGGCCTCCGCAGATTTGGTTGAGGCAATGCTGAAGCAGCTGACAACCGATGATGAAGCCTGGCGGCCGTATTGGGATGACCGCATGGTCTGGTACGGCCCCGGCGGATTGGGCTCCTATTCCACGGTGGAGGGCTTTGCCGCGTTTCAGCGCCCCTTTGAACTGACTTTCGAGGGCTGGGGCGATGGCAAGGAAGTTGGCATCACTGGTGTCGGCGCCAATTGCAAGGCAGGCGACGGTGACTACGCCTTCCTGAGCGGCTGGCCGATGATCACCGGCGTGCATGTGGGTGACTTTCTGGGCCTTGCTCCAACCGGCAAACGCATCTTCATGCGCGATTGCGATTGGTGGCGGGTCGAGAACGGCAAGATCATCGAGAACTGGTGCATGCTGGATATTCCGCATGTGCTGATGCAGCTGGGCTACGACCTCTTTGCCGAAATCAGGGCCAACGCGGCCTGACACCTATCGGGCGGCGCCTTCGGCCCGTCCTGACCGACAACCAAGGACGAGACAATGACGATTGAGTATCTGAAGCGTGGCAAACCGGCGGATGAGCGGGCCGAGGATGATGCCAAGACCCGTGCCGTGGTCGAGGCGACGCTGGCTGATATCGAGGCGCGCGGCGATGCGGCGGTGCGGGAGCTCAGCGAGAAATTCGACGGTTACTCGCCCAAGAGCTACCGCCTTTCCGAGGCCGACATCGAGGCGCTGATGGCCGAGCTGTCCGACCGTGAACTGGCCGATATCAAGTTCGCGCAAGCGCAGGTGGTGGCCTTCGCGCAGGCGCAGCGGGACTCGATGCTCGATATTGAGGTGGAAACCCTGCCCGGCGTCATCCTGGGCCACAAGAACATCCCCGTGCAGTCCGTGGGCTGCTACGTACCCGGCGGCAAGTTCCCGATGGTGGCCTCGGCCCATATGTCGGTGGCGACGGCATCGGTCGCCGGCGTGCCCCGCATCGTGGCCTGCACGCCCCCGTGGCAGGGCAAACCCAACCCCGCCGTCATCGCCGCCATGCATCTGGGCGGCGCGCATGAGATTTACGTTCTGGGTGGGATTCAGGCCGTGGGCGCCATGGCCATCGGCACCGAGACGATCGAGCCGGTGCACATGCTGGTCGGACCCGGCAACGCCTTCGTGGCCGAGGCCAAGCGCCAGCTATTCGGGCGCGTCGGCATCGACCTTTTCGCAGGCCCGACCGAGACCATGGTGATCGCCGATGACACCGTGGACGGCGAACTTTGCGCGACCGACCTCCTCGGTCAGGCCGAACACGGCTATAACTCCCCCGCCGTTCTCGTCACCAATTCCCGCAAGCTGGCCGAGGACACCCTGTCCGAGATCGACCGCATCCTGACCATCCTGCCCACGGCAGACACCGCGCGTGTCAGCTGGGAGGAGTATGGCGAGGTGATCCTGTGCGAGAGCTACGACGAGATGCTGGCCGTGGCCGATGACATTGCCAGCGAACATGTGCAGGTGATGACCGACCGCGACGACTGGTTCCTGGAGAACATGACCTGCTATGGCGCGCTCTTCCTCGGGGCACGCACCAATGTGGCCAATGGCGACAAGGTGATCGGCACCAACCATACGCTGCCCACCAAGAAGGCCGGGCGCTATACCGGTGGGCTCTGGGTCGGCAAGTTCCTGAAAACCCACAGCTACCAGAAGGTGCTGACCGACGAGGCAGCGACCATGATCGGGGAATACGGCAGCCGCCTGTGCATGCTGGAGGGCTTCGTCGGGCATGCCGAGCAATGCAACATCCGCGTGCGCCGCTATGGCGGGCTGAACGTCCCTTATGGCGAGGGCGCGCCCCATCGCGAGGCGGCGGAATGAGTGGCATGGATGGCGCAGCGGGGGGCCAACCCCCCGCACCCCCCGGGTTACTTTGACAAAGAAGAAGAGCATGACGAAACAGGAGGAATTGAAGGCAGCCATTGCCCCGCTTCGGGCGGCGATGGCCGATTTTGCGGAAGGTCCGGTACGGCGGGCGCTGGCGGACATCGCTCCGACTGTGGCGGTCAATCTCTGCCACCCGTTCGGAGATGTGCAGGGCGGCGCAGCGCTTTTCGATACCGCCTATGCGCCGCTCTTAGCCGCCATGCCCGATCTCGAACGCCGCGACATGATCGTCATGGCAGGCACCACGCCGGAAGGGCAGGACTGGGTGGGTTGCATGGGCAATTACATGGGCACGTTCCGCGCGCCCTTCCTTGGCATTCCGCCGACGGGCCACCTGGCCCATATGCGTTATCACGAGTTCTTCCGGATCGAAGACGGCAAGATCACCGAGATGCAGGCGATCTGGGACATTCCCGAATTGATGATGCAGGCAGGGGCCTGGCCCATGGCACCGCAGCTTGGGGCCTTCCTCTGCACCCCTGCGCCGATGTCGGGTGATGGGCTGACTGTCGCAGGCGACGGGCGGGCGGCCATGGATCACGTCATCGCCATGTTGACGGACCTGTGCAAATTCCCCGGCGACCCGAACCCCGAGATCATGCAACTCGACCGCTATTGGCACCCGAAGATGAACTGGTATGGCCCCGCCGGCATCGGCACCGCGCGCGGGATTTCCGGCTTTCGCACCTGGCATCAGGGCCCGTTCCTGCGCGGCATGCCCGACCGAAAGCTCGATGCCATGGGCGATCTCATGTCCCACTGGGTGGGCGAAGGCGACTATGTCTGCGAAACCGGCTGGCCCAATATGCGGCTGACGCTGTCGGGCGACGGCTGGATGGGGATCGCGCCCTCCGACACGGAAATCCTGCTGCGCAGCCTCGATTTCTGGCGGCTGGAAGATGGTCTAATCCGCGAAAACTGGGTGCTTGTGGACATTCTCGACGCCTACCGGCAGCTTGGGGTGGATGTGCTGGGGCGGATGCGGGAGTTCAACAAGGCCCGCGTTCCCGGTGCGATCCCCGAACCGGATTGGAGAGATGCATGACCCTGCCCCGCACCCCCTCGTTCCGCCTCGACGGCAAACGCGCTCTGGTCACGGGCGCATCCTCCGGCATCGGACTGGCGGCCGCCGTGGCACTGGCCGAGGCGGGCGCGCATGTGGTTCTGGCAGCGCGCTCCGCAGACAAGCTCGGCGCGGCGGTGGCGGCGATGCAGGCCGAGGGCATGAGCGCCGAGGCGCTGACGCTCGATGTCTCCGACGTGGCAGCAACCGAGGACTCCGTCGCGCGGGCGGAGCCCTTCGATGTGCTGGTCAACTCCGCAGGGGTTGCACGCCATTCCCCGGCGCTTGACACGACAGAGGGCGATTTCGACCTGGCCATGGGGCTCAATCTGCGCGGGGCCTATTTCCTGACGCGCGCGGTGGCGGAGCGGCTGATCACCAGCGGACGCCCCGGATCGCTGATCAACATTTCCAGCCAGATGGCCCATGTGGGGGGCATCGACCGCGCGGTCTATTGCGCAAGCAAGCACGCGGTCGAGGGATTTACCAAATCGATGGCGATCGAATGGGGGCCGCGCCAGATCCGCGTCAATACGATCTGTCCCACCTTCATCCTGACGCCGCTGACGCAATCCACCTTCGACAACCCTGAACGGGCGGCATGGATCAGGGAAAAGATCAAACTGGGCCGCCCCGGCGAGGTCGAGGATATCATGGGTGCGGTGGTGTTCCTGGCCTCCGACGCCTCGGCGCTTGTCACGGGCTCGGCGCTGATGGTGGACGGGGGGTGGACGGCAGACTGATGGCAGAGAAAGTCACATCCCTTCAGGTCGCAGAACGCGCGGGCGTTAGCCAAAGCGCGGTCAGCCGCGTCTTTACCCCCGGCGCGTCGGTCTCGGCCAAGACGGCAGAAAAGGTCCGCAACGCGGCGCGCGAACTGGGCTACCGCCCCAACATCCTCGCCCGCGCCATGATCACCGGGCGCTCGCGCATCATCGGGCTGGTGGTGGCCTATCTCGAAAACCACTTCTACCCGGAAGTGCTGGAGAAGCTGTCGAACGCGTTGCAGGCGCAGGGCTACCACGTCCTGATCTTCATGGCCTCCAACACTGCCGACAACATTGACGGCGTGATGGATGAGATTCTCGACTACCAGGTCGATGGCATCATCCTCGCCTCGGTCGCCATGTCGTCGGACCTGACGCAGCGCTGTGAGGCGGCAGGCGTTCCGGTGGTGCTGTTCAACCGCTTGCAGGATGACGAAACGCTCTCCGGTGTCGCCTCCGACAACGTGGCGGGCGGGCGCAAGCTGGCCGAGTTCCTTGTCGCGGGCGGGCATCGCAAGATCGCCCATATCGCGGGATGGGAGGGGGCCTCCACGCAGCGCGACCGTGAACATGGGTTCCTTGAGGGGCTGGCAGCTGCGGGCCTCACGCTCCATTCCCGGGCCGAAGGCAATTTCCACACCGATCAGGCGCAGGCCGCCGCGCGGCAGCTTTTCGATACAGAGGATCGTCCCGATGCGGTCTTCGTCTCTAACGATCACATGGCCTTCGCGGTGATGGATGTGCTGCGTTTCGAACTTGGCCTCAGCATCCCCGCGGATGTCTCCGTCGTCGGCTATGACGACGTCATCATCTCCGCCTGGCCCAGCTACGACCTGACCACGGTGCGCCAGCCCGCCAACAGGATGGTGGAGGAAACCGTGCGCACCATGCTGGCCCGGATCGACACGCCCAACATGCCCGCCCGCAGGGTGGCCATCGACGGCCCGCTCATCATTCGCGGCTCGGCCCGCATTCCCCAAGGATGGACCTCATGAAAGGCTTTGCCCCCAAATTCGCCGATTTCCCCGACTACATCCTCGGGATCACCAAGGAGATCTGGGAAGATCGCGGCATTGCCACGCTGCATGATTACTACGCCCCCGATATCGTGGTGCGCAGCCCCGGTTCGGTGGTGGTCGGCAACCAGGGCGTCATCGGCGCGACCATGGCCACGCTGGCGGAGTTTCCCGACCGGCAGCTGCTGGGAGAGGACGTGATCTGGTCCGGCACGCCGGAGGAGGGCATGCTGTCCTCGCACCGCATCCTCTCGACCGCGACCCATGCGTGCGACGGCGTCTATGGCAAGGCCACGGGCACCAAGCTGACCTATCGGATCATCGCCGATTGCCACGCGATCGCGAACCAGATCAATGACGAATGGCTGATCCGCGATCAGGGCGCGATCGTCCGCCAGATGGGCTGGACGCCGAAGAAATACGCCCGCGCGCTGATCAGGTCCGAAGGCGGGCCGGACAAGGCCGTGCGCCCGCTGAGCCCCGCCAATGACGTGCCCGGCCCCTACAAGGGTCGGGGCAATGACAATGAATGGGGGCAGCGCTATGCCGACATTCTGACCCGGATCATGGGCGCCGACATGGCGGCGATTCCGCGCGAATACGACCGTGCGGTGCAGACCGAGTATCCCGGCGGCGTGACCGGGCATTCTTGGGGCTCGGTTGATGGCTTCTGGATGGGTCTGCGCGCAGCCCTGCCCGATGCCAAGTTCACCATCGACCACCAGATCGGGCGGGACGACCCCCTGATGCCGCCCCGCGCCGCGATCCGCTGGTCGCTGCATGGGCGTCACGAAGGCTGGGGCTGTTTCGGCAAACCGAGCGGCGCTGAGATCTACGTTCTCGGCATCAGCCACGCGGAGTTTGGCCCACGCGGCATCCGCCGCGAATACACGCTCTTCGATGAAACCGCGATCTGGAAACAGATCCTTCTGCAAACGGGCGGTGCCGAATGACAGGGCTGCGCCCCTCTCTGGCGCTCATGCGCCGCCATGGCTTCCTCGCCAGCCGCCGCGCAAGGCGTCTGAACCTGCGGCCACCGGGAACGGGCTGACACCAGCCCAACCCAACCCGCAGTTTCACAAAGGATAGCAAAATGACCCCTCAAGACATGGAAGCCCGGATTGTCCGCTACGGCGACCTCAAACCCTGCAAGACCGCCTTCATCGACGCCCACACCCCCGGCAGCGACCAGAAGGAGAACTTCACCATCATCGGCGGCGGCGTCAGCGAAAGCCCCGACCAGCACGTCCACATCACCATCCCCCACGGCTTCAATATCGGCGCGGCGGGCCAGCCGCCCAAATGCCGTAACTCCCTGCACGATCACCGCACCGCGGAAGCGTTCTTCGTCCTCTCCGGGCGCTGGCGCTTCTTCTGGGGCCGCTACGGCACGGCGGGTGAGGTGACGCTGGAAGAGGGCGACATCTTCAACATCCCCACCGGCGTTTTCCGCGGGTTCGAGAATATCGGCACCGATTACGGGATGATCATGGCCATCCTCGGCGGCGACGATGCTGGCGGAGGCGTCATGTGGGCCCCGCAGGTCATCGAGGACGCCGCCGATCACGGGCTTGTGCTGGCCGAAACCGGCAAGCTTTACGACACCAAGAAGGGCGAGGCGCTGCCAGAGGGCGTGGCCCCCATGCCGCTGATGAGCGCGGAGGAACTCGCCAAGCGCGGCGAACCCACTACGGCTGAGGTCCTGCCCAACCACGTCGCCCGCTACTGGGACATGGTGGCGCTGGCGGACAAGACCCCCTGCAAGGTGATCGGCGAAACCGGCCTTCTGCGGGACAAGCCGGGGTTTGAGGTCGATTTCATCACCCGAGCCTCGGCAACGGATGCCAAGCACAGCCACGACAAGCCCTCCGTCCTGATGCCGGTGAAAGGCCATTGGCGGGTGGACTGGGACGGCGGCAGCGCCACGCTCGCCCCCGGCGACACGATGTCGGTGCCCGAAGGTCTGGCCCATAGCGCGGTGCCCTCGATGACCGGTGAAGCCGCAATGTACCACATCGTTGCCACGGGCGATCCCGCCGGGCTGACCTGGTCGGGCGCATGATGATTTGAGGGGTGGCCCCCCGGTGGGGCCGCTCCTTTCCCCGTCCTTCCCGCGAGACACCATTTTGTCTGCACGGGGGGTGTACGGGGGGTGTGCAGGGGGTGCACGCATGGCACCCCCCTGTTTTGGACAGGGAGGAGAGACATAAATGACCCGAATTCTGACGACCCATGTGGGCAGCCTGCCGCGCACGCAGGAGGTGGTGGATTTCATCTTCGCCCGCGAACGGGAAGAGCCCTATGACGCCGCCGCCTTTGATGCCTGCATGACGGCGGCGGTTTCGAAAACCGTGAAAAAACAAAAGGATGCGGGGATCGATATCGTGTCCGACGGTGAGACGTCCAAGATCTCCTACGCCACCTACGTCAAGGATCGCTACACCGGCTTCTCCGGCGACAGCCCCCGTAACGCGCCTGCCGATCTGAAGATGTTTCCCAGCTTTCTCAAGCGCTTAGCAGATGATGGCGGCACCCCCCAATATGCCCGCCCCATGTGCACCGGCGAAGTGCGCTCGAAAGGGCAGGGCGAGCTGGAAAAGGACATCTCCAATCTCAAGGCGGCGATGGCGGAACACGGGGTGTCTCGCGGCTTCATGAACGCTGCCAGTCCTGGTGTTATCTCCCTGTTTTTGCAGAATGATTTCTACAAGACACGAGAGGCCTACCTGGCCGCGCTGGCCGATGCAATGAAGGCGGAGTATGAGACGATCGTGGGCGCTGGTCTCGATCTGCAACTCGATTGCCCCGATTTGGCGCTTAGCCGTCATATGTTGTTTACCGATTTGTCGGATAATGAGTTCCTGAAGGTCGCCAACATGCATGTGGAGGCGCTCAATCACGCCCTACAGGATGTGCCGCAGGATCGTGTAAGGGTTCATATTTGTTGGGGCAATTACGAAGGCCCCCATTGCTGCGACATTCCGATGGCCAAGATGTTCGACACGCTCATGTCGACCAAATCGCGTTATGTGCTGTTCGAGACGTCCAATCCCCGCCATGGCCATGAATGGACCGTGTTCCGCGACCGCAAGGCGGATATCCCGGACGACAAGATCCTCGTGCCCGGCGTGGTCGACACCACGACCAATTTCGTGGAGCATCCGGAGCTTGTTTCGCAGCGAATTCAAAGGTTTACCGATATCGTCGGCGCGGGCCGGGTGATCGCGGGCAGCGATTGCGGCTTCGGCACTTTTGCCGGGTTCGGGGCCGTCGACCCCGAGATTGCCTATGCCAAGCTGAAGGCGCTCTCCGACGGGGCGGCGCTTGCAAGCCAATGACGCTGCCCCTTGTTCTGTTGCCGGGCATGATGTGCGATGCCCGGCTGTTTTTCCCCCAGATATCAGCGCTTTCCGGGCAGCGCGCGGTGATGGTCGCGCCCATGGGCGGGGCCGACTGCATGGCCGATCTCGCGCGGGAGGTACTGGAGAACGCCCCGCCCCGCTTCGCGCTCGCAGGGCTCTCCATGGGCGGCATTCTGGCGATGGAGGTGCTGCGGCAGGCGCCCGAGCGGGTTGAAAAACTGGCCCTGCTCGACACCAACCCGCGCGCGGAGCTGGAGGCGGTCAAGGCCCGCCGAACCCCGCAGATGGAGGCCGTGAAAGCAGGCCGCCTGCGCGCGGTCATGCGCGATGAGATGAAGCCGAACTACCTGGTGGACAGCCCCCGCAAACCGGCAATCCTCGATCTCTGCATGGATATGGCGCTGGACCTCGGCCCTCAAGTTTTTCTCAATCAATCCATTGCCTTGCGGGACAGGCCGGACCAGCAGGAAACGCTTGCGGCCTACAAGGGCAAGGCGCTTGTCCTTTGCGGGCGGCATGACGCGCTCTGCCCTGTGGAACGGCACGAACTCATGCATGGATTGCTGGAAAACAGCCACCTGGAGATCATCGAAAACGCGGGCCACCTGCCCACGCTGGAACAACCTGAGAAAACCACGGCGGCCCTGATCCGCTGGCTGGAGGATTGATGGACAACGCTCTTCTGACCCTGCTCAACAGCGTCGACACCCCTACCGTCTGCAACGCCATAGAAGTGGCGCAGGGCAAACGCGGCTTCAACGCCTTCACGCGCGGCACCATGCAGGCCAGCGACCCCACGGGCGTGATGGTGGGCTATGCCGTGACCGCGCAGATCGCGGCCGTCGCGCCCCCCACGGAGGACCCCGCCACGATCCGCACCCGCCGCATGGCCTATTACAAGGCGATGGCGGAGGGGCCGAAACCCTCAGTCGCGGTGGTGGAGGATCTCGACTACCCCAATGCCATCGGTGCCTATTGGGGCGAGGTCAACACGACGATCCACAAGGGCTTCGGCATGTCCGGTGCGCTAACCAACGGGGTCATGCGTGACCTTGGCGACCTCGCCCCTGACTTTCCCGTCGTCGCAGGCAGCATCGGGCCGAGCCACGGCTTCGTGCATGTGCGCAGCATCAACCAGCCCGTGCGGATCATGGGTATGGATGTGCGCCCCGGCGATCTGATCCATGCCGACCGGCACGGGGCGGTTGTGATCCCGCCAGAGGTTGTCGACCAACTGGCCGCTGCAATCGCAAAAATGCAGGAAACCGAACGGCTTGTGCTGGAGCCGGCCCGCGCCGAAGGGTTCGATTTCAACGCCTTCGAAAAAGCCTGGACGGCCTTCGAAAAGGCGCGCACCTGAAAGGCTGGCAAGGGGCCGGTCGCTTGGTTTATCCTTTTCTGCAGATGGCGGAGATTACCCCATCAACAGGATCAGGAGATCGCGCATGAAGATTTTGCGCAATATCATATTGGGACTTTTGGCCCTTGTCGGGCTTACTCTGGCGATTGTGATGTTTTTCAGCGCGGGGGCACGGGAACACGCGCGCGGATTTGTGGAGGATGTGTCGGCTGGCGATTTCGCCGCCGCACATGCGCGACTGCACCCCCAGTTGCAACAGCAGACGAGCGCAGAAGACTTGCAGCAGATGTTCGAAGGATCAGAGCCTTATGCCGAGGTTTCCTTCAGCTCGATCAGTGTCGAAAACAGCCGGGCCGAACTGTCTGGCACAGCCTCCACGATCAGCGATTGTAGCAGCGAAGTGCGCTTCGTTCTGCTGAGCGATCAGATCACGATGTTCGATATCTCACCGCTCTGCCCTGCGCCCTGATCATTCCGCCGGGGCAGGCAGGCGCGTTTTTAGGGTGGTTTCGTTGCCCATCTCGGGGTGACGCGGGATCAGCGTCGCCAAAAGCAGCGACACCATGGCCATTCCGGCGGCCAGCGCAAAGACTGCGCCGGGATAGACCAGCCACAGATAGCCGAGCGAGGCAGGCAAAAACACTGCCGCGATGTGGTTGATGGTGAAGGCGACAGCCGCTGTCGGGGCGATATCGCCGGGATCGGCGATCTTCTGGAAATAGGTCTTGATCGCCAGCGCCAGCGAGAAGAACAGGTGATCGACCACGTAAAGGACAAGCGCCAGCGTCACACCCCAGTCGAAGAAATAGATCCCGGCATAGAGAAGAAAGACCCCGGTTAGCCCGACATATTCGAACACCAGCGCGGCGCGTTCCCCGAAATGGCTCACCATCTTGCCCAGTAGCGGAGCGAAGATCATGTTCAGGACAAGGGTGATCATGAACAGAGCGGTGATCTCGTGCACGTCGAAGCCGAAGCGTTCCACCATCATGAAGCCCGCGAAGACGGTGAAGATTTGACGCCGCGCCCCGGACATGAACTGCAACGCATAGTAGAGCCAATAGCGGCGGCGCAGGATGAACTGCTTGCGCTGCGGGTTTGGGGCCTCGAACTGCGGGAAAACGATCAGGCAGGCCAGGGCGACCAGCACGGTAAAGCCGCCCGCTGCCCAGTAGACGGTGGAGAAGCTCAGGTCATAGGCGCGCCATGTGAGAATGATCAGCCCATAGGCCAGCAGCGTCCCGCCGGACGCCACGGCGACCAGCCAGCCAAGAACCTGCGGCGCGCGTTTCTTATCCAGCCATTGCAGTTGCAGCGACTGGTTTACGGTCTCGTAATAGTGAAACCCGATGGAGCTGAGCAGCGTCACCATCAGAATGCCACCGAAGCTGGGGAACTGCGCGGTGATGGCCGTGGCGATCCCAAGCAGAACCAGCGACAGCAGCCCGAGCACCTGTTCGCGGATCACCATGATCAGGGCGATCACCCCGATGGCAAGGAAGCCGGGGATCTCGCGCACCGTGTGTAGCCAGCCGATATCGGAGCCGTCGAACTGGGCCACCTCGACCACGAAATTGTTCAGCAGCGCCGACCACGTGGCGAAGGCAATCGGCATCGCCAGCGACATGATCACCAGCAGCGCAATCGGCTGCCGCCAGATCGGCAGGGTCTTGGCATCGGCCAGAGACATGGTGCGAAAGGGGGACGGGCGGGACATGGGCACGCCTTAGGGCGTTTTGTGCGGGCTGACGAGTAAAAAAATCGCATTCCAGTCTTTGAATATGACATGAGTCAAGGTCTGCCCCGCTGCAATCGGCCAAACCGCAGCCAAGTTGCAGGAGACCATCATGGATATCGTTCCCCTCGTTGACCGGATCGGAGAACCTCAGACCGCCGCATTGTTCGGGTTGATCACCGGATTGCTGCTCGGCATCGCGGCGCAGCGGTCCTCCTTTTGCCTGCGCGCCTCGGTGGTGGAGTTCGCGAAAGGCCAGCTCGGCAGCCGCATGGCGGTCTGGCTGCTGGCTTTCTCGACGGCGGTGGTCTGGACCCAACTGGCGGCTTTGTCGGGGATGATGCGGGTCGAGGACGCGCGGATGATGGCGGTTCCGGGCTCGATCTCGGGCGCGATCGTCGGCGGGCTGCTGTTCGGCGCGGGCATGGTCATGGCGCGCGGCTGTTCGGGCCGGTTGCTGGTGCTGGCGGCAACGGGAAACATGCGCTCGCTCGTGTCGGGGCTGGTCTTTGCCGTGGTCGCGCAGATGGCATTGCAGGGTTGGCTGGCACCGGTGCGAAACTGGGTTGCGGGGCTATGGATCACGCCGGGCGGCACCAATTTCAACCTGCTTACCACGCTGCATCTGCCGCCCGTGTCCGGCTTCATGATCGGGCTCGGCTTTGCATTGGCGGCGCTTTGGCTGGCCCGCAAGAACCGGGTCAGCTTGCGGCTGCTGTTCACCGCGTCTGGCGTGGGGTTCGCGGTCGCGGCGGGATGGGCGCTGACCTATTCGCTGAGCCAGGTGGCCTTCGACCCGGTGCAGGTGGAAAGCGCGACCTTCACCGGCCCCTCTGCCAACACGCTGATGTTCTTTTTGACCTCCAGCCCGGTGCTGGAGTTCGATATCGGCCTCGTGCCCGGCGTGTTCCTGGGGGCCTTCCTGTCGGCCCTTTGGGGGCGAGAGCTGAGGTTGCAGGGCTTTGACGGGGCCGGCAGCATGAGCCGGGCGCTGATCGGGGCTGCGTTCATGGGGATGGGCGGCATGCTGGCAGGCGGCTGTGCCATCGGGGCCGGGGTGACCGGCGGCTCGATCTTCGTGGGCACCGCGTGGCTGGCGCTTCTTTGCATGTGGATCGGTGGCATGGTGACAAGCTGGCTGCTGGATGCGCGCGTGGCAGTGGCGCAACCGGCCTAGCTGCTGAACCGGCCTTTCAGCCAGTCAGAGAACGCAACAACGCGGCGATCAGGATAGTCGCTTTCCGGGAAGACCACATACATCGACTTCTCCGACGGAATCTCCAGCGGGTTCAACCGCACCAGCCGACCGGCATCCATATCCGCGGCAAAAAGATACCGGTCGACCAGTGCCACCCCCGCGCCGGAGATTGCCATGTCGTTCACGCGGGCACGGTCGGGGTAGCTGACGATGGTCAGTCTTTCGGTGTCGGCCAGTCCGCCCGCCTGAAAATAATCCGACCATTTCCCGGGCATCAGCGCGTTGTCCCCAAGGACCATTCCGGCAATTTCTTCCAGGGATAGAGGAAGGTCCCGCCCGGTAACCAGCGAGGGAGCGGCGACCGCGCTCAGCATATCATCATAGAGCTTGATCACCGTCATACCCGGCCAGTCCCCGTTCCCGTAGCGCACGGCGGCATCACAGTCCGACCCACGCAGGTCGATGACCTCGCTGGACATGTCGGGAATGACACGCAAACCGGGATTCCGCGCGTGAAACTCGCCCAGATGGGGCAGGATCACCCGGTTCGCAAAATAGGGGGCCATGGAAATACGGATGTCGCCGGTCAGATCCTCGGTTGTCACGGCCTCGGTTGCGGCGCGGATCTCTGCAAAGGCCCTCGACAGGCGGCTGGCAAGATCACGGGCCGGATCGGTCAACTCCACTCGGCGGGTCATGCGGTGGAACAGTTTCAGTCCCAGATCGGCCTCTAGCGCCTTGATCTGGTGGCTGATCGCGGCATGGGTCACATTCAGTTCCTCGGCAGCATCCTTGAAGCTGAGCCTTCGCGCAGCGGCCTCGAAGGCGCGGAGCTGATTCAGGTTTGGCAGGCGTCGGGACATGGGCGATTCCGGTTATGAGTTAGCTATCCTAACACATCCTGTGAGAAACGCTCGTTTGCCGGTGGGGCCCTGTGCTCGCTACTTTCTGTGTCAGAGATCAGACAACAAGGACCAAGCCCATGACCCGCCAGGCACCCGCCACCCAGATCACCGCAATCGACCACATGATCCTTAGCGCCGGAGGCCGCACGGACGCAGAGTTCGAGAGGGCAATGATGGCAAACGCGTCGACGCTGCAATGCCGCCTTTGTGCTGCGGCAGCCGATGCGCTCTATCGCATTGTTCTGCGGCTGGAGGCGCGGGCGAACCGGTCCTTGGACCGCTCGCATCGCCGGATGGCGTGACAGCCCCCAAAAAGGAAAAAGCCGCCCATCTGAAGGGCGGCTTTCGTCTTGTGACCTCAGCTGGCCAGCACGTTGCGGAAGGCCCAGGGTTCGCTTTCGTCGATATCCTCGGGGAACAGCTCCCACCGGTCTTGCAGCGGCGTCCAGTCGGTGTAATGCGCCTCGACCGGGCCCAGATAGGGCCGCTGCACTTCCAGGCACCGGGCGTGGTCCATCTCGTCAGCTTCCACGATCCCGGCATTGGGGTTTTCCAGTGCCCAGACCATCCCGGCCAGAACCGCGGATGTCACCTGAAGACCGGTGGCGTTCTGGTAGGGGGCCAGATCGCGGGTTTCCTCGTTCGACAGGCGCGAGCCGAACCACAGCGCGTTCTTTTCGTGCCCGTAGAGCAGTACGCCAAGCTCATCGATGCCCTCGACGATTTCGTCTTCGGTCAGGATGTGGTGCTTGGTCTGCTGGCGGCCCGATCCGAACATCTCGTGCAGGGAGAGCACCGCGTCATCGCAGGGATGATAGGCATAGTGACAGGTCGGGCGGTATTCCGGCGCGGCGGGATCGCCGACCGTATAGTAGTCCGAGATCGAGATCGCCTCGTTATGGGTCACGAGAAAGCCAAACTGCGGGCCGGGGGTCGGGCACCAGGTGTGCACGCGGGTGATCGCGCCGGGGCGGTCCAGCCAGATGCCTGCCATGCAGCCGGTGTCGTGGCTATGGCCGTTTTCCGGAAACCAGGGTTCATGCGTGCCCCAACCCAGTTCGGCGGGTTGGAAGCCTTCAGATATAAAGCCCTCAACCGACCAGGTGTTGACGAAGACGCCGCGCGGGCGGGGCAGGCGGCGGGCCTGGGTGTCGCGTTCAGCGATATGGACGCCCTGCACCCCGAGGCTTTGCATCAACTGCCCCCATCCGGCGCGGTCCGTGGGCGCAGTTATGTCGCGGCCCGTGTCCTTGGCCAGCGTCAAGAGCGCCTCTTTCACGAACCAGCTGACCATGCCGGGATTGGCCCCGCAGCAGCTGACGGCTGTGGTGCCGCCGGGATTGGCGGCCTTCTCGTCGCGCACCTTCTGGCGCAGGGCATAATTGGTGCGCGCGGCGTTGTCGGTGGTGCCGAAATAGTAGCCCGCCCAAGGTTCGACGACAGTGTCGATATAGGGCACCCCGATTTCACGGCAGAAGCGCATGAGGTCGAGCGAGGAGGTGTCGACGCTGAGATTGACGCAGAACCCCTTGCCCGGTTCCAACAACTCTCCCAGAACCTCGCGGTAATTTTCTGGCGTGATCGCGGTCTGCACATGGTTCAGCTTGTGCTGGCGCAGGAAGTTGGCTTGCCCGGCATCGGGCTCGATCACGGTGAACTTGTCCGCGTCATAGTCGAAATGACGCTCGATGAGCGGCCAGGTGCCTTTTCCGATCGAGCCGAAGCCGATCATCACGATGGGGCCGTCAATGCGGGCGTAGACAGGGTGGGTCATGTCCGGCGGATCCTTCTTTCCGGGGGCAGAACGCAAAAAGGGCCGCACCGGATTTCGGCGCGGCCCCGTCTTGTCGACGCGTCAGACGCTTAGTTCTGAGCGTAGTATTCGATGACCAGGTTCGGTTCCATCATCACCGGGTAGGGCACGTCGCCCAAGCCGGGGGTGCGGACGAAGGTGGCTTTCATCTTGGAATGGTCGGCGTCGATGTAGTCGGGCACATCACGCTCGGCCAGTTGCACGGCTTCCAGCAGGACGGCAAGCTGCTTGGACTTGTCGCGCACTTCCACGACGTCGCCCTCTTTCACGCGGTAGGAGGGGATGTTCACGCGCTTGCCGTTCACGGTCACGTGGCCGTGGTTCACGAACTGGCGGGCGGCGAAGACGGTGGGAACGAACTTGGCGCGGTAGACGACGGCATCCAGGCGCTGTTCCAGCAGGCCGATCAGGTTTTCACCGGTGTCACCCTTGCGGCGCTCGGCCTCGGTGAAGATGCGGCGGAACTGCTTCTCGGTCAGGTCGCCGTAGTAGCCTTTCAGCTTCTGCTTGGCGCGCAGCTGCAGACCGAAGTCCGACAGTTTGCCCTTGCGGCGCTGGCCGTGCTGGCCGGGGCCGTATTCGCGGCGGTTGACCGGGGATTTCGGACGACCCCAGATGTTTTCGCCCATCCGGCGGTCGATTTTATACTTGGCAGAGGTGCGTTTGGTCACCGTCTGATCTCCTTCTTTAGGCCGCAGCCCGCGCGGGGGCCGCTATGAAGGGCGTTGTCCTTTGGCCGAGGCCCGACAGGCATCCCCTTGCGGGGGCCACCAACACCAATGAAAACCCCGGCAAGCGGGTTGCCGGGATGCGCGCGTTTTACACATGCGGTCTGGGGTGTCAATGCCTGCCGGCGGTCTTTCGAAACCCGTGCATCAATATGGCGGCTTCGGCCCGGTCCAGCATTCGCCGGGCGGGGGCACCGTAGTTGAAGGGGTCATCCGCCAGATCGGGGAAGAGTGACAGCATGCTGCGCCGCTGTCCCCGTTCCAGATGATCGAGACCCATGAAACCGGGGTGGAAGGTTTCGACCTCCAGACCATTGGCCCAGATCACCTGATGGCGTTCCAGCATCAGGTGTACATACCAGGTTTCGCGCATCGAATGATCGACGGTCACCAGCCTGTCACTGACCAGATCGCGGGCGGACACCAGAACCTCCGCCTCGCCCCACAGGTCGCGGGCGACCGCACCTTTCACGATGACGCGGTGTTCGGGGGAGACCACGAGATCGGCATCGGGCCGGTAGACGCCAAGCGCGCCTTCGCGGATACGAATGGGTCTCTGGTCGGGCATGGCGAACAGCCGGGCACCCGACATGCGGCGCTGGCCGGTCCAGACGACCTCTTGCGGGCCGTCATCGCGGGTGAGCAGCCGGTCGCCGGGGCCGAGGTCTTCGATGGCGATGTCCCCCTGTTCGGTCCGAAGCCGTGTGCCGGGGGTGAAACAGATGACCGAGGCGCTTTCGACCGCTGCCATTGGGCGCGGCTGGTTTACGCGGATGATGGTGAGATCCCGGTTCACCGGTGGAATGGCCTCGGGGAAGATCAGGATGGGCAAACGTCCCTTGCCCGCGGCCACCGGCACCACGGTGTAGAAGCGCGGACCGTCGGCAACCATGAAGGCATCGCCAAAGAGCGGGTCCGCATCGAGGGCGGCATCCTGTTTGGGGGTGGGCGCGGGGTGATGCAGCAATTTGCGCACCACCCGCGCGGCCCGTGCACGGAGCTCGGCGTGATCCTGGCTGACTCCCAGAAGCAGCGCGGCGCCATCGCCCTCCAGAGGAAGAGCGCGTCCTTGCCAGCGCCAGGACATTCCTTCGGCCAGTTCGTTGTTATTCTCTGCCGGTACGCCGTCGATCAGGGTTTGCGACCATGCGATCATGGTCAGGCCCCGATAGCCCGTGCTCATGGTATTCTGCCTGTGTTTATTGGTGCATTCCGCCCTGTGGGACGAATCTAGCAGAGGCGAATCACCTTGGGAAGGGGGTGATTCGCCTGCGATTCGAAAAAAAGCGAATCGGCGGCGTCAGAATTCCAGAGCGATGGTGACGGACCCGATGGTCTGGCCCTCGCTCTGGCCCACGAATTCCTCGGACAGATAGGTCAGCCCGTAGAAAATGTTGGAATGCCCGAATGCGTAATTCACTCCGGCGCGCAGGCGATAGCGGGTGTCTTCGGGCGTGTAACCCCGGTCCGACGGCAGGTAGCGGGAACTCTCGACCCACGCATAGTCGCCGCCAAGCAGCAGGGAAAGCCCGTGATCGTCTTCGCTGTCGATGGCGCTGATCCGGTGGCCGGTGGTCACGTCGCGCAGCCGCAGCCCGCCCTGACCGTAGCCGCCAAATGTCAGGTCAAACCCGACCCGTGCCATGGTTTCGACCCCGGCTTGCAGTTCCAGGAAGGGGCGCATGTGGCCCGGACCGAAAGAAAACTCCCGTCCGATTTCGGCGGTGCCATGCAGGTAGACCCCGTTGTCGACCTGAAAGCTTTCGACCCGGCTGGATTGCAGGCTGAATGCCTCGTGTACCACCTCTTGGAGATGACGGATGCCCGTCTGTTCGCCCATTGCAACGATATCCGCGCCTAGCGCCACGTCGAATCCATTCCATGAAAAATGCGTATGCGCGCCGACCGACAGCACACCGGCATAGAGACGGTCGCCGGGGGCGGGGTTGCTGATGCTGGCCGGTGTGATCACCTCGCCGCGAAAGCGGTATTCCATGATCTCACCCATGCGCATGGGCAGATACCCGTCCCAGGACGGACCGCGTACGGTGCTGATGCCATAGGCTCCGGACCGCCAGCGGTCGCGGCCATCGCCAATCAGGTCGTTGGTGAAAAGGCGCGCCTGACCGAGCGTTTCACGCCCGTCAAAGATCCCCTGAGCCGATGCCAAGGAACTGGAAAGACCAAGTGCACACAGGATGGCTCCTGCTTGGCGAACTGCCTGCCACATATCACTGCCTCATGTCCGTTACCGGTTTTTTCCCGGTCTATGCGGGAATTACGGCCAGATTATCACAGCATCGGGGACAGGGCTAGGCGTTGTGGCCTGCCCGGTTTGATCCTGCTCAAGGCGCACGTGCGTCGGCTCGGCCAGAGTTGTGGCCCAGGCCCTAACGGACGTGCCACAGCACAGAGGAGACCGCCGCCCATGAGACTGATCCTGACTGCCATCGCAGTGATGATTGCCTTTACAGGCCACCCGCAGGCCCAGGCACAGCAATTGCTGGAAAGCTATACGGCGCTGCTTAGCTGGAATGACCACTATAATTCCAACGGTCAGCGGTTGACGGAACCTTGGCAGATCATCCGCCAGGACCGCGCCAATTATCACCGCTACGGCGAGGCCGACCCGCAGGAC
The DNA here is from genome assembly GCF_965215655.1 of Nioella sp. Taxonomy (GTDB): domain Bacteria; phylum Pseudomonadota; class Alphaproteobacteria; order Rhodobacterales; family Rhodobacteraceae; genus Nioella. The sequence continues at coordinate 627,417 of NZ_OZ244111.1, forward strand.
CAATGGGACAGTTTCTTCAGCGATTTCACCAACCGGGCGCGGGCGGAGCAGATGTTGGCAAGCGGCTATGTCTCGCCTGCGGCGCGCAATGCCATCGTGAATGGCCCGGTTCTGGTGCAGGTCGAGATCTGGGGGCAGGGTGCGACGGGCACCCATATTCGGGTCGATGTTGCGGGCGGCGGTTCGATGCAAGGTCAACCGGCCCCGCAGCCGGGCGGCCTGCCGGTGATCGAAAGCTATACCGCCTTCCTCAGCTGGAACGATCATTACAATTCAAATGGCCAGCGCCTGACGGAACCGTGGCAGATCATTCGCCAGGACCGTGCCAATTACCACCGCTATGGCGAGGCCGATCCGGGCGACCAGTGGGACAGTTTCTTCAGCAGTTTCACCAACCGCGCACGAGCCGAGCAGATGCTGGCCGCCGGGTCGATCTCGCCTGCGGCGCGCAATACCATCGTGAATGGCGAGGTGATGATACGGGTCGAGATCCTGGGCCATGGCAACACTGGCACCGCGATCCGGGTTGACGTGTTCTGATGTGGCGCCTCTGTCTGGCCCTCTGCCTCGCGGCCACCACGGCGGCGGCTGATTGCGCGCCAGTGAACTGGCTGACCCTTCCGCTGCGCAGCGCGGGCGATCCGGTGGAAACCGCGCTTGAAACCGCTTATCCGGGGCTCGACCTAGACCGGGCAGCGGGGACCGTCACCTTTGCCAGCGGCACGGTACTGCCCTTTGCCCCGGCGCGGCAGGTCGACCCGGCGGCACGACTAATCAATGCAACGCTTGGCGATCAGTTTGTCTATGTCTACCCGCTGGACTTTTCGCTGACCGACCGTCGCAGCGCATTCCATGATCCCGGCCGGCTGCGCGACGACGATTTCTTTCGTGCGCTATATGCCGAGACGCAGTCAGAGGTGCGCGCCACGCTGACCCGGGTCAGCTATGACGGGCCGGGCGGCGCGACCCGCTTCAACGTCACGCAAGACCATTGTGTCCATGTCCAGTTGGACGCCGCGCTGACCGAGATCGAGGCACTTGGCCCCGACTATGCGATCTATTTCGAAAACTCCGGCGGCAGCTTCAACTGGCGGGTGATTGCGGGCACGGACCGGCTTTCGGTGCACAGCTTCGGCATCGCCGTAGATCTGAACACCGAACTTGGCGGCTATTGGAGATGGTCGGGTGCTGCGCAGGGGCAGGCGACCGAATACAACAACCGCATCCCCGCCGAGATCGTGCAGGCCTTTGAACGCTACGGGTTCATCTGGGGCGGCAAATGGCACCATTACGACGGAATGCATTTCGAATACCGCCCCGAACTGATCCTGCATGCCCGACTGATGGGATCGGATTAAATGCCGTCTCTGGCTGTGGTTGGCGTATATCAGTCCAACACGCTGCCGCTTTCCACGTCCGACCAATGCTTGTTCAAGTCCAGCCGCGCGGCGCGGCGCCGGATGTCTGCCAGTTGCACCGGACGAAAATCCCATTGATCCACGCCGACATTGATGCTGTTGCGCGATCCGGGCCACTGGTCGTCCTCCTGCCCCACACAGGCCTGAAAATTCGCGATCAGGGCCGCGTTCATCTCGGCCAGTGAGCCATGAGGGCGGTTGCAGAAAGCAATGATGCGTTCGTGGCCGAAATGCAGGTCGGCCGTATACCAATTGGCCATGACGGCCTCCAATTCTGAACAATGCGCTCAGGATAGGGGCAGGGGGGTATGGGTGCAATCGGGTCGGCCCGTCAGGCGCATTTGGAGTGGCCGCAGCTTGGGCAGGTCATGCAGCCCTCGACCATGCGCATCCCGTATTCGCCGCAGGACGGGCAGGCCGCGCCGCGCGGGTTGGGGCCGCCGATGGCGGCGACCTTGGCGCGCGGGTCGTCCTTGAGCCCCATGCCCTCGCCCTCGATGAAGCCGATGGCGATCAGGTGTTTTTCGATCACGCCCCCGATGGCTGCCAGGATGGATGGCACGTATTTGCCCTGCATCCACGCACCACCGCGCGGATCGAACACGGCCTTCAGCTCCTCCACCACGAAGGACACGTCGCCGCCGCGCCGGAACACGGCACTGATCATCCGGGTCAGGGCCACGGTCCAGGCGAAATGTTCCATGTTCTTGGAATTGATGAAGATCTCGAACGGCCGCCGGTGGCCTGCAATGACGATATCATTGATGGTGATATAGATCGCGTGGTTCGAGTCCGGCCATTTCAGCTTGTAGGTCTGGCCTTCCAGCTCCTGCGGGCGGTCGAGCGGTTCGGCGATATACACAACGTCACCGTCGGCATCGGGCTGTTCCGCGACGGGTTTGTCCTCAGCCTCGCTGACACTCAGCACCGATCCCGTCACATCATTGGGCCGGTAGGTCGTGCAGCCCTTGCAGCCCGTGTCCCAGGCCTGCATGTAGACGTCCTTGAACGCCTCGAAGCTGATATCCTCGGGGCAGTTGATCGTCTTGGAGATGCTCGAATCCACCCATTTCTGGGCGGCGGCCTGCATCTTGACGTGATCGGCGGGCGGCAGGGTCTGGGCGTTGACGAAATAGTCGGGCAGGGGCGTGTCGCCGTTCAGATCGCGCCACAGTTTGACGGCGTAATCGACGACCTCTTCCTCGGTCCGGCTGCCGTCGCGTTGCAGCACCTTGCGGGTATAGGCATAGGCGAAGACCGGCTCGATCCCGGAACTGACATTGCCCGCATAAAGGCTGATTGTCCCCGTCGGCGCGATGGAGGTCAGCAGCGCGTTGCGGATGCCATATCGCCTTATGTCGTCGCGCAGGGCGTCGTCCATGTTCTGCATGTTGCCCGAGGCAAGGAAGGCGTCGGCGTCGAACAGCGGGAACGCCCCGCGTTCCTTCGCCAGATCGACCGAGGCGCGATAAGCGGCATGGGCAATCTGCCTCATCCACGCTTCGGTTTGCGTAGCGGCTTCGTCAGACCCGTAGCGCAGCCCCAGCATCAGCAGTGCATCGGCCAGCCCCGTCACGCCAAGCCCGATCCGGCGCTTCGCCTGCGCCTCCTGTGCCTGCGCCTCCAGCGGGAATTTGGACGCATCGACGACGTTGTCCATCATCCGCACGGCCACAGCGACCAGATCGTCCAAAGCGGCAGCGTTCAGTTGGGCGGCCTCCGTGAACGGATCGCTGACCAGCCGCGCGAGGTTGACGGAGCCAAGCAGGCAGGCGCCGTAAGGCGGCAGGGGCTGTTCGCCACAAGGATTGGTCGCCGCGATGGTCTCGGCGTAACCCAGATTGTTGGCAGCATTGATGCGGTCGATGAAGATCACGCCCGGTTCGGCATAATCATAGGTCGACTGCATGATCCGGTTCCAGAGATCGCGCGCCTGAACCGTGTGATAGACCTTGCCGCCAAAGCTCAGCTCCCACGGGCCGTCCGCCTTCACCGCCTCCATGAACGGATCGGTCACCAGCACCGACATATTGAACATGCGCAGGCGGGCGGGGTCGGATTTGGCGGTGATGAAGGCCTCGATATCCGGGTGATCGCAGCGCATCGTGGCCATCATCGCGCCCCGGCGGCTGCCTGCGGACATGATCGTGCGGCACATCGCGTCCCAGACATCCATGAAGCTGAGCGGGCCCGAGGCATCGGCAGCGACCCCATGCACATCCGCGCCCTTGGGCCGGATGGTCGAGAAATCATAGCCGATCCCGCCGCCCTGCTGCATGGTCAGCGCGGCCTCTTTCAGGTTCTCGAAGATGCCCGCCAGGCTGTCGGGGATCGTGCCCATGACGAAGCAGTTAAAGAGCGTGACATTCCGGCCCGTGCCCGCGCCCGCGGTGATGCGGCCTGCGGGCAGGTATTTGAAATCTTCCAGCGCGGCATAGAACCGGTCTTCCCACGTGGCGGGGTCGGTCTCCACCTCTGCCAGCGCACGGGCGATTCGGCGCCACGTATCCTCGATGGATTGATCAATGGGCGTGCCATCGGCCTGTTTGAGCCGGTATTTCATGTCCCAGATGGCTTCGGCAATCGGGGCGGAGAAGCGGCTCATTGGTCAATATCCATATTGGTAGGGGGGACGGACGAAGATACCCACAAGACCTGCCCGGGTCAACTTGGCAGGCATGGGGAACCGCCCTATGTTGCAGATCAGCAAGGGGGACCGATGGCAGCCAAGTTTACGCATCTCTTAAAGCTCAGCGTCGGAACGGAAACCGTGGACGACCTGGCCGCATGGCAGGCCACGGCGCATGACCGCTGGCCTGACGGGCAGCCCCGCCACATCACCCGCATGTGGCCCAAGCGCGAGGCTGAGATTCTTGCGGGCGGGTCGATCTACTGGGTGATCAAGGGCTTTGTTCAGGCGCGGCAGCAGGTGCTGCGGCTGGAAGAGGTGATCGGACAGGATGGCATCCGCCGCTGTGCCATCGTGTTGGACAAACGGCTCGTCAGGGTCGAAGCGACCCCAAAACGGGCTTTCCAGGGCTGGCGCTATCTGAAGCCTGAGGATGCACCGCGAGATCTGTCCGGCGCCCGCGCACAGGAAGAGGCGCTACCGCTGGATCTGCAGAACGCCCTTGCCGACCTGGGGGTTCTGTAGCGCCCGACTATTTGGACGTTGTGTAACGAAAAAAGCCGGGCGCTGATGCACCCGGCTCTTGCTGTAAGCGGCAGTGGCCTGTCCCACCCCATCTTCACCCGTGCAGCCGGTCCGTCAGCTCTTCCAGTATCTCTTTGTTCCCATTGGACCAATCTGCGGTACGCGACTTGAACAGCACCGCCTGACTGCGGTGGATCAGTCCTCCGGGCAGAATTTTCAGGTGATTGGCGCGCAGGGTTTCTCCGGTCGAAGTGATGTCGGCAATGGCCTCGGCGGTCAGATTCTTGACGGTGCCCTCCGTTGCCCCCTGGCTGTCGACCAACTGGTAATCCGCAACGCCTGCATCACGCAGAAACTCCCGCACCAGCCGGTGATATTTGGTGGCGATTCGCAGGCGGTGGCCGTGACGGCGGCGGAAATCGGCGGCGGCTGCGTCCAGGTCATCAAGCGAATTCACATCGACCCAGAAGGCGGGCACCGCGAGGATCAGATCGGCAAAGCCAAAGCCCATGGGCTGCACTTCCCGAACCACGTCCTGCCAGGCAGGGATGCGTTCGCGCACGAGGTCGCTGCCTGTCACGCCCAGGTGAATGCGGCCCGCCTGCAATTCACGCGGAATCTCTCCGGCGCTGAGCAGCACGAGATCCACGTCCGCTCCGTCCACCTGAGCCGCGTATTCCCGGTCCGACCCGCTGCGGCGCATATCGATGCCCCGGTCGGCGAACCAGTCGAAGGTCTTTTCCATCAGCCGGCCCTTTGAGGGCACACCGAGTTTCAGGGTCATGCCAGACCCTCCCGCAATTGCTGCACCAGTTCGGGGCGGATCACGCCGCCAACGGCGGGGATTTCCTGCCCGCGTCCCAGAACGCGGGTCAACGCGTCATAGCGGCCACCGGTGGCCACGGGGGGCAGGTCGGGGCGGCCCTCGGCGACGAAGCCGAAGACGAAGCCATCGTAGTATTCCAGCGTCGTGCGGCCAAAGCTCGCCTCGAAGGGCAGGTCCTCGACCGTGATCCCGGCAGTGGACAGCGCATCCATGCGCCGGGCCATGCGGTCGACCGAGGCAGCCATGCCCGGCAGATCGACGGTGATATCGCGCAAATGCTGATGGGCGTTCGGCAGAGTTTCCCTGAGACCCAGGATAACGTCCAGAACCTCGGCCTCGCTGCGGCTAATCGGCGGCTCGGCGGCATCGGCCTGAAGATGCGCGATGCGGGCGAGCACATCGTCGCGACTGCGCAGGCCAATTTCGGGGCCACCCGCGTCCAGCACCGTTTCCGCGCCGTCCGCCGCCACCCGGTCCAGCAGGGCCTTGCGCGCGGCGTCCATCTCGACCCGGCCCGTGAACCTGTCCAGCAGCGCGCGGAACCGGCGGGGGCGCCAGATATGGCGCATCAGCGCGCCCTTGCGGCGGTCTGTCGTGGTCAGGGTTTCGACGGCGGCCTTCAGAATGCCGATATCGCCGGTGGCCGGGCGTAGCCCGAGCGGTGAGAGTACTTCGTTGAACAGCGAAAACACCTCGGCATCGGCGCGCTCGGGATCTTCGCGGTCGAACAGCTCATACCCCACTTGCAGGTATTCCGTAGCGCGACCGGAATCGGCCTGCTGCTTCCGAAACACCTCGCCCAGATAGGTGTAGCGCGCCGGTTCGCCGCCATGTTCCATATGGGTCTGCACCACCGGCACGGTGAAGTCGGGGCGCAGCATCATCTCGCCCCGGTTCGGGTCCTGCGTGACATAGGCCCGCGCGCGGATATCCTCTCCGTAAAGATCCAGCAGCGTATCCGCCGGTTGCAGCAGGTCGGCGTCGATGGCCATGGCGCCTGACGCCTTGAAGAATGCGAAGAGCCGTTCAGCCTCGGCCCGGACGGTGATCTTGTCGGTCATTTGCCCCGGTCCAGAATAGCGCGGACTTCGGTGACGAGATCCTCGCGCGGAACCTCGCGCTGCGCGGGTTGGGATTTCCATTCCTCAAGGCTGGCTTCCTGCGCGATCTGTGCGCCAAGGATCAGGTCCTTGATTTGCACAACGCCACGCTCGGCCTCGTCTGACCCCTGGATAATCGCCACCGGGCTTTCGCGTTTGTCCGCGTATTTCAGCTGGTTGCCGAAATTCTTGGGGTTGCCCAGATAGACCTCGGCTCGGATGCCCGCGTTGCGCAGCTCCGTCGCCATGCGCTGGTATTCCGCCATCCGGTCGCGGTCCATCACGGTCACCACCACGGGGCCCTGCATGGTGCCGCCGATCCGACCCTTTTCGCGCAGCGCGGCCAGCAGCCGGTCGACGCCGATGGAGACACCCGTCGCAGGCACGGCCTGCCCGGTAAAGCGCTTGACCAGATCGTCATAGCGCCCGCCGCCTGCGACCGAGCCGAACTGGCGCGGGCGGCCCTTGTCGTCGAGCACCTCGAAGGTCAGCTCGGCCTCGTAGACCGGCCCGGTGTAATAGCCGAGGCCGCGCACAACCGAGGGGTCGATGACGATGCGGTCGGGGCCGTAGCCCTGGGCGTCGAGAAGGGAGGCGATGGTTTCGAGTTCCTCGACGCCTTCCGCGCCGACCTTGGACTCGCCGATGGCTGCCCGCAGGTTGGCGAGTGTTTCCGCGGCATCCGAACCTTTGGAGGTGAGGAATGCAATCACCGGCTCGGCCTGTGCATCGCTCAGCCCCACACCGTCGATATATGCGCCCGAAGCATCGAGCCGCCCCTTGCCAAGCAGCTCCCGCACGCCCGCTTCGCCCACCTTGTCGAACTTGTCGATGGTGCGCAGCACGTTGTTGCGAGTGTCCTCATCGTCCCCCACGCCCATGGTTTCCAGCACGCCGGTCAGAACCTTGCGGTTGTTCACCCGCACGATGTAGTCGCCGCGCGGGATGCCCACGGCCTCCAGCGTGTCGGCCAGCATCGCGCAGATCTCGGCATCGGCGGCGACCGACGGCGCGCCCACGGTATCCGCGTCGCATTGGTAGAACTGGCGGAAGCGTCCCGGCCCCGGTTTCTCATTCCGCCACACCGGCCCCATGGTGAAGCGGCGGTAGGGGGCGGGCAGGTCGTTGCGGAACTGGGCGGCAACGCGGGCCAAAGGCGCGGTCATGTCATAGCGCAGCGCCAGCCATTTGCCGTCGTCTTCCTCCTGCCACGCAAACACACCCGCATTGGGCCGGTCCACGTCGGGCAGGAACTTGCCAAGCGCCTCGACCGTTTCCACGGCAGAGGTTTCCAGCGGATCGAAACCGTAGCGATGATAGACCTCGGCGATCCGGTCCAGCATCTCCTTGCGCTCGGTCACCTCCGCGCCGAAATAGTCGCGGAAGCCCTTGGGCGTTTCTGCCTTGGGGCGGGGCTGTTTCTTTTGCTTGGCCATGTCTGCCATCCGTTCGGATCCGGGTTCACCGGGCGTTTATCTTGGGGGGCGCGTGGGGGCAAGGCGGCGGGCTGGCCTTTCGGGCAAAACCCTGTAGGAAGAGCATATGAGTGACACAACCCATCTTGAGGAAACCCTGGCCCACCTGACCCGTCAGGTCGAGGAGCTGTCCGATGTCATCGCCCGTCAGGACCGCGAGATTGCCGTGCTGACTCGCCGGGTCGAGATGCTGATGAACCGCGAGGCCGAGCGGGAGCTGGATCAGGGTGGCACCGTGCCGCTGGCCGATCAGAAGCCACCGCATTGGTAGGGTTTTCAGCCCGTTCAACTTGACGGGTCCGGGGCGGGCTGCCTACCTTGAAAGAGCAGATATTTAACGCGCGGCATGTTTGATGCACGTTTTTGGGTCAGCCGCGTAATGCCCGGCCTGGGTTTGAAGGGAACGACCTGCCAATGAGCGACCGCAAGATCAGGAACATGGAAGAATTCGCCGCCGTCAGCGGCATCTCGCGGCCAACCGTTTCCAAGTATTTCAACGACCCCGACAGCGTGCGCCAGACCACGCGCGCCCGGATCGAGGCCGCGCTGGAACAATATGACTACCGTCCCAATGTATTCGCCATCAACCAGAACCGGCGACTGACCAAGAATCTCGGGATCGTCGTGCCCTATCTGGCCGATCCTTTCTTTGCCGAGATTGCCCGCAATATCGAGAACCTGTGTATCGAGGCGGGGTTTCGCCCGATCCTGCTTAGTTCGCATGGTGAGCAATCGCAGGAAATCGACAATCTCGACAGCCTTCGGTCCCTCAAGCCCGCCGGTGTTCTGTTGGCTCCCCTGGGCCGGGCCTCGGACAAATCCGCCATTGAGCGGTTTTGCGAGGACGTGCCGACGGTTCTTTTCGACAGCAATATCGAGCGGATGGGCGAGGCTTTTGTCGGGTCCGACAATGCCAGTTTCGTCAACCAGACGGTCGATTACCTGATGCGCAGCGGCGAGCCGCCCTGTTTTCTGGAAATGCGCACCCCGGCAAACCCGAATGCCAACAAACGCCGTATTGCCTATATCGAGGCGATGAAGCGTCACGGGCAGGATCCCGTTGTGGTGGGAATGGAAGGTGACGGGTGGGCCTTTGAAGAGATCGGGCGGCAGGGGACACATGCGGCGATCGCGGCGGGGGATTTCACCACCAACACCATCCTGTGTTCGAATGACCGGTTGGCCATCGGGGCGCTGTCCGCCTGCTATGAACGGGGGCTGAAGGTCGGGCGCGGGTCGGATTGCGATCTGCGCGTGGCGTCCCATGATGACCATCCGTTTTCGCGCTTCACATGCCCGGCCCTGACAACGGCGGCCCATGACTATACCGCCGTCGCGGGGCGCAGCGTGGAAACCCTGCTGGAACTGATCGAAAGCGGCGGGCGATTCTCGTCCCGGCAAGAGACCCTGTTTCCTGCGCATCTGGTGGTTCGCGCTTCGGCCTGAATGCCCTAAAAATTTACGCGCGTAAAAATTATGTTGACGCGCGTATGATTCTTTCGCATGGTGCGGCGCATTACATCCATCAAGGGAGGACAGGATGTCTTCGAAGACTCTTATTCGCACCACAAGTGCGCTTGCGCTGTGCCTGACTGCATCGGCAGCTCTGGCTCAGGACACGACCATCACCATCGCAACCGTGAACAATGGCGACATGATCCGCATGCAGGGCTATACGGACCAATTCACCGAGGCGACCGGTATCGCGGTTGAGTGGGTGACGCTGGAAGAAAACGTGCTGCGTCAGCGCGTCACCACCGACATCACCACCAATGGCGGTCAGTTCGACATCATGACCATCGGCATGTATGAAACCCCGATCTGGGGCGCCAATGGCTGGCTGGTTCCGCTGGACAACCTGTCCGAAGAGTACAATGTCGACGACATCCTGCCCGCCATGCGCGGCGGTCTGAGCCACGAGGGCACGCTCTATGCAGCGCCCTTCTATGGCGAAAGCTCCATGGTCATGTATCGCACCGACCTGATGGAAGCCGCAGGTCTGGAAATGCCCGAAGCGCCGACCTGGCAGTTCATCCGCGAAGCCGCAGCGGCGATGGACGACCCTGAAAACGGCGTCAACGGTATCTGCCTGCGCGGCAAGCCCGGTTGGGGGGAAGGCGGCGCCTTCATCACCGTGACAGGCAACTCCTTCGGTGCGCGTTGGTTCGATGAAAACTGGACCCCGCAGTTCGATCAGCCGGAATGGGCCGAGGCGCTGAACTTCTTCGTCAACCTGATGAACGACTACGGTCCGGACGGCTACGAGAACAACGGCTTCAACGAAAACCTGTCGCTGTTCCAGCAGGGCCTGTGCGGCATGTGGATCGACGCCACCGTTGCGGCCTCGTTCGTGACCAACCCCGATGACTCGGAGGTTGCTGACAGCGTCGGTTTTGCGCTGGCGCCGAATAGCGAAGGGGTTGATCGCCGCTCGAACTGGCTCTGGGCCTGGGCGCTGGCCATTCCGGCCGGTACGCAGCAGGCGGATGCCGCGCTGCAGTTCATCGAGTGGGCCACTTCGGCTGACTATATCGAACTGGTCGCCGAGAACGAAGGTTGGGCCAACGTCCCGCCGGGTGCACGGACCTCGCTCTATGAAAACCCCGACTACATCTCGGTTCCGTTCGCACAGATGACGCTGGACTCGATCCTCGCGGCTGACCCGAACAACCCGACCGTGGATCCCGTGCCTTATGTCGGCATCCAGTTCGCCGCCATCCCCGAATTCGCCGGGATCGCGACCGAGGTGAGTCAGGAGTTTGCCGCCGCCTACGCCGGTCAGCAGTCGGTGGAAGAGGCGCTTGAAAACGCGCAGGCGATCGCCAGCGAAGCCATGGAAGCTGCGGGCTACTAATCCCTGTTTCTTCCTCCCGGGGGGCGGCCCTCATCCGCCCCCCAACACTCTCCCCTCTTTGCCGGTCGTATCTGGCCGGCCCTTTTTTCCCTTGGCATTCTGTCCCGAGCGCCCAACCCCGCGCCGACAGAAAGAGAGGATCCCGTCATGGCCACCCAGCATTCCCGCTCTGCCGCCCGACTGATGATGGCGCCAGCGGTTTTCCTGCTCCTCGTCTGGATGCTTGTCCCGCTGTCGATGACGCTGTGGTTCTCGTTCCGACGCTTCCTGCCGCTGCGTGGCGGTGATCAGGGCTTCATCTGGTTCGAAAACTACTCGCGCTTCATTTCGTCCAGTTCGTTCTGGCCCGCGGTTCAGACCACGCTGTTCATCGTCGGCGGCATTCTTCTGATCTCGGTCGTCTTCGGCATTCTGCTGGCGCTGCTGCTGGATCAGCCGATGTGGGGGCAGGGGATCGTCCGTATCCTCGTGATTGCACCGTTCTTCGTGATGCCGACCGTGTCGGCGCTGGTCTGGAAGAACATGTTCATGGACCCCACCAACGGCCTCTTCGCCCATCTCTGGCGGGCCTTCGGGGCTGACCCGGTGGTCTGGCTGAGCGATGTGCCGCTCTTCTCGATCATCCTGATCGTGTCCTGGCAGTGGCTGCCTTTCGCGACGCTGATCCTGCTGACCGCCATTCAGTCGCTGGACAGTGAACAGCTCGAAGCCGCGGAAATGGACGGCGCCGGACACTTGTCGCGCTTTGCCTATATCGTTCTGCCGCATCTGAGCCGCGCCATCACCATCGTGGTCCTGATCATGACGATCTTCCTTCTGTCGATCTTCGCGGAGATTTTCGTGACCACCGGCGGCGCCTTCGGCAGCCGCACCCTGACCTACCTGATCTACCAGCGCGTGCTGGAAAGTCAGAATGTCGGCCTCGGCAGCGCGGGCGGTGTCTACGCCATCATCCTCGCCAATATCGTTGCGCTCTTCCTGATGCGCGTCGTCGGCAAGAACCTGGACGCCTGAGGAGGACCTGACCATGGCACGTGCCGTTTCAAACCCGCGCAAGGCGCTCAACACCGCAATCGCCTGGGGCATTGGTCTGCTGATCTTCTTCCCGATCCTGTGGACCATCCTGACCAGCTTCAAGACCGAGGCCGAGGCCATTGCAAACCCGCCTGTCTTCTTGGCCTTTGACTGGACGCTCGAAAACTACGCCATCGTGCAGGAACGCTCTAATTACATGCGGTTTCTGTGGAACTCGGTCTTCATCGCAGGGGGCTCCACGCTGCTTGGTGTCATCATCGCGGTGCCTGCCGCCTGGTCCATGGCCTTCGTGCCCTCACGCCGGACCAAGGACATCCTGATGTGGATGCTGTCGACCAAGATGCTGCCCGCCGTGGGGGTGCTCTACCCGATCTACCTGCTCTGCATTCAACTTGGCGTGCTCGACAACCGCTTTGCACTGGTCGTGATCCTGATGCTGATCAACCTGCCGATCATCGTCTGGATGCTTTACACCTACTTCAAGGAGATCCCGGGCGAGATCCTGGAAGCCGCGCGGATGGACGGAGCCGGACTGAAAGAGGAAATCCTCTATGTCCTGACTCCCATGGCCGTACCGGGCATCGCCTCGACCCTGCTGTTGAACTTCATCCTCGCGTGGAACGAAGCCTTCTGGACGCTGAACCTGACCGCCGTCGATGCCGCGCCTCTGACCGCCTTTATCGCCAGCTATTCCAGCCCCGAGGGCCTGTTCTTCGCCAAGCTCAGCGCGGCCTCGACCATGGCCATCGCGCCGATCCTCATCCTTGGCTGGTTCAGCCAGAAACAACTCGTCCGTGGCCTGACCTTCGGCGCCGTCAAATAAGGAACCAAGAACATGGGACGCATTACGCTTGATAAAGTCCGCAAGGCCTTCGGCGAGGTCGAGGTCATCCCGCCGCTGGACCTGACCATCGAAGACGGTGAATTTGTTGTCTTCGTCGGCCCCTCAGGTTGTGGCAAATCCACCCTTCTGCGCCTGATCGCGGGGCTGGAGGACGTGACCGACGGGCAGATCCGCATCGACGGCGAAGACGCCACGATGGTGCCCCCCGCAAAACGGGGCCTCGCCATGGTCTTCCAGTCCTACGCGCTCTATCCGCATATGTCGGTGCGCAAGAACATCGCCTTCCCGATGAAGATGGCGGGCATTCCCCAGGATGAACAGAACCGCCGGATCGAAGCCGCCGCCAAGGCGCTGAACCTCACCGACTATCTCGACCGCAGGCCGGGCCAGCTGTCGGGCGGGCAGCGTCAGCGCGTTGCCATAGGACGGGCCATTGTGCGCGAACCGGCGGCCTTCCTCTTCGACGAACCGCTGTCGAACCTCGACGCCGCGCTGCGCCACGGGATGCGTCTGGAAATCAGCGAACTGCACAAGCGGCTGGACACCACCATGATCTACGTCACCCACGATCAGGTGGAAGCGATGACCATGGCCGACAAGATCGTGGTCCTTCAGGCCGGCGTAATCGAACAGGTGGGAAGCCCGCTGGAACTCTATCGTTCTCCACGCAACCTCTTTGTCGCAGGCTTTATCGGCTCGCCCAAGATGAACATGCTGACGGGTGAGGAAGCCTCCAAACGCGGGGCGCATACCATTGGCATCCGGCCGGAGCATGTCTCGATCTCGACCACCGAAGGCGCATGGAAAGGCACTGTCGGCGTCGCGGAACATCTCGGCTCCGACACCTTCCTGCATGTGCACCGCGAAACCGGCGGGGACCCGATGACCGTTCGGGTGGATGGTGAATTCGGCGTGCGTCACGGCGATAGCGTCTGGCTGACCCCGCAGGAGGATCAGATTCACAAGTTCGATGCCCAGGGGCTGCGCATCGCATGAACCGGCTGGCTGGAAAAACGGCGCTGATCACCGGCGCGGCGCGGGGCATCGGTCTGGCTTTTGCAAAGGCCTATGTCGCCGAGGGCGCGCGGGTGGCCATTGCCGATATCGACATGGACCGTGCGCGCGCATCGGCCTCCGAGATCGGAGAGGCCGCAATTGCCGTGCGGATGGACGTGACCGATCAGACCAGCATCGAGGCCGCAGTGGCCGAAACAGCCGCCGCTTTCGGCCAGATCGACATCCTGATCAACAACGCCGCGATCTTTTCCGCCGCCCCGATCGTCGAGATCACCCGCGAAGACTTCGACCGGGTGTTCCAGATCAACGTGGCGGGTGCGCTTTTCACGATGCAGGCGGTTGCCAAGCACATGATAGAGCGCGGGCAGGGTGGCAAGATCATCAACATGGCCAGCCAGGCGGGTCGTCGGGGTGAGGCGCTTGTCGGGGTCTATTGCGCCTCCAAGGCTGCCATCATCAGCCTGACCCAGTCGGCGGGGCTGAACCTGATCCAACACGGGATCAATGTGAACGCCATCGCCCCCGGCGTTGTGGACGGGGAACACTGGGACGGCGTCGACGCGTTCTTCGCCAAATACGAAAACAAGGCCCCCGGACAGAAGAAGCGCGAGGTCGGCGAAGCCGTTCCCTTCGGCCGCATGGGCACTGCACAGGATCTGACCGGCATGGCCGTGTTTCTGGCCTCGCCCGAGGCAGATTATATCGTCGCCCAGACATACAATGTCGACGGCGGCAACTGGATGAGCTGAGGGAGACCGGCCATGGCCAGCGCCGTGCACAAGACATTCTCGGATCTGCTTCCTCTGTCGAATGCCAATCTGGTGGCTTTGCCCGCAGAGGTGCGGCGCCCAGGCTATGACCGGTCTGGCCTGACCGCCGGCATCATCCATATCGGCGTGGGCAATTTTCATCGTGCGCATCAGGCCTGGTATCTGAGCCGGCTGATGGAGATGGGGCTGGCGCAGGACTGGGCCATCCTTGGGGCCGGAGTCCGGCCCTATGATGCCGCCATGCGCGGCAAGCTGCTGGCGCAGGATTGCCTGACAACCCTGATCGAGCTGGACGGCGATCACCGGGCGGCAGAGGTCATCGGCTCGATGATCGACTATGTGCCGGTTGCCGAAGGTCACGGCCCGTTGATTGCGGCGATGGCCGATCCCGCCATTCGCATCGTTGCGATGACCGTGACGGAGGGCGGGTATTTTCAGTTGGGTGGGGCGCTGGATATCGCTCATCCCGAGATCGTCCATGATGCGGCGAATCCCGACCGGCCCGGCACCGTGTTTGGCGCGATCATCGCGGCGCTGCGGCTGCGGCGGGAAAGGGGGGACGGACCCGTCACGCTGCTGAGCTGTGACAACCTGCAGGGCAATGGCGCGATCCTGCGGGGAGTTGTCCTCGGGTTGGCGCGCCTTTCCGACCCTGCGCTGGCCGACTGGATCGAGGACAGCTGCAGCTTTCCCAATTCCATGGTGGATTGCATCGTTCCGGCCACCGGTGAACGAGAGCTGGAATTCGCCCGGGCCTTCGGGGTGAACGACGCTGCACCCGTCTCGCACGAGGCGTTCCGGCAGTGGGTGATAGAGGATGATTTCTGCGCGGGGCGCCCGCCGCTGGAGAAGGTCGGAGTCACCTTTTCGGGCTCGGTTCACGACTACGAGATGATGAAGCTGCGCATTCTGAACGCGGGGCATCAGATGGTGGCGAATGCGGGGGCTCTGCTGGGGCTGGAAACGATTGCCGAGGCGGCGATGCACCCGGCTGTCGGGGCGTTCCTGCACAAGGTGTTGAGCGAGGAGGTCGCGCCGCATGTCCCCTCTGTGGCAGAGTTCACGCCGGACCAGTACATCGCGCTGATCAAGCGGCGCTTTTCCAACCCGTCCATCGTCGACACCACGCGGCGGGTGGCGTTCGACGGCTCCAGCAGGCATCCCGGTTTCGTGCTGCCCTCGCTGCGCGATGCCCTCTTGTCGGACGGCGGATTTTCCGGGCTGGCCCTGACCGAAGCCCTATGGGCGCGCTATTGTCTGGGAACGACCGAGGCCGGGGAGGCCATCGCTGCAAACGACCCGCAATGGGACCGGCTGACGAAATGCGCCAGAGCGGCCGTGGACCGCCCGCAAGAATGGCTGGAGATGTCGGCAATCTACGGCGATCTCTCGCGGGATTCGCGCTTTGCAGCCGCTTTCGCGGGCTGGATGGGAGTCCTCACCCAAGACGGTGTGGAGGCGGCGATTGCGCTATATGTCAGCTAACCCGTCATCCGTTGCATCAAGCCACCGAACACCCGCCGTTCATTCGGGAAGGGCACCAGGCGTTCCTGATCCTCGTCCCACAGCTTCAGGGTGAAACTGCGGATCGCCTCTGGCCAGTTGATCGTCGGCAGGTCGAACTGGTCACGGATGGCCCGGTGACATTTGCGCAGACGATAGCTGGGAATATTGGCGTTGAAATGGTGGATGTCGTGATAGGCGATGTTTCCGGTTGCCAGATCGAACCACCAGCCCAAATCCAACGCTGACGACCCTTGCAGCGCTGCCTGATCGTGGCGCAGGTCGGGGCGGCGGTCCCAGTAGGTATCCTCGAAATTGTGCTGAAGATAGACGAGGAACACGCCGGAACAGGCCGCTACGAAGACGGTGGCCAGATAGACCATCAGCGCGGGCATGCCGCCAAGCCAGTAGAGAAGCCCGATCCAGGTCAGCAGCAGCGCATCATGCACCAGTACGCCGCCCGGTCCCACCTTCATCGTGTTTTTGGGCCAGCGATAGCGTAGGGCATAAACGAAGATGCCCCCGATGGGGATCAGGATCAGCGGGTTGCGGTACAGCCGGTAGAACAGGCGCGCCTTCCAGTCGGCTTCGTTCCATTCCCGCAGGGTCATGGTGTGGATCTCGCCCGAGCGGCGTTCTTCCAGATCACCAAGGAACTTGTGGTGTTCGTTGTGATTGTACTGCATCGCCCTGTAGGGGGTCAGCGTGAAGGTCGACAGGCCGTAACCGGCCCAATCGTTCATCCACCGCTTCGAGAACAGGGAATTATGCCCGCAATCATGTTGCAGCACATAAAGCCTGACACCCGACAGCGCGTTGATGACCACCAGCGGGGCCACCAGATACCAGGCGTCGTAGAAATGGACGGCAAGGTAGAGCGTCAGGAAATAGACGGCGAAGGTGCCGAAATAACTGGCCGAGGCAAGCGCGTCGCAGCGCTCGCAATAGGCGCGGGTGACTTCTCGTATCGACATTGAACCGGTCTCTTGTTCTGTCTCGCACGAGGTGCCGGTCTGGCCCGGTCCCTCGCATCAGGAAGATGTGGTCGTCGCGTAGCCATTTCAAATTTTGGTTACAGGAATCTAACGGAAAATTTCGCTTCGGTCGACTCCGGCCCCGTCGGTCGGCATCAGGCCGCCATTGGTGCCGCTTGGCGGGGCCGGGATTGCAGCAGGATCAGCGCCATGATTCCGATGTTCAGAACGTTGAAGGCGATGCCGTTGATGAAGGCCCATTGGTAGCTGCCGGTGACGTCATAGATCCAGCCCGACATCCAGCCGCCCATGGCCATGCCCGCGATGGTCGACATCATCACCAGCCCCACCCGCGCGCCGGCCTCTCTCGGGGGCAGGTATTCGCGCACGATGATGGCGTAGCTCGGCACGATGCCCCCTTGGCTGAGCCCGAAGACGAGGCTGACGATATAAAGCGAAGTGAGCCCCGTGGTCGGCAGATAAAGGAACAGTGCGATGCACTGCAGGGCAGAGCCGATAAGCAGCGTCGTCACGCCTCCCAGCCAGTCGGCCAGTGCGCCTGAAACCAGCCGCGAGGCCACTCCGCCAAACAGCATCAGGGACAGCATCTCGGCCCCGATGGCGGGCCCGTAGCCAAGGTCGGTGCAGAAGGCGACGATATGGACCTGCGGCATCGACATGGCGACGCAGCAGCCGATGCCCGCAATGGCCAGCAGCATGGTCAGGGTCCGGGGCGAAAAGCTGACCGCGCGTGCGCGCAGGGCGGCGGAGGCCTCGGCTTCCACGCGCGCGGCCTCCGGCACGCGGGCGCGCAGCAGCAAAGACAGGGGCACCATCACAAGCAGCGTGACCACCGCCAGCACCAGATAGGCCGTGCGCCACCCTTGGGTGGAGAGGATATCGGCTAGGATCAGCGGCCAGATCGCGCCCGAGAGGTAGTTCGACGAGGCTGCGATGGCCACCGCAATCCCCCGTCGGCGCAGGAACCAGTGCGAAACATCGGCGATGAGCGGCCCGAAACAGGTGGCGGTGCCAAAGCCGATCAGCAATTGCAGCGCCGATAGCGTGGCGATATTGGGCGCGATCGCCGCCCCGGCGAACCCTGCCGCAATCAATCCGGACGCGGCTATCATCGAGGCGGTCATTCCCCACCGGTCCACGGCCCGACCAATAAGGTAGTTGCCAAGCGCGAATCCGACCATGGTCAGCGTGTACGGCAGCGAGGCATCGCCCCGGTCGACGTTGAACTCTGCCTGAACGGCGGGAAGGATGACAATGATCGCCCACATGCCCACATTGCCCACCAACCCGATGGTCAGCGAGACGGCAAGGCGAATCCAGGAGGCGCGCGAGTCGAGGGTGGAGGCGGGCGTCATGGGGCGGACGTTAGGCGCGCTTCGGGGGATTGGGAAGGGGAACGTTGCGATTGACATGATCTTCGTGATCGCAGCGTCGTGATCCGTGTCGAGGTAGGGCACATCTGGTCTCGGGACGGCTTGCGCCCCATCTATGGACGGATGCAAGATACCGGTAGCAAAGGGGAGACGCGCAATGTTCGGTTTCAAGGCAAAGAAGATGGAGATGATCTCGGCTGCCGAGGCGCTGCCGGGACGGGCAATGGCAATCCCGACGGCAAGGACGCATTTCGTTTCCGGCCGTCCCCTGACCCTCGATGTGCCCGAGGGCATGGAAGCGGCCATGTTCGGCATGGGCTGCTTCTGGGGCGTGGAGCGGATGTTCTGGGGGCTGGATGGTGTCTGGCTGACCATGGTGGGCTATGCGGGCGGGCATACGCCCAATGCCACCTATGAAGAGGTCTGCACCGCAAGGACCGGCCATAATGAGGTGGTGCGGGTCGTCTATGACCCAAAAATCATCAGCTATGAGGCGTTGCTGAAGGTGTTTTGGGAAAACCACGACCCGACGCAGGGCATGCGCCAGGGCAATGACATGGGCACCCAGTATCGGTCGGGGATCTACACCTTCTCGGAGGCGCAGCAGCAGGCCGCCAAGGACAGTCTTCCGGGCATGCAGGCCCGCCTGACAGCGGCCGGATTCGGCGCGATCACCACCGAGATCCTGCCTGCGCCAGAGTTCTACTTTGCTGAAGACTACCATCAGCAATACCTGGCCAAGAACCCGTCAGGCTATTGCGGGATTGGCGGCACCGGCGTGACCTGCCCCATCGGGCTCGGCGCCTGACGGCGCCGACCGGGGAACGGCCCGGCCCAAGCCCCCGTTCGGGGGCCCTCGCCGATCCGTGCTGCCGCGGGATATCTGCGCGGGTGGCGCGACCTTGGGCGTGAGGGTGACGCTGATAGGTCCGGGTGTGAGTATTTGGACCAAGAAGAAGGCGCATTGTGTTTTTTGCAGCCTGCGCCTAAGGCGTGAGAAACCTGACAGGAGTTGACCGATGCCGACCTTCACCGCCCTCACCACTCTCGAAGACAAGGATCAGGCCGAGGCGCTTGGCCTTGCCCTGGAAGAGATCGAGCCCGAGGCGACGGGTGTCGGTGTCTTCGAGATGGAAGACGGGTCCGGCCTGTGGGAAGTGGGCGCCTATTTCATTGAGGCCCCGGACGAGGTGGCCCTGGCGCTGCTGGCGGCGGCCCATGATGCCAAGCCTTTCGTGGTGTCGGAACTGCCGGAAACCGATTGGGTGGCCCATGTGAAACGCGAGCTGCATCCGGTGGAGGCCGGGCGCTTCTTCGTCTATGGTAGCCACGATGCGGACAAGGTTCCGGATGGGTGTGTGCCCCTCCTGATCGAGGCGGCGATGGCCTTTGGCACCGGGCATCATGGAACGACCAAGGGTTGCCTTGAGGCGCTGGAACGGTTGATTCAGGCCGGTGAGGTAAAGAAGAACACGGTCGATATTGGGTGCGGCACCGCCGTACTGGCGCTGGCGGCGGCCAAGGTCTGGCCCGATCCGGTGCTGGCTTCCGATATCGACGAGGTTGCCGTGGATGTGGCCATGGCCAATGTCGCGGCCAATGGCGAGGCGGGGCGGGTGCGCTGCCTTGAGGCGGCAGGGTTCGACCACGCTGAGCTACATGCCGCCGCGCCCTATGACCTGATCTTCGCCAATATCCTGAAAGGTCCGCTTGTGGAACTTGCCCCCGATGTGGCGGCGCATTGTGCCGAGGGTGGTCATGTCATCCTGTCCGGGTTGCTCAACGAACAGGGTGACGAGGTTGTCGCGGCCTATGAGGCGCAGGGCATGACCCTGGAGCATCGGGCCGAACTTGGCGAATGGACCACGCTGACCCTGCACCGCTGACCGGCACAGTTTTGCCATAATTTGCGGATAATTTGTGCGCGGGTGGGGCAGGCGCAAGAGGTGCCCCGATGGATGCGAATTATGACCGGTTTCAGGAACGGCTGCGCAGGATGAACCCGTCCGGCGCGGGCGAGGGACATGGCGTGGTGGTGCAGCCAGATGGGCTCGTCGTTCGGCGTCGCCGACGTGTTCGGCTATCCTTTCCCTGGCGCAGCCTGGCATTGGCGGTTGTCTGCTGTTTCCTGTTCAAGGGCTTCATGATCTGGCACCAGGGCGAGGCAGACTACGCCGCGCGATTGGCGGAATTGTCAGACCAGTCGACCGGCCATCGGGCCGCGGCATGGGTTCTGTCCATGGATCCGGTATCTGTCTGGATCGGCACGACCCTGAGAGACGCGATCGGGCGTCCACCGGTCTGACCCCCTTGAAACGAAAGAAACCGCCCCGGGGTCGGAGCGGCTTCAATCGGGGAGAGAAGAGAGAGATATCTCAGCGGTAGATGCCATTGGCAATCGAGTCGATATCCCCGCGGTTCAGGCCCAGATCGTCCAGTTCACGATCGGAGAGAGCCTCCAGCGCTTTGCGGGTCACGCGGGCGTCGTTCCAGGCTGCAATCCGACCCACGAAGATGGAGAGGATCGAGGCGACGCTGAAGCCGGCGTCAACGGTGCGGTTGGTCACGGTAGCCATCTGAATGTTCCTTCCAGACAAGAGGGTGGGTTGCGAAGTGTTCGCTTGCTGAACCGGCACTTAGGGGCCGGGACTGGTCCGAGCAATACCGATTTTCGCATGGGTCATATGCATTCTGCGCATAGGTCTGATCCGGACGTAAGAACATGAATTCTTAGCAAAAATCCGCCACAATTCCTGTCGGAACAGGATCAGGAAGTTGTCCTGAATCGACATCCCCGCTGACGCTTGTCGCTTTTGTTTCAATGCGCGCCGAAAACCGACTTTGTCTGGTCAATGTTCTTGTTTCGTGCTAGTGCTGCAAAAAAGTCGCAAAAATTTTAAGGGGTCGGGCGGAATGAGGATCATCGGGATCGATCCGGGGCTCAGAAACATGGGCTGGGGCGTGATCGAGTCGTGGGGATCGCGACTCAGTCACATCGCCAACGGAACCTGCCACAGCGAAGGCAAGGACCTTGCTGCGCGGCTTTTGTCGCTCCACCGGCAGTTGTCCGAGGTGCTGGACCGCTGGCAGCCGGATCAGGCCGCCGTGGAACAAACCTTCGTCAACCGAGATGCGGTGGCCACACTGAAACTGGGGCAGGCGCGGGGGATCGCGCTGCTGGTTCCGGCGCAGGCGGGGCTTAGCGTGGCGGAATACGCCCCCAATGCGGTCAAGAAGACCGTCGTTGGCGTGGGTCATGCGGAAAAGGGGCAGGTGGCGCATATGGTCAAGATGCAACTGCCCGGTGCGAACCCCTCCAGCCCGGATGCGGCGGATGCGCTTGCCATTGCCATCTGTCATGCCTTTCATGCGCAGACCGCGGGCCGACTGGCTGCGGCAGTGGAGGCGGGGCGATGATCGGCAAACTGACGGGCCGTGTGGATTACAAGGGCAGCGACCATGTGCTGCTGGATGTGAATGGCGTGGGCTATGTCGTCTACTGTTCTGACCGGACTTTGGCCGCTTTGCCGGGGCCGGGCGAGGCAGCGGCGCTGTTCACCGAATTGCTGGTGCGCGAGGATCTGTTGCAGCTGTTCGGCTTCCCGACACTCTATGACCGTGAATGGCACCGGTTGCTGATTTCCGTTCAGGGCGTGGGGGCCAAGGCGGCGATGGCCATTCTGGGCACGCTCGGGGCCGAGGGCGTGGCGCGGGCGATCTCACTTGGCGATGCGGCGGCGGTCAAGGCCGCGCCCGGTGTCGGCCCGAAACTGGCACAGCGGGTGGTGAACGAGCTGAAGGACAAGGCGCCGGGTGCGATGACAATGGGGGGCGAGGTGGTTGAGGCCCTGGGGGATGCCCCGGCGGTGGCGGTTACGCAGCCCGATGTCGCGGCCCCGATCCGGGCGCGCCCGTCCTCATCCTCTCAGGCCGAAGCTCTTTCGGCGCTCAAGAACCTGGGCTATGCCCCGGCAGAGGCCGCCATGGCGGTGGCACAGGCGGCCGGGGACGCGCCGGATGCAGAAACACCGGCCCTGATCCGCGCGGCGCTGAAGCTGCTGGCCCCGAAGGATTGAGATGACAGAGCCCGACCCCACCTTGCGCGCGACCCCCTTGCCAGAGGATCAAAGCCCCGACCGCGCATTGCGTCCTCAGGAGCTGACCGAGTTCATCGGCCAGGAGGAGGCGCGCGCCAACCTGCGTGTCTTCATCGAAAGCGCGAGGCGGCGGGAAGAGGCGATGGACCATGTGCTGTTCCATGGCCCGCCCGGTCTGGGCAAGACAACGCTCGCGCAGATCATGGCGCGGGAGTTGGGGGTGAACTTCCGCATGACCTCCGGTCCCGTGCTGGCCAAAGCCGGGGACCTCGCCGCGATCCTGACCAATCTGGAGGCGCGTGATGTCCTCTTCATCGACGAAATTCACCGGTTGAACCCGGCGGTGGAGGAAGTGCTCTATCCTGCGCTGGAGGATTTTGAACTGGATCTGGTGATCGGTGAAGGCCCCGCCGCGCGGACGGTGCGGATCGAATTGCAGCCCTTCACGCTTGTGGGCGCCACGACCCGGCTCGGCCTCTTGACCACGCCGCTGCGGGACCGGTTCGGCATCCCCACGCGGCTGCAATTCTACACGGTGCCGGAGCTGCACGAGATCGTCACGCGCGGTTCGCGTCTGTTGGGCATCCCGTCTGACCCGGAGGGCGCGCTGGAGATTGCCCGCCGCGCCCGTGGCACCCCGCGTATTGCCGGTCGGCTGCTGCGCCGGGTGGTGGATTTCGCACTGGTCGAAGGCGACGGGCGGCTGACGCAGGCGATTGCCGATAGCGCGCTGACGCGGCTTGGAGTCGATCACCTCGGTCTCGACGGGGCCGACCGGCGTTACATGATGCTTATGGCGGAAAACTACGGCGGTGGCCCCGTGGGGGTCGAGACCATGGCCGCCGCCCTGTCGGAAAGCCGCGATGCGATTGAAGAAGTGATTGAGCCCTATCTTCTGCAACAGGGCTTGATCGCGCGCACCCCACGCGGAAGGATGCTGGCATCCAAAGGCTGGTCGCATCTGGGTCTTGCCGCCCCGATGCCGCCCGAACAGGGCAGCCTGATTTGACCCTTTCGGGAGCATTGCCATGATCCGTTTTCTATCCGCCGCTCTTCTCGCTCTGTCTGCCAGCACGGCCAACGCTGACGTCGACTTCGGCAGTTACGATCAGTTCCAGACCCGCTTCGGCGCGGCCTCGGTCGTGGGCGCACGTCCCAGTCAGGGGCTGGTGGTCTCCGGCGCGACCCTGCCGGTGGAGCAGGACTATATGTGGGAAATCCTCGGGGCCTGGGCGCTTGAGGGCGCGGATCATGACTGGCTGCTGGCCACCCATCACCACGGCGGCAATATGTGCGGCCCAGGGGTGACAGTGATCCGCGTCGGACAGGGCACTGTGCAGGTGATGGGCGAGACCGAAGCCTGTGAAGGCGCGGTCAGCGATATGCGGGTGCTGCCAGACGCGCTGGAGCTTGATATCTTCGTTGACGGGCTGCGCCAGCAATTCACAACCTACCGGTTCAGCGATGCAGGTATGGAAACCACGCCGGGCGCGCAGCCCTTCGCGGGCACCCCCGCTGGCCCCGGCGCGGATGCGACCCGCTGGATCGGGGAACACCCCTTCGCGATCTTCCGCGACCCCGGTGAGCGCGCCCGGTTCCTGACCATCATGACCGAAGATCAGATCCGCGACCTCGCCGACCGGATCGGCCCGGCCAACAGTGTGATCCAGCGCGGCGATTGGGTGCTTGGGGCGGGCTGCATGGCCCATGCCTGCAACATTTCGGCGGGCGCTTGGGGCATTCGCATTTCGGACGGGGCGGCGGCAGCAGTGATTTATGAGTCCGGCACCGCCCCGCAGGTCTATGGCCCTGCCGCCTATGATCCGGTATTCGCGGGCTGGATGGCTGAGAATAACCTGTAAGGAGCCCCAGGAATGGATGCCGACGCGGTCACGCGCCTTTTTACCCGGTCTGACGGGAACTATCTCTTTGCCCGGTGGGGCCGCCCCATCGTGCCCGTGGTCTTCGGGGTGGAGGACGCGACCGTCAGCATCCTGAAAGGCGCGATCGAGGCCGTGGTGGCGCTGGCCGGGCACAAGATGGCCGAGACCGACCCGGAACTGGGCGCGAACCTGATGGTCTTCTTCTTCCGGGACTGGGGCGAACTGACCGAGACCCCCAATCTCGACAGGCTGATCCCTGACCTGCCCGCCACGGTGGACCGCCTGAAAGCGGTGGATGCCAACCAGTATCGCAGCTTTCGGTTCGACGACAGCGGGGCCATTCAGGCCGCCTTTGCCTTTATCCAAATGGATGAGGAGATGGCCAAGGTCCCGGCAGAGACCATCGCGCTATCCCAGATGGTGCAGGTGATCCTGCTGTGGTCCGACACGGCCTTCACCGACAGCTCCCCCCTCGCCGCCGCGCCCGGCCAACCCGCCGTCCTGAAACCAGAGATCGCAAATGTCATCCGCGCAGGGTACGACCCGGTGATGCCGGTGAGTGCCAACGACCCGAGCCATGGGTTGAGGTTGGCGGCGCGGGTGGGGATGCTGTCGTGACCCATCACTTCCAAACCCGAGTGTATTATGAAGACACCGATCTGGCGGGGATCGTGTATCACGCCAATTACCTCAAGTTCATTGAGCGCGCCCGGTCCGAGATGGTGCGGGAGGCGGGGATTTCCCAGACAGCGCTGAAGGCCGGGCAGGGGATCGTCTTTGCAGTCCGCAGGATGGAGATGGATTTCATCGCGCCCGCCCGATTCGAGGATGATCTGCGGGTGGAAACCCTTCTCGTCGGCGTGAAAGGGGCCAGTTTCGACCTCGATCAGACCGTCTGGCGAGGCGCAGACCGGCTCTACGCGGCCAAGGTTCAGGTGGTTTGCCTGACGGATTCCGGCCGCGCGGTGCGGATTCCGGCGGATATCCGCCAAAAGCTGGTTACGTTTCAGCAGTGAAACCGACCGTGACGCAAGCCAATGGTGTTTGCTCTTCCTCTTTGCTAGATTCCCCTCCAAACGAGATGCCGCGAACAAGATGGCATCCGACCAGAGGCCGGGCAGATAGGAAACGCACTTCATGGAAACCGAAACGCTGAGCATGGCGCAGGAGATGGATTTCTCGCTGCTGGCCCTGTTCTTCCGCGCAAGCTTTGTCGTCCAAATCGTCATGGTGATGCTGTTCGCGGCGTCGATCTGGGTCTGGGCAATCGCCTTCTCCAAATTCTCCACCTACCGGCTGTCGCGCCGTAGGGCAGCGCAGTTCGATGCGGCCTTCTGGTCGGGGGAACCGCTGGATGAGCTCTTCGATAAGGTGGCCGAGCGGCCCCGGTCCGCGTCCGAACGGGTCTTCGTCGCGGGCATGACCGAATGGCAGCGATCCTTGCGTGATGACGGGGCGCTCATTCCCGGTGTGCAGCAGCGCGTTGACCGGTCGATGGACGTGGCCATTGCGCGAGAGGCGGAGCGGCTGACCTCGGGCCTGAACTTCCTGGCCACCACCGGCGCGACCGCGCCCTTCATCGGGCTTTTCGGAACGGTCTGGGGGATCATGCGGTCGTTCCAGGAGATTGCGACCTCGGGCAACACGTCGCTTGCTGTCGTCGCGCCCGGTATTGCCGAGGCGCTGCTGGCCACCGGGCTTGGCCTGTTGGCCGCTATCCCTGCGGTGATCCTCTACAACAAGCTTTCTGCCGATGCCGACCGGCTGGTGGCGGGGTATGAGGGGTTTGCCGACGAGTTTTCCACCCTCCTCTCGCGGCAGTTGGACTGAGCCATGGGGGCCGGAGTGAGACAAGCGCAGACAGGCGGTCGCAGACGCGGCAATCGCCGGTCCCGCCACGCCGCCATGTCGGAAATCAACGTCACCCCCTTCGTAGACGTGATGCTGGTGCTGCTGATCGTTTTCATGGTCTCGGCCCCGCTGATGACCGTGGGTGTGCCGATCGAGCTACCGGAAACCGCCGCTGAACCGTTGCCGGGCGAGCAAGAGGAAGAACCCCTTGCCGTGACGCTGACAGCGGATGGCCAGGTGATGATCCAGACCACGCCGGTGCCGATGGCGGAACTGGTGACGCGCCTGCAGGGCATTGCCGCCGAACGGGACAGCAACCAGATTTTCCTGCGTGCGGATGGGGCTATTCCTTATGCGGACGTGATGCAGGTCATGGGCGCTTTGAACGCAGGTGGGTTCCGCGAAATCGGGCTGGTGACCGATGCGGGTGGTCCGCGTCTTGACGAACAGGCAGGGGAGTGACGGGCCGATGCGGCGTGCGCTTTATGCCTCCAGCGGACTGCATTTCGCGGTGCTCATCTGGGCGCTGATCGGGGGTAGTCTGTTCAGCGATACGGAGGAAGAGCCGTTTGAGCTGACTGGAGTCACGCTGATCTCGGCGCAGGAATTCGACGCCATGTTCGAAACCGTGGTGCCCGTGCCTGCCGTGGTAGAGCAGCCCTCGCTGCCGACGCCGCCCACACCTGAGATTTCCGAACCGACACCACCGACACCAGAGGCCGCCGCGCCGGATGCAACTCCGCCCCAGGCCACGCCGGAACCGCCCACGGAAACGCAACCCGACATGTCGGCGCTCGCCCCCTTGCCCGATACTGAGGTGCAGGCGGAAGTCGCGGCTTTGCCAAGCCCGCCCGCGCAGGACGTGACCGCGCCACCCTCTGACACGCCCGCGCCGAGCGAAGCGCCCCGCGTGGCCCCGCTGCCCGCGCCCGCGCCGCCGCCCGAGGCCGAGATTGCGCCCGAGGTGGTGACGCGGCCAGAGCCATCCGAGACACCCACACCGGTGCCCGACACGCCCCCGACCGCGCCCGAGGAAGCCACGACCGAGATCGTGACCGAGGCCGAAACGCCCGCCGCCGCCCTTGCTCCGGTGTCGTCTTTCCGTCCGCCCGCGCGGCCCATCCGCACCGTGGCAGAGGCCCCGGTGCCCGACAGCCCGCCCGAGGTGGAGGAGCGCGACCCGCTGGCCGATGCCATCGCCGCCGCCGTGGCCGAAGCCGCGACCGAAACGCCCCCCGCCCCCGCTGCGCCCTCTGGTCCGCCGCTTTCTGCCGGGCAGCGGGATGGGCTGCGGCTGGCGGTGCAGCAATGCTGGAACGTCGGCAGTCTGTCCTCCGAGGCGTTGCAGACCGTTGTCACGATATCGGTCCAGATGTCGCGCGACGGGCGGCCCGAAACCGGGTCCATCCGCATGATCGACTCGCGCGGCGGGTCCGATGCGGCGGCCCGCCAGGCCTATGAGGCCGCGCGCCGGGCGGTGATCCGCTGCGGTGCCAATGGCTATGATCTGCCCGAGGAAAGCTATGACCATTGGCGCGTGCTGGAGGTCACCTTCAACCCCGAGGAGATGCGGCTCAGATGATGTGTCAGGCCCGCCCCTTTTGCGCCCAAGGCGCAAGAACCTGCCGACACGGGCCGGGTTCCGATCTTCTATGTGATCGCTATAATCCGTGCGATATTTCAATGATGACCTTCCGCCCCGAGGAGTTGAGCCATAAATGACTCGTCTGTTTCACGCCCTGCTGGCCGCTTTTCTGGCCGTCGCCGCGCTGAGTGCGCAACCCGCCATCGCGCAAAGCCCCGGCCCACTGCGGATCGAGATCACCGAAGGTGTGATCGAGCCCTTGCCCTTCGCCCTGCCGGAATTCATCGCAGGAAACAGTGCGGCCACGGATGCGGCCAGCGATATCACCCGTGTAATTGCCGCCGACCTCGTGGGCACCGGCCTCTTTCGCGAAGTGCCGCGAAGCGCGCATATCTCCTCGGTCACCAGCTTTGACAGCCCGGTACAATGGAGCGACTGGCAAGCCATCAACGCGCAGGCGCTGATCACCGGATCGGTGACGATGGAAGGCGGGCAGCTGGTGGTGCGATTCCGGCTTTTCGACGTGTTCTCGGAACAGCCGCTCGGCTCCGGCCTGCAATTCGTGGGCAGCCCCGATAGCTGGCGGCGCATGGCTCATACCGTGGCCGATCACGTCTATGAACGGATCACCGGGGAAAGCGGCTATTTCGACAGCCGCGTGGTGTTTGTGGCCCAGGAGGGCCCCAAGAACGCCCGGCTGCGCCGCATCTCGATCATGGATTACGACGGCGCGAATGTGCAGTTCCTGACCGACAGCCGGTCGCTGGTTCTGGCCCCGCGCTTTTCGCCAACCGGGGATCGCATCCTTTACACCAGTTACGAAAGCGGCACCCCGCAGGTCTATCTGATGGATCTGGCGACGGTGCGCAGCCGCCCGCTGTCCGAGAACAGCCTTGCCATGACCTTCAGCCCGCGGTTCTCGCCCGACGGGCGCAGCGTGGTCTATTCGGAAGAGCGGGGCGGCAATACCGATATCTACCTGCTGAACCTGTCGACGGGGGACCGCCGCCGTCTGACCGACGCGCCCTCGATCGAAACCGCCCCCAGTTTCTCGCCCGATGGCAGCCAGATCGTCTTTGAAAGCGACCGCTCGGGGTCTCAGCAGCTTTACATCATGTCCGCGAATGGCGGAGACGCCCGCCGCATCAGCCGCAACGAGGGGCGCTATGGCACCCCCGTCTGGTCGCCGCGTGGCGATCTGATCGCCTTCACCAACCAGCAGGACGGGCGCTTCCATATCGGCGTGATGCGCACCGACGGGTCCGAGGAACGGTTGCTTACGTCGTCATTCCTGGACGAAGGCCCGACCTGGGCGCCCAATGGCCGCGTGATCATGTTCACCCGCGAAACCGCCGGGGCTGATGGCGCGCCCGCGATTTACTCGGTCGATATTTCGGGCCGCAACCTGCAACGCGTGTCGACCCCTGGCATGGCCTCCGACCCCGCCTGGTCGCCGCAATTGCAATAACCATTCCAGCGGGCAGGGGGCATGTTCACGAAGGCCCGCCCGTGATACCCTTGCGCTAATGAAAAGCGCGATAATGAGGACGACGCAGGATGAAACTCTTTCTGAAACTGACCCTTCTGGTCGCGGTGCTTGGTCTTACGGCCTGCGGCGACAACCGTTACTTCGGTGACAATCGCATGGGCGGCGGCGCAGGTGCTGGTGCGGGTGCGGCGGGTGACCCCAACTCGGTGGCTTATTTCAACGAAACCGTGGGCGACCGGGTGCTGTTCGAAGTCGATCAATCCACCCTGACCGCCGAAGGCCGCGCGACGCTGGACGATCAGGCCGACTGGCTGCTGCGCAACATGGAATACAACGCGCTGATCGAAGGCCACGCCGATGAACAGGGAACGCGCGATTACAACCTTGCGCTTGGTGCCCGCCGGGCCGCTGCCGTGCGCGACTATCTGCTGACCCGGGGCATCACCGAGGCCCGTTTGCGGACCATCAGCTATGGCAAGGAACGTCCGCTCGCGATCTGTTCCGAAGAAAGCTGCTACCGCCAGAACCGCCGCGCGGTGACCGTTCTGGAAATCGGAACGGGGGCTTGATCCATGCGGCGCGCGCTGATTTTCGCCCTTGTCCTGGCGCTGCCCACCCCGGCGGCGCTGGCGCAAAGCCGGTCCGAGACACTGGCCGATATCCGCCAGGAACTGTCGGTCCTCTGGGTCGAGATCCAGCGCCTGCGCACGGAACTGTCTACCACCGGCGGGCCGACGGGCACTGCCGGGGGAAGCACGCTGGAACGGGTCGACGCAATCGAACGCGAGCTGCGCCGCCTGACCAGCGCCACGGAAGATTTGCAGATCCGGGTGGACAGCATCGTTTCCGACGGCACCAACCGCATCGGCGATCTGGAGTTTCGCCTGTGCGAGCTGGAGGACGATTGCGATATCGGCTCGCTCGGCGACACGCCGACGCTTGGCGGTGGCAGCGCGCCGGTTGCAACGCCAGCCCTGCCGGTGACGAGCGGCTCCAACGGACCGCGCCTTGCCGAAGCCGAGCAAAGCGATTTCGACCGCGCGATGGCAGCTTACGAAGAAGGCGACTTTGCCGGGGCCGCGCAGGGCTTCCAGGCCTATACTGATACCTATCCCGGCGGTGCACTCAGCGCCGAGGCACATTTCTGGCGCGGCGAGGCCGAGGCACAGCAAGGCGCCTGGAACCGGGCTGCGCGGGCTTATCTGGCCAGCTTCAGCGGTGCGCCGGACGCCCCCCGTGCCCCCGAAAGCCTGTACCGTTTGGGGACAAGTCTCAACGAATTGGGACAGCGCGATGAGGCCTGCCTGACCCTTGGCGAGGTGGAAATCCGTTATCCCTCCTCTCCCATCGTACTTGATGCACGCGCCGCCATCACGCGGATCGGCTGCAATTGACGCTTGATGCCCGCTTTGCCGCCGCGATGGAGCGGCTGCTGGCGGGACACCGGCCCGAACGGCTTGCGGTCGCGGTTTCCGGCGGCGGCGATTCGCTGGCGTTGCTTGGGCTGGCCTGTGACTGGGCCGAGGAAAACCATTGCCGCATTCACGCGCTGACGGTCGATCACGGGTTGCGGCCAGAGGCGGGGGACGAGGCCCTGCTGGTCGCGCGTGAGGCGATGCGCATGGGCGCGCAGCACGACACGCTGTACTGGACCGGGTGGGACGGCAAGGGCAACATGCAGGCCGCCGCGCGGGATGCCCGCTATCGCCTGATGCGCGAGTTCTGCACGCGGGAGGGGATCGGTGCGATCCTTCTGGGCCACACGCAGGACGATCAGGCGGAAACCGTGCTGATGCGGCTGGCGCGCGGATCGGGGGTGGACGGGCTGTCGGCGATGCCCGAGGGCCGCTTTGGTCGTGATGACATCCTCCGCCCGGTGCTTGGTGAGAGCCGCGCCGACCTGCGCATCTGGCTGACCCGGCAGGGCATGCGCTGGATCGAGGATCCCACCAATGACGACCCCCGTTTTGACCGGGTGCGCGCCCGCCGCCTGCTGACGCAATTGGCCCCCTTTGGAATCGATGCCTCCCGCCTTGCCGACACCGCCGCCTCGATGGCGCGTGCGCGGGTGGCGCTGCTGGCACGGGCGCGGGACGTGGCTGACAGGATCGTGACCGACCGACAGGGGCTGCTGATCTATGACCGGGCGGGCCTTGAGCGGACCGAAGAGGAAACCCGTCTGCGGTTGGTGTCGCACGGGCTGGCTTGCCTGTCGGGGGCCCCCTACAAACCGCGGCTTGCGTCGCTCTCTGCCACGCTCGACCGCGCGCTGGAGGGGCAGGGGGGCACCTTGCAGGGCTGCCGCCTGCTTCCGTCGCGGGAAGGCCTTATATTGGTGCGTGAGTTCAAGGCGGTCGCCGATCAGACGGCCCCGGCTGACGGTCAAACGCTCTGGGACGGGCGCTGGCGCGTTCTGGCCCCTGCTCACCCCCCGGCCACGATCCGTGCCTTGGGGGATCACGGCCTTGCGCAATGGGATCGTCCCACGGGTCTGCCCCATAACGCTTTGCTGTCCTGGCCGGGGGTCTGGCAGGGCGATCTTCTGCTTGCCGTACCCGGTTTCTGGAAGGACGACGCGATCCGTTGCGAATATGCCGCATCGGCGGGTTTTCACGCCGCGTTAAAATCGCATTGAAGTCAGGGGCTGCATGCCTATTTTAGGCACAGTGTCCGGCGCGGACCTTCCCCGGGCGCCTATGTAAGGAGAATTCTCTTGGGCAATGCGAGAAATATCGCCTTCTGGGTCATCCTGTTTCTGTTGATCCTTGCTCTGTTCAATCTGTTCAGCGGCAACCAGTCCACGGTGAGCGCGCGCAGCGTCGCCTATTCCGACTTCATCGCGCAGGTCGAGAGCGGGTCTGTCAGCAACGTGGTGCTCGATGGCGAAGCGATCCAGTTCACCACCGGGCAGGGCACGTTCGAAACGACCCGTCCGTCCGAAGTCGACGTGACCCCGGTGTTGCTGGAAAATGACGTGCGCATCCAGGCACGGCCGCAAGAACAGTCGGGCTTCATGGCCGGTCTGATGATGTGGCTGCCGGTGCTGGTGTTGATCGGCGTCTGGATCTTCTTCATGAACCGCATGCAGGGTGGTGGGCGCGGCGGGGCCATGGGCTTCGGCAAATCCAAGGCCAAGCTGCTGACGGAAAAGCACGGTCGCGTGACCTTTGACGATGTCGCTGGCATCGACGAGGCCAAGGAAGAGCTGGAAGAGATCGTCGAGTTCCTGCGCAACCCGCAGAAGTTCAGCCGCTTGGGCGGCAAGATCCCCAAAGGCGCGCTGCTGGTCGGCCCTCCGGGCACCGGTAAGACGCTGCTGGCCCGTGCGATTGCGGGTGAGGCCGGTGTGCCCTTTTTCACCATCTCAGGCTCCGACTTCGTGGAAATGTTCGTCGGTGTGGGTGCGTCCCGCGTCCGTGACATGTTCGAGCAGGCCAAGAAGAACGCGCCCTGTATCGTCTTCATCGATGAGATCGACGCCGTGGGCCGGTCGCGTGGCGTCGGCTATGGCGGCGGCAATGACGAGCGTGAACAGACGCTCAACCAGCTGCTGGTGGAAATGGACGGCTTTGAGGCCAATGAAGGCATCATCATCGTCGCGGCCACCAACCGCCCCGACGTGCTGGACCCCGCGCTTCTGCGTCCGGGCCGGTTCGACCGTCAGGTGCAGGTGCCTAACCCCGATATCAAGGGCCGCGAGAAGATCCTCGGCGTTCACGCCCGCAAGGTGCCTCTGGGCCCGGATGTGGACCTGCGCATCATCGCACGCGGCACGCCGGGTTTCTCGGGTGCTGATCTGGCCAACCTCGTGAACGAGGCGGCGCTGATGGCTGCCCGCGTGGGCCGTCGTTTCGTGACGATGGAGGATTTCGAGAACGCCAAGGACAAGGTGATGATGGGGGCCGAGCGCCGGTCCATGGTCATGACCGAGGACGAGAAGAAGCTGACCGCCTATCACGAGGCCGGGCATGCGATTGTCGGCCTCAACGTTCCGCAGCATGACCCGATCCACAAGGCCACGATCATCCCGCGCGGCCGGGCGCTCGGCCTCGTGCTGAGCCTGCCTGAGCGGGACCAGCTGTCGGTAAGTTACACCAAATACACCTCCAAGATTGCGATGGCCATGGGCGGTCGCGTCGCGGAAGAGCTGATCTTCGGGCCTGAAAACGTGACTTCGGGCGCAGCCTCCGACATCCAGCAGGTGACCCGGATCGCCCGCGCGATGGTCACCCAGTTCGGCTTTGCCGAAGAACTGGGCTATGTCGACTATGCCAATGAACAGCAGTCTCATCTGGGGTCTTACGGTGGTGGCACCAACCATTCGGCGGCGACGCAGAAGGTCATTGACGACAAGGTCAAGGAACTGGTGGACGAAGGCTATCAGACCGCCAAGCGCATCCTGACCGAGAAGCATGATGATCTGGAACGTCTGGCGCAGGGCCTGTTGGAATACGAAACCCTGACGGGCAACGAGATCACCAAGGTGATTGCGGGTGAGCCGCTCAATCGGGGCGAGGATGACGACGATACCGATACCGACGGCACCGCCTCGGTCACGGCCATCCCGAAGACCAAGCCCAAGGCCAAGCCGTCGGACGATGGCAGCCTGGAG
Organism: Nioella sp.; assembly: GCF_965215655.1. GTDB lineage: Bacteria > Pseudomonadota > Alphaproteobacteria > Rhodobacterales > Rhodobacteraceae > Nioella. The sequence goes on from NZ_OZ244111.1 coordinate 661,298, forward strand.
CCTGAGCCGACCACCTGATCGAAACGGATTGCGAAAACCCCGGCCTCAGCGCCGGGGTTCTTCTTTTCCGCGATCTGTCCCTTGCACCTTTCCAGCCCTGGCGTCACATCTGGGCGCGTCAACCGGAAAAGGAATCCCATGCCCGCCTTGCTGCCCACCTCCTTCACTGCGCGCGTGGTCTGGCTTGGGGCCAATCCCGACCGGGAGGTGGGCCTGCCGTCGCGGTCCTTGGACAGCATGGCGCTCGGATTTGGCGGATATACGGGCGAGACCCATGCCGGGCTGACGCGGCCCTCTTGCAGCCGGGTGATCTCTCAGCATCCAAGGGGCACCGAGATCCGCAATGTGCGCCAACTGACGGTCCTGAGCGCCGAGGAACTTGCCGTAATCGCCGCCGAAATGGGGGTAGACGCGCTCGACCCCGCGCTTGTCGGGGCAAGCCTCGTGATCGAAGGTATCCCCGATTTCACCCATGTGCCGCCCTCGTCGCGCCTGCAAGGCCCCGATGGCGTGACGCTGGTCATCGACATGGAAAACCGCCCCTGCCACCTGCCTGCGAAACCCATCGACGCCGAGGGACCGGGCCATGGCAGGGCCTTCAAGACAGCGGCACAGGGGCGGCGCGGGGTGACGGCCTGGGTGGAACGAGAAGGGGTGTTGAACGCGGGCGATGCGCTGCGCCTGCATATCCCCGATCAGCCGGTCTGGCCGCATCTGGCCACGGCGCGCGGGCTGGATTAGGCCCGAAGGTTGCGAAAGGCCCAGAGAACGCCCCGGATGGGCAGTCTGATCAGAAGGACGGCCAACCAGAGAAAGAGGGCGACCTGAAACACCGCGAACACCACGGCCGGGGCGATCTGGTACCATGGCTGATGGCCGGACAGCATGTTTCCGTTCAGCAGGGCAAAGGGAAACAGCCCCATCGTGAAGGTGCTCTCGACCCAGAATTCCACGATGCGCCCCAACCCGGTATCCGGACAATGTGCCGAGATGTTGAACCACCCGCTCGTCAGCCGGCAGCCATACCAGGAGTCTTCTGAATATGCCCGGTCAGGAAGGCGGGATCGGATCAGCCCGCCAACGACCATGTAGCCGACAAAGAGAACGCTTAACCAATCAAGGCCCCGGATGACCTGTCGCCATCTTCGGGGCCTTTGGGGAAATGCCGGATCCTGGTCTTTTGCGTCAATCACGCTCAGGTCCTGCGGAAGAAAACAATTTGGTCCGGCAGAAAGACCGGGCGTTGAAAACTCATACCAATGCCAGAACCGTCACGGCAAGGCTGACACCGAAAGCGAAACCTGCGTGGATCAGAACGATGGGTGCGGACATTTTTATTCTCCAGAACGATATGGCGCGTAGTGTATCAATCTGTCGTCTGGCGCTCTGTCCCGGTTCAAAAGTTTTTTCATGCCGCGCATCGGAAACAGGAATTGGCGGATGAAAGCCGGAAAACGTCGGAAACGCCCCTGTCCGGTCGGGCCTTTCTCGCTATGGGTGAGTCCAGAATTTTGCCCCTGCCAACAGGACCGACTCAAAATGGCCTTCAAGACCGATATCGAAATCGCCCGCGAAGCAAAGAAACGCCCGATCCAGGAGATCGGCGACAAGCTTGGCATCCCGTCCGATCACCTGCTGCCCTACGGCCATGACAAGGCCAAGGTCAGCCAGGACTTCATCAACTCCGTTCAGGACCGCCAGAACGGCAAGCTGATCCTCGTGACCGCGATCAACCCGACCCCGGCGGGCGAGGGCAAGACCACCACCACCGTGGGCCTGGGCGACGGGCTCTGCGCCATCGGCAAGAACGCCGCGATCTGCATCCGCGAAGCCTCGCTCGGGCCGAACTTCGGCATGAAGGGCGGCGCGGCTGGCGGCGGCTATGCACAGGTTGTTCCGATGGAGGAAATGAACCTCCACTTCACCGGTGACTTCCACGCCATCACCGCAGCCCACAACCTGCTGTCGGCGATGATCGACAACCACATCTACTGGGGCAACGAGTTAGAGATTGACGAGCGCCGCGTGTCCTGGCGTCGTGTGCTCGACATGAACGACCGCGCCCTGCGCGATACCGTGACCTCTCTGGGTGGTGTCGCCAACGGCTTCCCGCGTCAGACCGGGTTCGACATCACCGTGGCCTCCGAGGTCATGGCGATCCTCTGCCTCGCCAAGGATCTGGCCGACCTGCAACGCCGCCTGGGTGACATGATCGTGGCCTACCGCCGCGACCGCAGCCCGATCTACTGCCGTGACATCAAGGCCGATGGCGCGATGACCGTGCTGCTGCGCGACGCAATGCAGCCCAACCTGGTGCAGACGCTGGAAAACAACCCCGCCTTCGTGCATGGCGGCCCCTTCGCCAACATCGCCCATGGCTGTAATTCCGTCACCGCCACCACCACCGCGCTGAAACTGGCCGATTACGTGGTGACCGAGGCGGGCTTCGGCGCAGACCTCGGGGCCGAGAAGTTCATGAACATCAAGTGCCGCAAAGCGGGCCTCGCGCCGTCCGTCGTGGTGGTCGTCGCCACCGTGCGCGCGATGAAGATGAACGGCGGCGTCGCCAAGGCCGACCTGGGCCCGGAAAACGTCGAGGCCGTCAAGAAGGGCTGCCCGAACCTTGGCCGTCACATTGAGAACGTCAAATCCTTCGGCGTGCCGGTCGTCGTGGCCATCAACCACTTCGTCACCGACACCGATGCGGAAGTGCAGGCGGTCAAGGACTACGTGGCCGAGATGGGATCGGAAGCGATCCTGTGTCAGCACTGGGCCAAGGGCTCGGAAGGCACCAAAGAGCTGGCAACCCGCGTGGCGGAAATCGCCGACGCCGACATGGCCAACTTCGCGCCGCTCTACAGCGACGACCTCAGCCTCTTCGAGAAGATCGAGACCGTCGCCAAGCGCATCTACCGCGCCGACGAGGTTCTGGCCGATGGCAAGATTCGCAACCAGCTGAAGGAATGGGAAGACGCGGGCTATGGCAACCTGCCGGTCTGCATGGCGAAAACCCAGTATTCCTTCACCACCGACCCGAACCGCCGTGGTGCGCCCACGGGCCACTCGGTGCCGGTGCGCGAAGTGCGCCTGTCGGCGGGTGCGGGCTTCGTCGTGGTGATCTGCGGCGAGATCATGACCATGCCGGGCCTGCCGCGCAAACCTGCGGCGGAAACCATCCGCATCAACGAAGAAGGTCTCGTCGAAGGCCTGTTCTGAGGTGCGAACAATGGGGCGGCTTTCGGGCCGCCCCTTTTCCATGCGTTTTCCAAGATACGACATGAGGATTTCCCGCATATGCGTGCAGCCCTGATCGACGGCAAATCCATCGCGGCAAACATGCGCGCCCGCGTGGCGGCAGAGGCAGAGGAACTGGCTGCCGCAGGCTGGCAACCCAAGCTGGTGTCGATCTCCGTGGGCGATACCGCTGCGGCCGAACTCTACGTGCGCAACCAGCAAAGAAGCGCCGAGAGCGCGGGGGTTGAGTTCGAGGCGCGCAACTACCCGGCGGAAACCTCGCTGGAGCAGCTGACCGGGATCCTTCAGGGCCTGAACGCCGACCCGCGCGTGAATGGCATCATCATCCAGCGGCCTCTGCCCGACCATATCCCGGTGAAGGTGCTGCAAAAATCCGTGCATCCGCTGAAGGATGTGGAAGGGATGCACCCCGCGTCCATTGGCAACATCGTCTATAACGATCTGGCGCTCGGGCCTTGTACTGCCGTCGCCGCCGTGGAAATCCTCAAGACGCTGCCCCTGCCGATGGAGGGGCTAAACGTCACCGTGATCGGCCATTCCGAGATCGTGGGCAAACCGATTGCCTTCCTGCTGATGGGGCTCGGCGCGACGGTCACGGTCTGCCACCACATGACCCGCTCCGTCGCCATGCACAGCCGAGCGGCTGACGCGGTCTTTGTGGCCGTGGGCAAGCCGGGGCTGGTCACCGGTGACATGCTGAAACCGGGCGCGGCGCTCATTGATATCGGGATCAACCGGGTGGAAACGCCGGACGGCCCCAAGACCGTGGGCGACGCCGATTTCGACAGCTGCGCGGAAGTGGCGGGCTGGATCACCCCCGTGCCCGGTGGCGTCGGGCCGGTGACGGTTGCCACACTGATGAAAAACGCCGTTCTGGCCACGCGTATGCAGATGGATCACTACCGCGCGGCCTTTGCGAATACGGAGGTCTGAGCGATGACCAATCGCCCCGCGCCGGGATCGGTGCAGTCAATGGCAGAGCTGCGCCGCTGCATCGACGAGATTGACGAGGCACTTCTTGTGCTTTTGGCTGAGCGTCAGAGCTACACGGATCGCGCGCCGGAACTGAAGGCGCGGGAAGGCATTGCGGCAGCAGCGCCGTCGCGTGTGCGCCAGGTTCTGGACCACGTCCGGGCGCGGGCAGAAGCGGCGGGCATGGATGCGGATCTTGCGGAATCCATGTGGCGGATCATGATTGAGACGGTGATCGCCCGCGAAGAGCGGGTCATCGGCAAGGAAGGGAAAGACGGATGAGTGCAACCATTATCGACGGAAAGGCCTTCGCGGCCAAGGTCCGCGCGCAGGTCGCCGAGCATGTGGCCCGGCTGAAGGAAGAACAGGGCATCACTCCGGGTCTCGCTGTGGTGCTGGTGGGCGAGGACCCGGCCAGCCAGGTCTATGTCCGGTCCAAGGGCAAGCAGACCGTAGAGGTCGGCATGAACAGCTACGAGCACAAGCTGGAGGCGGACACATCTGAAGAGGACCTGCTGGCACTGATCTCTCGGCTGAACAATGACCCGTCGGTGCATGGCATTCTGGTGCAGCTGCCGCTGCCGGGGCATCTGAATTCTGATCTTGTTATCAATTCGATAGACCCTGCGAAGGATGTGGACGGGTTCCATATCTCCAACGTGGGTCTGCTCGGCACGGGGCAGAAAAGCATGGTGCCCTGTACGCCCCTGGGCTGCCTGATGATGCTGCGCGATCACCATGGGTCGCTTTCCGGCATGAACGCGGTCGTGGTCGGGCGCTCGAATATCGTGGGCAAGCCGATGGCCCAGCTTTTGCTGGGGGATAGCTGCACGGTGACGATCGCGCATTCGCGCACCAAGGATTTGGCGGCTGTCTGTCAGGGCGCGGATATTCTGGTCGCCGCCGTGGGCCGGCCCGAGATGATCCCCGGCGATTGGGTGAAGCCCGGCGCCACCGTGATCGACGTGGGCATCAACCGCATCCAACATCCTGAAAACCCGGAAAAAACCAAGCTGGTAGGCGATGTGGACTACGCCAGCTGCGCCGAGGTTGCGGGCGCGATCACGCCGGTGCCGGGGGGCGTGGGGCCGATGACCATCGCCTGCCTTCTGGCCAATACCCTGACCGCCTGCTGCCGCGCGAACGGGCTGGCGGAGCCGGAAGGACTGACCGCCTGAGGGGCTGAAAAGAGGGGGGTGCCGGGCGTACACCCCCCGTACACCCCCCATACACCGGGCGTGCAGACGCGATGGCGGTTTCGCCGCCTGCGGCGTCGACCCGCGAACGGCCCTCCTCACCCTCCCGCTGATGCGGGAGGCCTCGTCGGACCGTGTTGCCACGGGAGGGGGGTGAGGGCGGTTTGACAGGTCAGAGGTCTGTGCGCCTGGTGTCTGTCGGATGCCTCCGGCGGGAGTATTTGAACCAAGAAGAAGAGCAGGGGTGTTCCCGACATCTGCATGGCTTTGGCGAACGATGTTCCTCGTGTAAGCTTGGGCAAGGATATGCCGGAGAAAGGAGCCCGCTCATGGCCAAGCCCCGCAGCTACCCTGGTAAAAATATCGAGGTCAGCTTTGACATGACGCGCTGCATTCATGCGCGCAATTGCTTCCTGAGCCTGCCGCAGGTGTTCGACCCGTCCCGGCGGCCCTGGGTTGCGCCCGATGCGGCCCCTGCCGAGGAGATTGCGGCGATGATCCGCACCTGTCCCTCCGGGGCCTTGACCTTCCGGCGGCTCGATGGGGGCGGCGAGGAGCATCCAAGGCCCATCAACCGGGTGCGCATTCAGGAAAACGGGCCGGTGGAGCTGTCGGGCGATCTGCGCATGGGCGAGGAGCGGTTCACCCGCATGACGCTCTGCCGTTGCGGTCGTTCGGCCAACAAGCCCTTCTGCGACTATGCCCATGTCGAGGCCGGGTTTGCCGCAACCGGAGAGCCGGCACCATCGGACAAGGACAGCGAGACGCGGATGGGCGAGGCGCTGGAGGTGCGTCCCGTGCCGAACGGGCCGGTTGGGCTGGTCGGCCCTGTCGAGGTCACCTCTGGCACCGGGGCACGGATTGCGCGGGCGGAGAAGGTTTTTCTCTGCCGTTGCGGGCAGTCTGCGAACAAGCCCTTTTGCGACGGCAGCCACAAGGCGGCGGGGTTTTCCACGGAAGAGGGCTGAGCCGCCGGTGGCCCGCCGCTAGAGCGTATCGAGCTGCAGGTAGCAGGCCTCCATTCCCTCGGTCATGCCGGTGGCAATCGCCTCGTGCCGCGCGTCACTGCTGTCGAATGTCATGGTCATGGTCATCAGGGTTCCGCCTGCGTCCGCGGCAAACTCCGTGACGATGTGATTGTCGCTGGTGGTTCTCTCCGGCATTTGCATGCGTTCCACGTGTTCGATCCGGTGCGGCGGGTCGAGCGCGATGAACTCGCCCGAAACCTCGAAACTGGGCATTTCATCATCCTCTCCTTCCCAGACGACCCGGAAACTGCCGCCGGGGCGGGTGTCGTAGGTGCAATCGACCACCACATATCCCATTGCGCCGGACATCCACTGGCGGACAAGGGCGGCCTCGGTATGGGCGCGGAAGACGCGGTCGGGCGGGGCGGCGAAGGTCCGTGTCAGGATAAGCTGCCTGTCGCCCTGAAGTTTCGTTTCAAGTGTCATCCTTGGGGTTCTCTTGAGCCAGAAGGGTGTCGAGGCGGGCATAGTTCGCCTCCATGATCGCCCGGAACTTGTCCAGCCAGGCGTCGAGTTCGGAAAGTCGATGGGGTTTCAGCCGGAACATGCGTTTGGTCCCGGCCCGGCGTGTGTCGATCAGCCCCGCCTCGCGAAGCGTGCGCAGGTGGCGCGACACGGCCGGTTGCGACAGGGCAAAGGGGCGGGCGAGATCACCGGCGCTGGCCTCTCCCTTGCGCAGCTGATCAACGATCGCGCGGCGGGTGGGGTCGGCGAGGGCCGCAAAGAGGCTGTCCATCGAGGTATTCATAACACAATTCGTATATAACGATTCTGTTATATCTGCAAGAATACTGTCAGACCGGGACCATCGTACCTTGCAGCACCGCCACGATTTTGCGGGTGCCATCGGAGTATTCGGTTTCCACGGTAGCGCGCGTCACCACCAGGCGGCGGCCGGGTTTGATGACCTCGCCGGTGGCGATCAGCCGTGCGCCATCTGCGGGGGCGACAAGGTTGATCTTCATCTCGGCGGTCAGCACTTCGGCGCCGTCTGCCATGGTGGTCAGCGCCGAATAGCCCGCGGCACTGTCGCCCAGGGCAAAGGTCAGGCCCGCATGGGCAAAGCCGTGCTGCTGGCTGGTCTCAGACCGGATCGGGGCGGAGATGACCACACGGCCCGGCGCAATGCTGTCGATGCGCGCACCAAGGCTCGTCATCAGCCCCTGTTTGTCAAAGCTGTCGCAGATGCGTTGGTCCATGTTCCGTCCTCCCTGTCCGGCTATCCTGCCGGGGGGCGGGGGGTGCGGCAAGCGGGAGCGGAAAGAACGCAGCGTCGCCTAGCGGGGCATGGGGACCGCAAGGGGGGGATCGGCCAGCAGGATCGCCTGCGCGCCCGGCCCCATCAGGGTGCTGAGCGGCGGTCGGTCCGTGTGCAGACCGCCGGTATAGGTGCCATAGGCGGGCAGGATCAGGCGCATGTCATCGCGCAGGAAACAGGCGCGGGTGAGGCTGCGGGCCCTCAGCGGGATGCGCGCCTTGGGGTGGTAATGGCCGGAGATTTCACCGGTCGCGTCAGCGGTGGCGATATGGCGGAAGGTGAGCGGGCCTTCCCGGTGCTGTTCAAGGTGGGTGCCGCCCAGATCGACGGGGCCTGCATCGTGATTGCCCTCGATCCAGATCCAGCGGCGGCCCGCCATCAGTGTGGTCAGCATGGCGCGAGCCTGATCCTCCAACGCGCGCATGGCGTCGAGGTCGTCGAAACTGTCACCGAGGCAAATGACGGTTTCCGGGTCGGTGGCGCGGATATCGGCATCGAGCCGGGAGAGGGTTTCGCGCGCCTCGTAGGGGGGCAGGATCGGGCCGCCGCGCCGTGCCATGCGTTCGGATTTGCCGAGATGCAGGTCAGAGACGCAAAGCAGCCGCTGCGCAGGCCAGTGCAGCGCGCCGGAGGGCAGGGCGGTGAGTGTTTCACCGGCAAAGGGGAAGGGCAGCCCGTTCATGGTCTGTTCCATTGCATGGGGCGCGGCGAGGCGCAAGAGCCTAGGCTAGTCCGGCGGCCTCCATCAGCGCCGCGCGCTCACGTTCGATCATCACGTCCTCGGCGCGGCCTTTGACGGGGACTTTGCCGACCTCCAGAAACAGCGGCGCGGCCAGCGGGGTGACGCGGGTCAGCGGCTGGTGGTCGATGCGGGTGCCGATGCGGTCGAGCATCTCCTCCACCCGGCCGAAATCGACCAACCCGCGCATGGCCTCTTCCCGCGTGATGTCCAGCATCAGGTGGTCGGGGTCGTATTTGCGCAGCGTGTCATAGAGGATGTCGGTGGAAAACGTCGCCTGCCGCCCGGATTTGCGTTTGCCGCCGGGGCTGTTGCGGTCGATGAGGCCTGCCACGATGGCCGAGGTCTTGAAGGTGCGTTTCATGACCGCATTGCCGGAAAGCCAGCCCTCAAGCGCCTGATGCAACCCCTCGCGCGACAGCAGCGGTGCAGGGTCGGTGACCGGATCGAGCCCCCAGATCAGCGTGGCGTAATCGGTGGCGACGAAGCCCATGGGGTTGAGGCCCTTTTCCTCCATCCGCTGCGTGACCAGAAGGCCAAGGGTCTGCTGCGCGTTCTTTCCCGCGAAGCCGTAGAGGCAGAGGTGGTGCAGCCCGTCATGAGGGAAGGTTTCCACCAGCAGCCGGTCGCGTTCGGGCAGCCTGGAAACCTCTCTTTGCAGGGCCAGCCAGTCGGCGGTGTGAGGCGGCAGGTTGGGCCAGTCGTCCTGCCGGAACATCGCCAGGATGCGGTCGGCAAGCTGGGTGGAGGTGGCGAATTTGGTGCCCGAGAAGACGGCGATCTTCGGTTTGCGGCCCTTGTCGCGGGACACTTCGACAACCATTTCGCGCAAGCCCTCATAGCGGACGATATGGCCGCCGATCAGGAAGGTGTCGCCTTGGGTGAGCGTGGCGGCGAAGGCCTCCTCGATCTCGCCAAGCGGCCTGCCGCCGCGGGTATGCTTGAGCTGCACCTTCAGCTTGTCGCTGTCGGTGATCGTGCCGATATTCATGCGGATGCGGGCCGCGCCTCTGGGGTCGCGCAGCTGCCAGAGCCCGTCGGGGCGTTGCACCAGCCGCTGCCATTGATCATAGGCACGCAGGGCATAGCCTCCGGTCGCTGCGAAATCGAGGCAGCGATCGATCGTGGCGCGGGGCAGGTCGGCATAGGCACCGACGGTTTTGACTTCTGCGAAGAGGGTGTCCGCATCAAAGGGACCAGCGGCGGCGCGGATCAGGATATGTTGGCAGAGCACGTCCAAAGGCCCCGGTCCGCGCGGTTCTCCGTCGAGCGCGTGGGCCTTCACAGCCTCCAGCGCCGCCACGCATTCCACCACTTCGAAGCGGTTGGCGGGCACCAGCAGCGCCTTTGATGGAGCGTTGTAGCGGTGGTTCGCGCGCCCGATCCGCTGCACCAGCCGCTTGACGTTCTTGGGCGCGCCGACCTGAATGACAAGGTCCACATCGCCCCAGTCGATGCCCAGATCCAGTGTGCCCGTGCAGACGATGGCGCGCAGGTCGCCCGCCACCATCGCGGCCTCGACCTTTTCGCGTTGCTCGCGGGCAAGGGCACCGTGGTGGATGCCTATGGGCAGGCCCTCATCATTGGCAAGCCACAGATTATGAAAGAAAATCTCGGCTTGCGCACGGGTGTTGTGGAAAATGAGCGTGGTCCTGTGGCGCTTGATCTGCTCGATGACCGCCGGGATCGCATAGGCCCCGCCGCCACCAGACCAGGGGGGACGTTCCTCGGTTTCCAGCATGGCAATGTCCGGGTCGGGTCCGGGATCGGCATGGAGGATCGGGCAGGGATCCGGCGCGCGGGCCAGAAGTTGCGCCAGAGCAGGGGGGTCCTCGACCGTGGCGGACAGGCCGACGCGGCGCAGGCCGGGGGCGAGGGTTTCCAGACGTGAGAGGGCAAGGAAAAGCTGGTCGCCGCGTTTGCTTTCCGCAAGGGCGTGAATTTCGTCGACAATGACACGCTTGAGGCCGCGGAAGGTGTTGGCCGCATCCTCGTAGGAGGTCAGCAGGGCCAGGCTTTCGGGCGTTGTCAGAAGGATATGCGGCGGGTCGGCGCGCTGGCGTTTGCGGCGGCTTTGGGGGGTGTCGCCGGTGCGGTCCTCGATGCGGATCGGCAGGCCCATCTCCTCGACCGGGCGGCGCAGGTTGCGCTTGATGTCGGCGGCAAGCGCCTTCAAGGGCGAGACATAGAGCGTGTGCAGCCCCTCATGCCCGCCCTCCGCCAGCTCGGCCAGTGTGGGCAGGAAGCCCGCCATGGTCTTGCCGCCGCCGGTCGGGGCGATGAGCATCAGGGAAGGGTCCCCGGCGCGGTCGAACATGGCGCGCTGATGGGGGTGGAGATCCCAGCCTTGCCGGGAAAACCAGTCTTCGATGATCGGGGGCAGGGCGGTCATGACACAGAGATAGGGCAAAGAGCCGGGCCGGGAAAGGCGCGCAATGTCCGGCCCGCATCCGCCGTTCGAATGGGGCGCGGGGGACGCGTTTTGAAAACGCGTAAAAGGATTTTGCAAAATCCTTCTGCCGCTAATGGGCGATGGTTTCCTGCTTGACGAAGAGGTTTTCCCAGGCCCGGTCCACCAGATCGGGGCGCATCTGGTAGGGGATGCCCTCGAACTCGCAGATCGCGATGATCTGGTCCAGCAGGAACGGCGCGTGGTAGTTGGCGTAGATATTGTCTACCGTCGGATATTTTTTCTTCAGAAGGTGCAGCAGCGACGCCTCGTCCAGCGGAACCTTTTTCTTTTTTGCGACCATGGCGAAGATCTTGAGGAATTCCGACTGGCTCGGCCCGTCGATCTTGACCTTGAAGAAAATCCGCCTGAGCGCCGCACCGTCGAAGAGGTCATTCGGGTGGAAGTTGGTCGAAAAGACCACCAGCGTGTCGAAGGGCACCTCGAATTTCTCGCCCGATTGCAGGGTCAGAATGTCGTATCCCACCTCCATCGGAACGATCCAGCGGTTGATCAGGGCCTGGGGCGGTTCTTCCTGGCGGCCAAGGTCGTCGACGATGAAGACGCCACCGGTCGATTTCAGCTGCAGCGAGGCCTGATAGGTGCGCGAGACCTTGTTGTAGTTGAGGTCGAGCATGGCAAGCGACAGTTCGCCTCCCGTCATCACCGTGGGCCGCTTGCACATGATGTAGCGGGTGTCGTAGCGGCTGGATTGGCGGCGCAGGCTGCTGCCCTCGGTTTCGGGCGGTGCCACGGGGGTGTGCACGATCGGGTCAAAGAGGGTGATGACCTGACCGGCATAGGAAATGGCGCGCGGCACGTAGATCGTATCGCCAAGCGCGGCGCGGATGCCTTCCGCGATGGAGGATTTGCCGTTGCCCGGCGGGCCATACATCAGCACCGACCGACCGGAACTGACGGCGGGTCCAAGCTGGTCGATCAGGCCCGGCGGCAGGATCAGATGCCCCATGGAGCCGTTGAGCGCGTCGCGGGTGATCTGCACATTCTTCACCGACTGGCGCTTGGTCTGTTCCTTGTAGGCCTCCAGCGGGATCGGCATGGCGCCGTAATATTCCGACTGAGACAGCGCATCGAGGGCACGCGCCTTGCCCGCGTCGGTCAGCTGATAGCCCATTTCCGAGGAGGACGTGGCATGCAGCGTCCCCATGGCCTGCAACAGCCCCATATCGCGCAGCATGTCGATCAGGGCCTGCGTCAGTGGCATCGGCAGGCAGATCGCCTCGGCAATCGCGCTGGTCTGTTCGATGCTTTTGCGGAAGATGGTTTTCAGCAGGATGTCCCGCATCATCACCATCTGCAGCCCGGTATCTTCCAGCTTGCGCAGCATCGGCGGCGCGAAGGTATTGAGGTCGGCAGCTTGCATATTCATCGGGCGTTACCCTTTCGCCAGAAAATGCCCCCGGATCAGTCTTTAACCCGTCTTGCTTGCGGGGCCGTTAAGCCCCGCTGCCCATGGCCCCAAGCGCCAGGTAAACCACCAAGGCCCCGGCCAGAGCGACGCCCATGGGGAAGAGCTTGCCCCGGTCCCACGACACCCAGTCAGGCGTTGCGCGGCGCACGGCGGGCACCATGCCGGCCCCCCGGTGGGTGATCCAGGACCCGATCAGGACAGCCGCGAAGAGCGTCAGGAACAGCAGGTAATCGCCGGGCGCCACGAAAGGTGCCATGGCGGCGGCGAACTTGGAATCGCCCGCGCCCGCGAGGCCGATCGAGGTGATGATGAAGCCCGCGATCAGCACGATCACCAGTTGCGCAAGGCGCATGTACCAGGTGCTGAAGGCCATGACATCCATGGCGACCTGCGCAAGGCCCACCACAAGGAACACCCCCGCCAGCGACAGAACGCTGACATTGGGAATGCGCATCTCGCGCAGGTCCGACCAGGCGACCCAGATGCAGATCGGCACGACGAACGGCAGGAACCAGAGGGCTTCCATTTGGCTGATGGCAAGGGTCATGGTCGTCTCCTCAGCTCTGCAGCGTGCGAAGCGCACGGACGGCGGCTTCGAAATGTTGCGGATGGGTGTCGATGGCGTCTTCCAGCAGGCCACGGCCGATATCCACGTCCCCGCGCCGGATGGCGGCAATGGCCATGGTGTGCAGCAGCTGCGCGCGTTCCACCTGGGTCATCTGCACCAGTGGCAGCGTGTACTGACCGCGAGAGGCGCGGGCGAGCACGAGGTTGTTCTTGGCGGTGAAGAGGTCGGGATCGTAGTTGATCGCCTCGACGAACATCCGCTCGGCGGCGTCGAAATCCCCGCGCGTGAGATAGGAGAAGCCCCAGTTGTTCAGCACACCGGCGGGCCGCATGGTCAGGCCGACGGCGGTTTCATAGAAACTGTCGGCGCGGTCCCATTCCTCGTTGCTGTCGGCAATCATCGCCTCCAGTCGGTAGCGTTCATAGGTCTCGAAGGTGGGGGGCACGGCGTCGAGCTGCTGTTCGGCCTCCTCCCAGTCATTGGTTCGGATCAGGGCACCGGCATAGTCCACACGGTCCTGATCGGTGGCCTCGTCGCTGTTCACGACGGCCCGCCAGACGGTGACGCCCTCGGTATGATGGCCGGCGCGGATCAGGCTGGCGGCCAGCCCCCGGCGCAGGTCGATGCGGTCGGGGTTTTCCCGGCTGGCGCGGCGGAAATAGGTCACCGCCTCATCGGGGTCGGCCGATGTCAGCATGATATCGTTGAGATTGGTTTCGTCGATGACGTTGACGCCGTCCAGCGCACGATCGACATCGGCAGACCGGGTCTGGTCACAGGCCGCCAAGGCAAGCCCGACAGACACCACTGCCGTGATCCGGATGATAGGGCGCATTTGCTGCCTCTTGCTGCTCGTTCTTGCCCCGTTCATGGCGCGTAAAGCAGGAGGTATCGCCCCCCACCCCGACGCTCCAGGTCGAAGCTTTGATTTGTATGGTCTTGACTATAGCCCGGATTTTCCATTCGCGCGATAGCCAAGCGCAGGTTTTCGCGAATCGAGTCGCTTTCGCCACTGTCGAGCGCATAGGCCTGCCGGAAAACCTGCCGGGCTTCGCCGTATTCGCCCTGTTCCATCAGCACCACGCCGAGGTTGTTCCAGGCCGGGACGAAATCGGGATCGACCTCGACCGCGCGGCGCAGAAGCTCTTCGGCTTGGCCAAGCCGCCCAAGCTGCAGGTTGGCCGATCCGAGCGAAGAAAGGGTTTCGCCGGTCATGCCCCGGTCACCGGCCGCACGAAGGTAACTGCGCAGGGCAAGGTCGTATTCGCCCGCCTCCATCAGCCGATGACCCACGATCAGAGGATCCACCCCGTCACTGAGCACGCTGAGATCCTCGGGCGCGTCGAGCCCTTCGTTCAACGGCGCAAGCCGCGGCGAGGGTTCGCACGCGGCCAGACCGAGAACGGTCATGATTGCCAGTAATGTCTTGCCCCACCTCATGTCCGTCAGAAGCCTCCTCCTCCTGAAAGGTTTTGTGCGATGCCGTAGACCGACGGGCCGATCAGGATGATCAGAAGCGGCGGCAGACAGAACATCATCGTGCCGAGCGTCAGCTTTGTCGGCAGCTTGTTGGCCTTTTCTTCGGCGCGCATCACGCGTTTGTCACGCATCTCTTCGGCATAGACCCGCAGCGCATCGGCAATCGAGGTGCCAAAGGTGGCCGACTGGATCAGCACGGTGACGAAGCTGTTCACGTCCTGCACGCCGCAGCGTTCGCCAAAGTCGCGCAGCACCTTCACCTTGTCCTTGCCGGCCTTCATCTCGTAGGCGACGATCTCGAACTCGTCGGCCAGGGATTCAAACGACGGCCGAATTTCCTTGGCAACACGGATAATGGCCTGGTCCAGCGATTGCCCCGCCTCGACGCAGACCAGCATCAGGTCGAGCGAGTCCGGGAAGCCCTGGGTGATTTCCTCTTCGCGCTTCTGCACGCGCTTGGTGACCCAGTATTTCGGCAGGTAGTAGCCCACGGCACCGGGGATCAGCACGCTGAGAATGCTCTTCTGCGTTCCCATGTCAGGGGCGATCAGCGTGTAGATCACGCCAAGCGCCAGAAACCCCATGCCAAGCGCGAATTGCGCGAAGTGGAAGGTCTGGACCGCGCCCTTGGACCGGTAGCCCGCCCGCATCAGGGTCAGCTGGATCTGGCTGAATTCTTCCTGGTTCTGCGGTTCGAGGAACTGGGCGAACTTGTCCAGCTTTTCGTTCTTGCCGCCGATGCGCAACGCTTTCTGCACCTCTGGCGAAGTGCCCTCGCGGTTCATGTCGCGCAGCTTGGTCAGCGGGTCTTTCTTGCGGAAGACGATGGCGGAAAGACCCATGGCCACAAGCAGCAGCCCGAGAAAGCCGACCACGAACAGGGGGCCGAGCGGTCCGAGATAGCTGACGATAAGGTCGTTGATCTGGTTCATCTATCCGTTCCTCAGACCTTGATGTTGACCATCAGGCGCATGAAAAAGAAGTTCGCCGCCAGCATGACCGCCACCACGGCACAGGCCGGGATGAATGCGGGGGTTTCCATGACGTCGGAATAATAGTCGGGCTGCATCACGTTGATGCCGATCAGCGCCAGCAACGGGAAGGCGGACAGGAACATGCCCGACCATTTGGCCTCGGCGGTGATGGCCTTGACGCGGCGGAACAGCTTGAAACGGGCGCGGATCACCTTGGACAGGCCATTGAGGATCTCGGCCAGGTTGCCGCCAGATTTCTGCTGGATGCCGACGGCCACCGCCAGAAAGCGAAGGTCCTGCATGTCCAGCCGTTCGGCCATCGCGGCAATGGCTTCGCTGACATCGCGGCCATAGGCGGCCTCGTCGGCGATGATGCCAAGCTCGGACCCAAGGGGATCGGCGACCTCTTTCGAGACGGTGTTGATGGCCGATACGAACGGGTGGCCGACACGCAGGGACCGCACCAGCAGATCCACTGCGTCGGGCAATTGTTCCTCGATCATCGCAAGACGCTTCTTGGCCTTGGAGTTGACCCACATGAACACGCCGCCAATCCCCATGATCACCGAGACAAGCACGCGAATGGGCAGTGAGGCACCAGTCATCAATGTCAGCATGACAAAGGCGGCAATGCCGAGGGCGATCATGACCAGGATCAGCTGCTGTGGCGTGAAGGCGATGCTGGCTTTCTGCGCCTTGCTGGCGATCAGGGAATAGAGCGGGATCGTGCGCGACCCGGTGTGCTGGTCCAGTTCCTTGCGCAGCTTGGCCAGCACGTCTTCGCGGTTGGCCCCCTTGTTGAGAAGGTCCAGACGGCGATTGACGCGGGAATTCAGGCTGATCGACTTGCCGAAGACCATCAGGTAGATGCCTTCGACCAGCATCAGGATACCGACGAAGATGCCGATATAGATGAGCGGTTCGATACTCAGTTCCATGGCTGTCAGTCCCCCGCTGGTTCATAGATCGAGGCCGGCAGGTCATAGCCCCACTGGCGGAAACGTTCGGAATAGTGCGACCGCACCCCGCAGGCGGTGAAACGGCCGATAATGGTGCCGTCGGGCTTGAGGCCGAGACGTTCGTAGCGGAACACCTCCTGCATCGAGATCACATCGCCTTCCATGCCCGTCACCTCGGTGATAGAGACCATGCGGCGGCTGCCGTCCTGAAGGCGGCTGGCCTGCACGATCAGGTTCACGGCGCTGGCGATCTGGCTGCGCACGGCCTTGATCGGCATCTCGATCCCGGCCATGGCGATCATGTTTTCCAGGCGGCTTACACCGTCGCGGGCGCTGTTGGCGTGGATCGTGGTCATCGACCCGTCGTGGCCGGTATTCATGGCCTGCAACATGTCGATCACTTCCTCGCCGCGCGTTTCGCCGACGATGATGCGGTCGGGGCGCATCCGCAGGGCGTTGCGAAGACAGTCGCGCTGCGTGACCGCGCCCTTGCCTTCCACGTTCGGCGGGCGGCTTTCCATCCGGCCCACATGTTCCTGCTGAAGCTGAAGTTCCGCGGTGTCCTCGATCGTCAGGATGCGTTCGGAATTGTCGATGAAGGACGAGAGCGCGTTGAGCGTCGTGGTCTTACCAGACCCCGTCCCGCCCGACACGATTACGTTAAGACGCGTGGCGACGGCGGCTTGCAGATAGGCGGCCATTTCCTCGTTGAAGGCGCCGAACTTGACCAGGTCGTCAATGCCGAGCTTGTCCTTCTTGAACTTACGAATGGAGACGAGCGAGCCGTCCACCCCCACGGGCGGCACCATCGCGTTGAATCGCGAGCCGTCCTTCAGGCGGGCGTCCACATAGGGGTTCGATTCATCGACGCGGCGGCCCACGGCGGACACGATCTTGTCAATGATCCGCAGCAGGTGGCGTTCATCCTTGAAGCGACAATCCGATTTTTGCAGCTTGCCCGCCCGTTCAATGAAGACGTTGAAGGGGCCGTTGATCAGAATATCGTTGACGGTGTCGTCCTTCAGAAGCGGCTCCAGCGGGCCGAGGCCCGTTACCTCGTCAAAGAGCTCGGTCTGAAGGGTTTGCCGATCTTCGCGGTTCAGAACCACGCCCATATCCGTCAGCTCGTCATTGGTGATCGAGTTGATTTCGGCGCGCAGTTCGCTTTCCTTGGCCTTTTCCAGCGCGGACAGGTTCAGGTTGTCCAGTAGGCGCGAATGCATCTCGGTCTTGATTTCGTCAAGACGGGCACGGCGCTTGGCCTCCTTGTCGAGGGCGACAGGTTCCGCCGGGGCGGTGCTTGGCTTTGGCTTGGGCTTGCGCGCGATCTTGGGAGCGGAGTCACCGGCAGCCGCCGGGCCGGGGGTTCCGGCACTTGGCTCCGGGTCCGTTGTCAGGGCCGGGTGAACGGGGCTGGCGGGGCCGTTTTTCTTGTAGCGGGAAAACATCTATCGCTCCTCAGCCTGCCGTTGCTTCGGCACGGATTGCGTCATGCAGGGTTTTCGCCAGCTTGGCGATTTCCTTGCGCAGCGCATTTTTCTTCGCAAACACGGCCAGCGGGGTCCCGTGATCACAGGCCTGGGTGACCTGTTTCGTGCCATCGGGCAGTTGCGTGTTCAGCTCGATATTCAGGCTTTCCGCCAGGTGCTTGACGCGGCTCTTGCCGCTCATGTCGAGCCCCTTGGGCGCACGATTCAGCACGTAATGGACCTTGTCGATCGGCAGGTCCTCGGCCTGAAGCGCCTTGATGAAGCGCAGGGTGTTCTGGGCGGACCGCATGTCCAGTTCCAGCGTGGTGAAATAGACATCGGTCGCATTCAGCACGGTTTCGGTCCATTGCACGATGGTGGTGGGCATGTCGACGATGACCACATCGAAGCATTCCTGCGCCAGTTTGATCAGTGCCTCCACCTCGGTCGGGCCGATCAGGTCGAGCGGCAGGATGTCGGCGGGCGCGGTAAAGACCGACAGCTTGCCGTCATAGGTCTGAAGCGCCTGCTTGAAGGCGTCCACATCCATGGACTGCGCCTCGGACAGCACTTCAAAGATCACTTCCCGGCGTGTCAGGTCCAGATAGGTCGATGTCGAGCCGAATTGCAGATCGAGGTCGATCAGGCAAACCGAAGGCGGGTTCTTCTTGTCCGCGGTTGCGATCTCCCACGCCAGGTTGACGGCCAGGGTGCTGGCGCCGGTGCCGCCCGCCATGCTTTGCACAGCGAAGACCACGCGGTCGCCCATGCTGGTGGTGGGCGTGCGGATCTGGGCCGGGGCCTGAGGTTCTGCCGGCGTGGCGGTTTCCGGTGCCACGGCAGCGGCGGGAGCGGGCGTGGCCGGTTCAGCGGCAGGAGCTTCCGCGATGGACTGACCCGCGCGAATCCGTTCCACCGATTGGTGAAAGGCCATTTCCGGCAGCGGGTAGGGCACGAAATCATCGGTGCCCGCGTTCAGCAGACGGTGCAGGATCGGCGGGCTGACATCTTCTGCGATCAGGATGACCTTCACGCCCTTGGACTTGGCCTGTTCGATCACCCGGATGATCAGCTCGATATCCTGCTCATCCTCGTCATCGACAGCCACGGCGACGAATTCAAGGTCGTCCGCCTCAGGCTGCACGAAGAAGGCTTGTGCCTCCATGAAATTCAGGTCGCCCCAGGCTTCGCCCAGTTCGGCCTCTATATCGTCGATCAGCAAATCAAACGTCTGAACGTCGCGGGCAATGGTGCATGCCACGATCGGTGCAGGAGTCGATTTCAGCGCAAGGCCTCCACTCATCGTTTATACCCCGGAATGCCCGGATTTGTCCGGGTCGGTTGTCGTTTCGGTCGCGGCAGAAGTGCTGCTTACCGGAAGGTCAGGCTTGATTCCCGCTCGATCAGGACCTCGCCACTCTGCCTCCGATGTTCTGTGTGGCCCTCAAGTTGGGCAACAATACGACCAAAAAACCGAAACTATTGGGTATTTACCCGGGGTTGCGCGGTTACGAGGGCGATCAGTCGCCGCCCCCGGTGCGCGGTCCGGCATAGGCGCGATAGACGATATCGGCGTAGCGCCCGTCCAGCACCAATGGGTCGTTCTGCACGAAACCGCTGACCTCGGTGACCGTCCGGCGATTGCGCAGCTCGCGGTCCTGGGTGGCGACAAGCGGTTGGGTTTCCCCAAGCGACACAAGGGCGTCCAGGCGGCTGCGGGCGATGCCCTGGCTGACAAGGTAGTTCACGGCAGCCTGTGCGCGGCGACGGCCAAGGCTGTGGTTATAAGCGTCGGATCCGACCAGATCGGTATGGCCATAGACGCTGAAACGCACCTCGGGGAATTGCAGGATCCACTGGGCCTGTTGGCGCAGAACGGCACGGGACTGGGAATCGAGCGCGGCGCTGTTGAAGGCGAAGTTGATCGTTGTGGGGACTTCCTGCGCGAAGCGGGTCGACAGCTCTTCGACATAGGATCGCTGCCCGGTCATCACCAGATGGTTGTTCATGGTCGGGTCGCCAAAGCCGCCCTCATCCATGAAACTGCCGGCCTCGCCCACATTGCGGATGCGGTCACAGCCGGTCAGCGCAAGCGCCGCGACACCGGCCAGAAGGAGTGTTTTCATCGGGAAACCCATGGTCTTACTCCATCACATAGCCGTAGGAGCCGCCGAAATCCTGCTGCGCGACATCGCCCGCAGGGGTGCCCGCATCAGGCACGCGCCCGGCGGTGAGGCCAAGCAGGAACAGCTCGTTTTCCGTGGGGATGCGGATGCGGTCGGTTGGCAGCGCCAACGCCTCGCCCCGCGTGGGCGACACCAGATGCGCGCTGACGATGATCACCAGTTCGGATTGTTCCCGCTGATAGCTGGCACTGCGGAACAGCGCGCCCAGAACCGGGATATCGCCAAGCCACGGCACCTGGCCGATGGAATCGCGGAAGTCGTCCTGCAACAGCCCGGCGATGGCAAAGCTTTCCCCGTCGCGCATTTCCACAGTGGTCGAGGCCGACCGGGTGCGCAGGCCGGGAACGCCGTTCACCGTGGGAACCAGGGTGTCGATGGCGGATACTTCGGCGGCAAGTTGCAGATTGATGGTTTCATCTGAAACAACGGTAGGGGTGAAGTTCATCACCACACCGAAGGGGCGGAACTCGACGGAGACACCGTTTTCCGTTTGCACCGGAACAGCGAATTCGCCGCCCGCGTTGAAGGTCGCGGTCGCGCCGGACAGGGCGCTGAGGCTGGGTTCTGCCAGCGTGCGGACAACGCCGTTGGCCTCCAGCGCTTCCAGCATGACCGAGAGTTGCAGGCTGTTGGTGCCAAAGCTGATCCCGAGCGCGCCGTTGCGGCCGGTGGTGTTCGGAGCAAGTGTTTGACCGACGCCGAACGTGGCCGGACCCGTGACGTTGGCGCCGCCCGTTCCGAGGGTCGCGCCCCCGTCGCCGCCGAAGACCGAGCCGGCAATGCCAAGCGAGGCCCCAAGCTCGCGGCTGACGCTGCGCGACATTTCAGCGAAGCGCACCCGCAGCATGACTTGCTGGCTGCCGCCGACCATCATCATATTGGAGACCCGGCCCGGCGCATAACGGCTGGCCAGTTCAAGCGCCCGGTCCAGCACCTGGCCAGACGACACGGTTCCAGAGAGCACGATACCGTCATTGGCGGTGCGCACCTCGATCTCTTCGTTTGGCAGGATCTCTTGCAGGCGTTCACGGAACTCGGCCAGATCGGGCACGACCTGGATCTCGACATTCGCGATCAACTGCCCCTCGATGCTGAGCAGCGTCATCGTGGTGCGACCCGGCGCGCGGCCAAGCACGTAGATCGTGCGTTCCGACAGCGTGGCGATATCGGCGATGTTGGGGTTCGCGACGGAAAGTTCGGCAAACAGCGCCTCGCTTTCGACCACAACGGCCCGGTTCATCGGCACGCGCAGCGTTGCGGACGTGGCCCCTTCCAACACGCGGAGGGCCTGTGAATGCGAACTCGTCGGTATCGATACGACCAGCGCACATCCTAAAAGGACGGCGCAGATATGGCGCAAAATGCTCATTGTGATCCTGCCTCTCTGATCACGTTTTCGGGTGGGCTCTGACGGCCCCTTTCAGCGCACAATGCCCGAAAACGCTTTCTGGCGCAAGAATCAGCATCTTGCAGGCCGATATTCATGTTGTCGGGAAAGCACGATGGCCCAGTCTTGGGCCGAAACGGCAAACGGCCCCCAAGATGATGGGGGCCGAAATACGGGGTCGGGTGGATCAGTTGGTGCACGGGACCTGGGTCACGATGACCTCTGCCCCACGACGGTTGCGGACGGTGCAGATCCGCGGGCCGGTTTCGACGGGGTTGTCGGGCACCCCGAGCAGGGTATCCTGCGTGATCTCGATCGTGTCCGATTGCGTGTCATCGCGGACACCGACCAGCGCCAGCGTCAGGCTGCCCGTCGCCTGTGCCTGGGCCAGAGCCGCGATCTGGTCCGGCGGTGCTTCGACCGTGATGGTGCGCGCGATGGTCGGGTTGTTGCGATCCTGGTCATCCGTCTGGTCGATGGCGATGATTTGCAGCGATGCCTGAATCAGACGCGTCACGTTCTCTCCGCGCGCGACACCGGTCCAGTACACGTCCACCCGGTCGCCGGGACGCAGGAAACCGGACACGCCGCTGGCCACGTCGACGCGCAGCGCAAAAGCGCGCATGCCGCGTTCCAGCCGCGAGGCGACGCCGGCATCTTCGCCCGGGGCGGTCACTTTCGAGACCAGAACGGGTTCGTTGCGTTCCATCACGCGCAGAACGGTACGAGGCTCATCCGAATCTGCGGGAAAAAGATCCTCGGCGCTTGTGAACGCACCGAACGGGACAAATTCCTCGGGCCATTCGATGGCCCGCACATCCTGCGGTCGCAACTGTTCACCATAGCGAACCTGCCGCGTCACGACATAGACTGTGGTTGTCGGCACGATTTCGCCCCGCTGCGATTCCAGCGCGGCCTGGTATTGTGTGAAACGGTCCTTTGCCACGTAGACCGCAAAGCCCGCGAGGCCAATGCCTATGATAAGGACAAGTCCGAATATGACTCGCATGCTACTGCCCCTCGATTTGTTCTACCTGGCATGCCGGTCAGTGCCGACATGCTCTCATCTGGCTGATCCTTGCAAAGAAATTGGGCAAAAGAATGGTCGGCTCTCGACCATCTGTCGGCACGGATCGCGGCCCGGGGGGCCGTCCATCGGCCCCTCAGGCGGGCGCAGGGCGCCTTAGTCGGTCGTGGTCGTGGATGTCGACGTGCTGCTGGAGAACCCGGCAGTCACGTGGTCGGCTTCCAGCTGTGTCTGGATATCGCCGGACAGGTTTTCAAGACCGCTCGACACAACCGAGATCACGGCCAGGCCGAGGCCGACCAGCGCAGCGGTCAGAACGACCCAGTCAACTGTAACGGCACCCGATTCGTCGGACAGAAAAGACATAAGGGATTTCATGGACATGGCGTGCTCCTGCTTTGCCTTGTGTGGAGTAGCCCGCAATTGGGCGGGTAAGCAGCGCATTCTGTCGCGAACCCTCTAAGGGGCAGGGGGTCTATGGCCCCCCGGACAGGGCAGAAACAAGGCAGAGCAGGGACAGCGCGACGCCAAATCCCTAAAGATCTAAGCGAATTTGACCGGTTCCGCCCGGCGGGGAGGAACCGAAGGCATCAGTTGAGCTCTTCAACGATATGGTCACGTTCCAACTGGGTGCGAATTTCGTTGGACAGGTCTTCCAGGCCGGCAGCGACCGTGTTGGTCACCGCAAGGCCGACACCGACCATGGCAGCGGTCAGCACGACCCAATCGACGGTGACGACACCGGATTCACAAAGGGCAAACGATTTCAGGCGAGCAATTGCACGCATGGCAGATCCTCCAGGGTTTAAGGGATGTGGCAGCATCCCGAGCAGACCATGGCAAGATCGCGGCGAACTGAGGCGAAAATGCGGCGGAAATGCGCAATTATGGACAAAATGCGGCGGTAATTGGGAAACAGAAAACCCGGATCGTCATTGATCCGGAAACGCAAAAGGGGCCACGCATATGGCGTAGCCCCTTAAGGAATTATATGTATCAGCGACTTAGTCGGCTGCGGCCGGGAAGGCGGTGGTGATGTGGCCGGTTTCCAGCTGCGTCTGGATATCGCCGGACAGGTCCTGCACGCCAGCGGACACGACGGCCATGACGGCGAGGCCCAGGCCCACGATGGCAGCGGTCAGAACGACCCAGTCAACAGTCACGGCACCGGATTCGGAATTCAGGAAGGTCTTGATCATTGTCTTGCTCCAGGTTTGGTCTTTTTAAGTTTGCCCTTAGGTGTCTGCCCCCTTGGGATGAGATGACTATCCCGCCGAATCCGGGCGCGAATGGGGCAATGGAAAGAAATTGTCGGGATTTTTAATCGTTTTCTTCCTGTCCATCGGGACAAAGGAAAAGGGCCGCAACCCGAAGGCGCGGCCCTTTCGCAATGGTGGTCGCGTGCGACTTAGTCGGCTGCGGCCGGGAAGGCGGTGGTGATGTGGCCGGTTTCCAGCTGCGTCTGGATATCGCCGGACAGGTCCTGCACGCCAGCGGACACGACGGCCATGACGGCGAGGCCCAGGCCCACGATGGCAGCGGTCAGAACGACCCAGTCAACAGTCACGGCACCGGATTCGGAATTCAGGAAGGTCTTGATCATTGTCTTGCTCCAGGTTTGGTCTTTTTAAGTTTGCCCTTAGGTGTCTGCCCCCTTGGGATGAGATGACTATCCCGCCGAATCCGGGCGCGAATGGGGCAATGGAAAGAAATTGTCGGGATTTTTAATCGTTTTCTTCCTGTCCATCGGGACAAAGGAAAAGGGCCGCAACCCGAAGGCGCGGCCCTTTCGCAATGGTGGTCGCGAGCGACTTAGTCGGCTGCGGCCGGGAAGGCGGTGGTGATGTGGCCGGTTTCCAGCTGCGTCTGGATATCGCCGGACAGGTCCTGCACGCCAGCGGACACGACGGCCATGACGGCGAGGCCCAGGCCCACGATGGCAGCGGTCAGAACGACCCAGTCAACAGTCACGGCACCGGATTCGGAATTCAGGAAGGTCTTGATCATTGTCTTGCTCCAGGTTTGGTCTTTTTAAGTTTGCCCTTAGGTGTCTGCCCCCTTGGGATGAGATGACTATCCCGCCGAATCCGGGCGCGAATGGGGCAATGGAAAGAAATTGTCGGGATTTTTAATCGTTTTCTTCCTGTCCATCGGGACAAAGGAAAAGGGCCGCAACCCGAAGGCGCGGCCCTTTCGCAATGGTGGTCGCGAGCGACTTAGTCGGCTGCGGCCGGGAAGGCGGTGGTGATGTGGCCGGTTTCCAGCTGCGTCTGGATATCGCCGGACAGGTCCTGCACGCCAGCGGACACGACGGCCATGACGGCGAGGCCCAGGCCCACGATGGCAGCGGTCAGAACGACCCAGTCAACAGTCACGGCACCGGATTCGGAATTCAGGAAGGTCTTGATCATTGTCTTGCTCCAGGTTTCTCAAGTGTTGCCCTCGGGTCTCTGCCCTTCAGGATGAGTGCAATATCTCTTTCAATCGGGGCGCGAATTGGGCGGTGAAAAGAAATTATCGGGATTTTAATAAAGCTGAATTCAAGAAATGCGTGGTGCCCGAACTCTGCCTGATCGCGGTTTTGAAGCGGGTGGGGCGCAAGGCCACTCCGTTCAGTTCAAATTCATGCGGGAGGTGAGTTCGTCGGAAATGGTGCTCAGGCCACTTTCCATGACTGTCATCACCGATAGTCCGAGACCGATCATGAGTGCGGTAATTAAAACCCAGTCAACGGCCGCGCCACCTGCCTCGGAGATCATGAATGCTCTGTACATTTGCTCGTTCCTTCTTGTTTTGTCCGCGCCCCACCAAGGCTGGGACCTGCAATCGTCGCAGGCCCCTTCCCCCTGGAGCAGGCCAAGGAGGCTGTTCAAACGGGGCGGGAATGCGTCTGTTTTGCGGAGGTTGGTTGTCGCCGTCAGTTAATAAGAGAGCGGAATGACCAATTGGATTACACCGCCATTCCAAACGGGTATGTCGACTTGATCCAAAGAGAGCGGCGCAGGGCCTCGGCTTTCTTTCGGATAGGAAGTCGGGCATGATGGTCTTACAAAAAAGAACGATCAAACGAGCGGTGATATGGGTATTCGCAAAGTGATTCTGGGGGTGGTTCTTGCGGTTTGCCTGCAGCCGGGGCAGGACGTGTGGGCGCAAGGGGCGGCAGATGAGGCCGCGCCGCCTCCGTTTCCAGCGTTCACCTTTCGTCGGGTCACAGTGCCGACACCGGGACAGACGGGCCCCCGGATCAACATCCAGATCGGGGATCGTCCGTCGGAAGACCCGGTGGAGACAGCCTCGGCCATGCCCGCACCGCAGCAGGGCGCGCCGGGCGAGGCAGACTGGTTCTGGCAGGAAATCCCGGCGGGGCGCGATTTCAGCGCCGGGCGGTATCAGGCGGTGATGCAGCTTCTGTCCACCGCGCCCGAAGCTGGCAGCCTGCCGATCGCCCGGGCCGAGACATTGCTGGCCATGGCCGAGGCGCATGGCCCCCGTATCCTTCAGGAAACCATCGGCACCAACGTGTCACCGGCCCTGGTGCTGGCGGTGATGGCGGTGGAATCGCGCGGTGATACGGTGGCCGAAAGCAGCGCCGGGGCGCGGGGCCTGATGCAGTTGATCCCCGCCACGGCCGAACGGTTCGGGGTTACGGATGTGTTCGACGCGGATCAGAATATCGCGGGCGGCGTCGCCTATCTGGACTGGCTGATGAACGAGTTCGACCGCGACCCGGTCTTGGTCCTTGCCGGGTACAATGCGGGTGAGGGGGCGGTGCGCGGGGCCAATGGCGTGCCGGATTACCGTGAAACGCGGGACTATGTTCCGCGCGTCATGGCCACCTGGATACTGGCGCGGGCACTCTGCGTGACGCCGCCGGAACTGGTGACGGATGGCTGCGTGTTTCGCACGATGGTGGCGTCAAACGGCTAGCGGATGCCAATTCGCGCGTGATCCATTATAGTGGTGTGCATTGGGTCCAGCCATTGCCTGCCATATTAAGGAGCCGCCACATGGTCCGCGCCGCCGCTATTCTACTCTTCCTCTTCATTGCCCCCGCCGCCATGGCGCAATCCTGGTGCTCGAATGGGTCTCTGAACGCCACCGAACAGACGATCTGTTCCACCCCCGATCTCGGCTGGCGCGATCAGGAACTGGAACAGGCTTACGCCGCCGTGCGTTACATGCAGGGCGTCCAGTCGGCGCAACAGGCCTGGCTGGCGGAGCGAAACAGCTGTGGCTGGGATGTTGCCTGCATCCGCGCGGCCTATGATTACCGCATCGCGGTTCTTCAGGGACTGGCCGGGGGTGTGGGTGGCAAACCTCCGGCTCCGCCCGCCCCGCAATACCCCTCCGGGCCCGGCTGGTGTTCGGAAGGATCGTTGAACGCGGCAGAGCAGACGATCTGCAACAACAGAGAACTCGGCCAGATGGATCTCTATATGGCCGAACTCTATGCGCAGGTGCGTCACTATCCCGGCATCGTGTCAGAGCAGCAAAGCTGGCTGAGTGGGCGTAATGCCTGCCATTCGGACTATCCTTGCCTTTACGCCGCCTATTCCGACCGGATTCAGGAGTTGCAGCTGCGCTATGGGGCGAACTGACGAAAAACGCCGCCCATCAGGGGCGGCGCTCTCAGTCTCTATAGAGGACAGCGTCAACCGACGATGGTCGCCTCGGTCGCGGCGCGCAGCTCGTCCTCGGTCACGTCCTCGGCGCATTCAACGATCTTGAGCCCACCCTCGACCACGTCGAGCACGCCCAGATTGGTGATGATCCGGTCGACCACGCCCTTGCCGGTCAGCGGCAGGGTGCAGGCCTTCAACACCTTGGAGTCGCCGTGCTTGTTGGTGTGGTCCATCACGACCACCACGCGGCCGACACCGGCCACCAGGTCCATCGCGCCGCCCATGCCCTTGACCAGCTTACCGGGGATCATCCAGTTCGCCAGATCGCCGTTTTCGGCCACTTCCATCGCGCCCAGGATCGCCGCCGCGATCTTGCCGCCCCGGATCATGCCGAAGCTGGTGGCGCTGTCGAAGTAGGAGGTGCGGCTCAGTTCCGTGATCGTCTGCTTGCCCGCGTTGATCAGGTCCGGGTCTTCCTCGCCCTCGAAAGGAAAGGGCCCCATGCCGAGCATGCCGTTCTCGGATTGCAGGGTGATGTCCTTGTCGCCCACGTAGTTCGCCACCAGCGTCGGGATGCCGATGCCGAGGTTCACATACATACCGTCTTCAAGCTCTTCCGCCGCGCGTGCGGCCATCTGGTTACGGTCCCAGGGCATTAGGCTTCCTCCCGCTTGCGCGTGGTGCGCTGTTCGATGCGTTTCTCATGTTCGCCCTGGATCAGGCGGTGCACATAGATGCCGGGCAGGTGGATCAGATCGGGGTCGAGCGACCCGCGCGGGACGATTTCCTCCACCTCGGCGATGCAGATCTTGCCGCACATGGCCGCGGGCGGGTTGAAGTTGCGCGCGGTCTTGCGGAAGACGAGGTTGCCGGTGTCATCGGCCTTCCAGGCCTTGACGATCGAGAGGTCCGCGAAGATGCCCTCTTCGAGGATGTAATCCTCGCCGCCGAACTGCTTCACTTCCTTACCCTCGGCAATGACGGTGCCGACGCCGGTCTTGGTGTAGAAGCCGGGGATGCCCGCGCCACCGGCGCGCATGCGCTCGGCCAGCGTGCCTTGCGGGTTGAACTCCAGCTCCAGCTCGCCCGACAGGTACTGGCGCATGAATTCCGCGTTTTCGCCCACATAGGACGACATCATCTTCTTGATCTGGCGCGTGTCGAGCAGCTTGCCCAACCCGAACCCGTCCACGCCCGCATTGTTCGAGGCAACCGTCAGGTCCTTGACCCCCGACTTCACGATCCCGTCGATCAGCAGCTCGGGGATGCCACAGAGGCCAAACCCCCCGGCGGCGATCAGCATTCCGTCGAAGAGAACGCCCTCCAGCGCCTCGTCGGCAGAGCCATATACTTTCTTCATGGATTCACTCCCGTAGAATTCCTCGGCTGAACCTGCCGCGCGCCGTGGGAGAGAGTCAACGCGCCCCGGCAGCGCAGCGGTCGATCCCTCTGCAATACGCAAATCCCCTGTCCGGGCAACAGGTTTCCGTGGGGATAGGTATTTCTACGGACCCTGCAGGGCGTCTTCCATCTCGGCCAGCAAGACCGAGCAGTAATTGTCGAAGCGTGGCCCCGGCTGGCGGGCGTTGAACGTGTCCAGCATCGGGTCGGGCGCGGTGATGCGGCTGTCGGACAGCTCCTGAATGACCGCGTGTCCGCAGAAGGGCACGTAAGCCTCCAGATAGCCGCCCTCATGGACAAGAACCAGCCTCCCGTCACACAGCTGCGCGGCGGCTTCCTTGGCCATTGTGGTCATCAGGCGGAAGGTCTCGGAGGTCGCCAGCATCCGGGACAGAGGATCGAGCGCGGCCGCGTCATAGCCGCAGGCCACGATGATCACATCCGGCTGGAAATCGGCGAGCGCCGGAATGACCAACCGTTCCATCGCCTCCAGATAAGTGTTGTGCCCGGCCCCGGCAGGAAGCGGGATGTTGAGATTGAACCCGTCCCCCGCGCCCGACCCGCGATCCTCGAAATCGCCGGTATCGAGTGGGTAGTTACGTTCCTGGTGCAGAGAGATCGTCAGCACATCGTCCCGATCGTAGAAAATCGCCTCGGTCCCGTTGCCGTGATGCACATCCCAATCCAGCACCGCGACCCGGTCAACCATGCCTGCCGCAAAGGCGGCCTCCGCGGCGATGGCGATATTGGCCAGCAGGCAGAACCCGTTGGGAAAGTCGGGCAGACAATGATGCCCCGGAGGGCGTGACAGCGCATAGGCATTGTCCACCTCGCCGCGCAGCGTTGCGAAGAGCGCCTCCTTGGCCAATCCTGCCGAGACCTTGGCGATCTCGTAGCCCCCCGGTCCGAACGGCGTGCGCAGGCCCAGTTCGCCGCCGCCCGCATTGGACATGTCCCGGAAGGCTGTCAGGTAGCTTTGCGGATGCACGCGCAGCAGGTCTTCCTCGGTGACCATCGCGGCCTGACGCACGTCAAGTTC
The DNA here is from genome assembly GCF_965215655.1 of Nioella sp. Taxonomy (GTDB): domain Bacteria; phylum Pseudomonadota; class Alphaproteobacteria; order Rhodobacterales; family Rhodobacteraceae; genus Nioella. The sequence goes on from NZ_OZ244111.1 coordinate 690,738, forward strand.
CCGGATCAGGCCCGTCACCTCCAGCAGGTTCTTGAGCCGCCGCTTGGTTTCCGGGTTTTCAGGCAGGCCGCCCGGCATCGGCTGCACAAGGCCCCCAACCGGTAGCATCATCGCGTAGTTGCCGCCCGCGTGCCAGAAACAGCGTTCGTCCCAGAAAAACCCCGTGGCCATGTCGTTCCTCGCTCGCTTTCTTGGGCAGAGTGGCGGCAGTCTCGACCGCGCGCAAGCATTTGCAGGGGGGTGGCGGTTCGGGGCGGCCCAAAAATCTTCCAGAAGATTTTTCGGTCATGAAAAAGCTTCTTGAAGCTTTTTAGAGAGTGAAGAATTTTCTGGAAAATTCTTCTTGGCGGGGACAAAGACCGCTATGGCCCGAACAATCCCCGATCTCAGCACCCTTGCATTGCCCGGTGCCCGCATCGCCCTGTGCGTCACCCCCAAGGCATCCCGCAATGCCGTGGTTCCGGCAGAAGCGGCGGGCGATCCCCTGCGCGTCTATGTCACCACCGTGCCCGAAGGCGGAAAGGCCAATGCCGCCGTGCTGAAACTGCTGGCCAAGGCGCTCGGGCTGCCGAAATCGCGGCTGACCATCGTGCAGGGAGAAACCGGGCGGGACAAGCTGATCGAAATCGGCTGAGCCTTGCCCCTTCGCGCCCGATCTGTTGGGATTATCTCATGACCGAGCCGACGGACAAAGAGCTGGCCGATCGTTACCGCCCCCGATTGGAGGTGGAGCGTGCAGCGCTTCAGCACTCCTCTGACGCAACCGCAGAGGGAAGAAAACCCGTGGAACTGGACCAGACCAGCATCGGGCGGCTGTCCCGTCAGGATGCCTTGCAGGGGCAGGCCATGGCCTCGGCGCTGGAGGCGCGCCGCCATGGTCGCATTCGCGCCATTGCGGCAGCCCTCGCGCGGATGGAGGAGGGTGACTTCGGCTGGTGCGAGGATTGCGGCGACTTCATCGGCGTCCCGCGTCTGGACGTGGACCCTTGCGCGGTGCGCTGCGTGTCCTGTGCCTCTTAGGCGAGCCAATGCGCCAGATCGCGCCCGGTCTGATCCTGCAACACGGTGATATCAGCCCTGTAATAGTCCTTCAGCTCATCTCTCAGGGCATCTGACAGGACCGGCATGCTGTCCCATCCGAGACGTTTGAACATGGCCTCCTTGTCATTGGCCCTGAATCTCGCCTTTCTCGGGGGGACATCGCAGTCGAGTCCGAGATCGGCCATCACACCGGCCAGAAAGGCCGGTTGATTGGCCACCAGATCATCATAGAAATAGACTCGTAAGCCCGGAACATGCTGTCGCCAGTGGGTCAGGATCGCGCCATACATCCCGTAAGCCAGCATGTTGAATGACGGATCCAGATCGGTGATCTCAGCGGCATGGGGCAAGCGGCGGCGCATCATGTGGTGCGTATACGCGCTCAGGTAACGATCTACAGGGTTGCGCAGGACGGCGAGGGCTTCGATGCCGGGCAAGTGTCGCGCCACGCGGGCGGCCACGTCTATGCCCGCGTCAGGCAGGCTGAAATAGCCCGGAGTGGATTCGAACCGATACACATGCGCGGGATCGTCGGGGAAGGCGTTTGCATATTCCTCCAGACGGTCCTCGAAATCCGGCAGCAGCAGGAAGTTCAATTCCTTGAAACGTCGGTTCGCCCCGAACCGGGCAGATCTCATCAGGGCTTTGTGCAGCCATGTCGTGCCGCTTTTCTGGGCCCCGACAATCAGCAGGTTGGGCAATGGCATTCGGAAAATCGTCCCGGCTCAATAAAGATCAGGTCTTGTTGCTGTCCGCCGGGATGACCCGAATGCGGTAGATGCCTTCTGGCAGGTCCAGCGCGGCGGCAAGGTCCCGCAATTGCGTGTCGGACAGAGTGATTTTCTGAACGCTGTCGGTATGCGGGTCATATTGTTCGAGAGTCACGCATTCCTCGAAGGCAGAGATCGTCAGATCCTCCTCCAGCGGGGCCGCGCCCTCGTCGACTAGGGTAATGACGGTCGCGTCGAAATCGTGCTCGATGGTAAACATGGGATCAGAGTAGTGCGCCACGCGCGGCTTGCCTAGCCCGATTGCCCGAAATTGCAGCGCCGATGCTTGATCTGAGTCAATGTCACGTCCCGGCAGATGCGCGACCCTCGGGGCAGGCCGCAGTGTTGTCAGGCGGCCCCGTTGCAGGAGATGACGGATGCCCGGACGCAAAACGATCGAGGAGCATGAACGGCTCATGGGTCAGATGGCTGATCGCCTTGGCGTGGATCTGGACGAGGCCGAGTTGCGTGGCGATCTTGCCCCGGAACAGCGTCGCGACATGGTGCTGAGTTGCACCAACTGCACCTCGCCCGAGGAATGCGGCAAGTGGCTGGAAAGCCACGACAAAGCAGAGGACGCCCCGTCGTATTGCCGTAATGGCGCGGTGCTGACGGACCTGCGTGACAGCTGAATTCCTCATCTGCCAAGGATCGTAACCATGGCCCATCCGCTCGGCGATATTCGCCACCATTTCATGCTGTCGCAATCCATGGCAAAGGTCATCGGGGCCGATCTGGCGCATGCGGTGCATGAGGGCAGACTCTCGCAGGAAGACTGGTCCGATGCGGTCACGCGCTGTCGGGGGTGTGACTGGGCACGGTCCTGCGAGGACTGGCTTGCGGCGCAGGGAGAGTCGGGCGAGGCTGCCCCGGCCAACTGCGCCAATGCTGCCCTGTTTCGGCGGTTGGCGAGCTGATCTTTTTTCGATGACATCTAAGGCAATCCCGGCCTAACCTGTTGAAAACAGGGGGGATGGGGATGCTGAAACGGGAATGGCATCGGCTGGTGAATCGCTGTGTCTGGTCCTGGGCGGGGTGGAAGAACGCCTGGGGGAATGAGCCGAGCCTGAAATTCTGGACGACCATGAATGTTCCGAGCGCAGGTCTGGCGCTTTGGTTGCCGCTAAGTCGCGGGGAAACCATGATAATCCTGATGGGCGGTGTGCTGGTCCTGGCGGCGGAGCTGCTGAACACCTCGCTGGAGCGGACGGTGGATTATATCTCGACAGATCAAGATGTTAGGGCGCGGGACGCCAAGGATGTGGGCAGCGCGGGCGTGGCGATGACGGCGATGGCCGTGGGGGTTGCGTGGCTTGTCGTTTTGTTTGGATGACGCTATCCCACTGATAGGGAAGGGAAATCCATGCGGCAGATCGAGAATGTGATCAGCGACCGGGGGTCGAAATACGCTGTTTCGGGCGGGCCTGCGGCCAGTCGGCGCGATGTGGACGAGTTCCTCAAGGCACTGAAAAAGAAGAAGAAATACGCCAAGGCTACGCATAATTCCTGGGCCGTGCTGCTGCCCGATGGGCCACTCAAATCCGATGACGGGGAAAGTGGCGCGGGCAATATCATCCTCAAGATGTTGGAGGGGGAGGGGCTGCACGCGCATCTTGTAGTGGTCACCCGCTGGTATGGCGGCAAACATCTGGGCGGCGACCGCTTTCGCCACGTGGCCGATGCCTGCCGCGCCTATTTCGCACAGAAATAGGGGGGTGCCGGGCGTACACCCCCTGTACACCCCCCGTACACCCCCTGTGCAGACAAAACGGCGTCAGAGTGCCTTGTGAGATCCGTCGCAAAGCGGCTGGCGCGACGAGTGCTTGCAGCCGCAGAAGAACACCTTGCCGGTCTTTTCGGCGGTGTATTTCACCGGGGTGAAATCGCTGCCCTTGTGAGAGCCGTCGCAAAAGGGCTGCCGCTGGCTCTGCCCACAGGCGCACCAGAAGTAATTCTTGCCCTCCTCCACCTCGATTGGGAAGGGGGCGGTCTGGGCGATCTTGGGGGCGTCGGTCATTGGGGCTCTCCTGTTGGTTGGCTGTCGTGTTACGTGACCCGGTAGGGCGGGCAAAGTCCATAAGCTCGGCCTCTGCGGCAGGGCAGGGGCGATGTGCGCACAAGTGGTCCACGGGGTCTAACGATCGGCGCGCTCCTGACGTCGGCGGTGCAGCGCATAGAGCGCCGGGGCCGCAGCATGGCGATAGGCCCGATCCGCCAGCCAATGGACACCCGGCAGACCGGTGATACGTGCCAGCCAGCGCCAGCCCGGCAGTTGCGACCAGAGCAGGCGGAAGGCATCGAGCCCCTCGTGCCGTTGGCCATCCTGTTCGACGCGGAAACTGCGCGCGGCACTGTCGGGGGTAAGGGACCATTCGGCGGCTTGTTCCAGCCCGTCGATCCGAAGCGTCACCCCCGCGCGGTCCGCCTGCCGCGCATAGGCCGCAACCTCGCGCGCGCAGATCGGGCATGTGTCGTTGTGCAAAACTTTCATCATGAGCGGCAGGTAGGGCGAGAGGAGAAGAGGGCAAGGGAGGTGCCCCGGCGCGGAATCGAGGCGAAGCCGCCGCGCCATCGCCGACGCGCCCCCACGCGGAGGCGATTTGGGTGGGTCTGGGAGAGACGGTTGAGGTCGTCCGGGTGTGGCCGGGATAAAGCGCGCGGATTGGAGGGCAGGATCGCCCCCGCGCGCGTCGGAGATGGCGCTTGGGGCGGGTTCGACCCTACAGCGTTAGCCGTCCCCACAAATCATACTCCGACGCCTCGTCCACCTCGACCTCGACGATATCCCCCGCTGACAACCCCTCGAACCCTTCATCAATAAACAGGTTCCCGTCGATCTCGGGGGCATCCGCCTTGGTCCGGCAGGTGGCGCCTTCTTCGTCCACCTCGTCGACGATGACCTGCATCCTTGTGCCCACCTTGGCCGCGAGTTTGGCCTCGGAAATCGCCTGTGATTTCTCCATGAAACGGTGGAAGCGGTCTTCCTTGACCTCTTCGGGCACGTGGTCGGGCAGGTCGTTGGACCGGGCCCCGGCCACGTTTTCGTAGCGGAAGCAGCCGACGCGATCCAGTTGCGCCTCGTCCAGCCAGTCGAGCAGGGTCTGGAATTCCGCCTCCGTCTCGCCGGGGTAGCCCACGATGAAGGTGGAGCGCAGGGTGATATCGGGGCAATCCGCGCGCCACGCGGCGATTTCATCGAGCGTGCGCGCGGCGGCGGCGGGGCGGGCCATGCGTTTCAGGGTTTCCGGGTGGGCGTGCTGGAAGGGGATGTCGAGATAGGGCAGGATCAGCCCCTCGGCCATGGCCGGGATCAGGTCGCGCACATGGGGGTAGGGGTAGACGTAATGCATGCGGACCCAGGCCCCGAGCGAGCCCAGATCGCGGGCGAGGGGGAGGATGGGAAACTTGTCGTCCCGGTCCTTCCAGTCGGTGCCATAGGCGGAGGTGTCCTGGGAGATCACGAGGAGTTCCCTCACCCCGGCCTCGACCAGCTTCTCGGCCTCGCGCATCACCGCTTTATGGGGACGGGAGGCAAGACGCCCGCGCATGTCGGGGATGATGCAGAACTTGCACTTGTGGTTACAGCCCTCGGAGATCTTGAGATAGCTGTAATGGCGCGGGGTCAGCGACACGCCGCGCGCGGGCAGCAGGTCGATGAACGGGTCGGGGTCGGGCGGCACGGCTTTGTGGACGGCATCGAGCACCTGTTCATATTGATGCGGGCCGGTGACGGCCAGAACCGTGGGATGGGTGCCGGTGATGGTCTCGGGCTCCGCCCCCATGCAGCCGGTGACGATGACCTTGCCGTTTTGTTGCAGCGCCTCGCCGATGGCCTCGAGGCTCTCCATCTTGGCGGAGTCCAGAAACCCGCAGGTGTTGACGATGACCGCCTCCGCGCCCGCGTAGTCGGGGGAGATCGCGTAGCCCTCGGCCCTGAGCCGCGTCAGGATGCGCTCGCTGTCCACCAGCGCCTTGGGGCAGCCGAGCGAGACCATGCCGATGGTGGGCTGGCCGGGGCGTTTGTCCTCGGGGATGCGCGCATGCGCGAGGTCGGGGCGGAGATCGGGTGGGTTCTGGGTCATGGCCGGGCAGATACATCGGAGCAGGCGGCGAGGGAAGGGAATTCCGGACTTGCACGGTGCCATGGCAATGCCGATGTGATAGGCTCGGATGCGTGACAGGTGAGGACCGAGATGACCGGGGACGACGACGACAGATACCAGGGCCGCATTCATGGCGAGCAGTTCGAGGCCGAGGAGGATTCGATCGGGATGCGGCTGGTCTACATGATCCTGATCGCGATCATGATCTCGCTGGCGCAGACCGTTCTGGGGATCGCGACGCTGATCCAGTTCGTGATCCTGCTGATCAACAAGCAACCCAATGAGAGGCTGGCCGATTTCGGCACCGATCTGGGGGTCTGGGTTGCGAAGGCGGCGCGCTATCAGACGGCGGCCAGCAATGTGAAGCCCTGGCCCTGGACCGAGCTGGACTGAAACTGCGGCCAGCGACGCGCAAATCCTTGCCTGCGCGGGACTTTTCCAACTTTGCGCTATCCCGGTTCCGCGCATCGCGCTACCTTTTCCCCAAAGTGGCAAGGAGTGGCGGGCATGCGGTGGATCTTTCGGCTTCTCGGGTTGTTCGTGGTGCTGGTGGCGGTGGCGATCGGCACGCTGTTCCTGATCCCGACGGATCGGATCGGGGCCATTGTCAGCGACCAGTTCGAACGCGCCACCGGGCGGACGCTGGCCATATCCGGGGATATCCGGCCCTCGATCTATCCGACCCTTGGCGTGCGGGCCGACGGGATCGAGGTGGGCAATCCCGCCTGGGTCGAGGATGGGCCGATGCTGCGGGCGGACCGGCTGAATATCGGGGTCGATCTGTGGGCGCTGCTGTCGGGCACTATCCGCGTGCAGCGGTTCGAAGTAGTGCGCCCCGATATCATCCTGGTGTCGCGGGCCGATGGGGCGGTGAGCTGGGATTTCTCGGACGGCGAGGAGGTGAGCGAACCTGCGGATGACAGCGCCGATGGGGGCGGTGGCCTTGGGGCATTCAGCCTCGATCTGGCGGAGATCACCGCCGGGTCGCTCATGTTCCGCGATGAGGCAGCGGGCACGGATGTGCAGGCCAGTGACCTGAGCCTGACCCTGCGCCTGCCCTCTGCCGACGGCGTCGCGCGGCTGGAAGGCAGCGGCGCGATGAACGGTGCGACGGTCTCGGTCGAGGCGGTGATCGACGGAATCGGCCCGCTGCTGGAGGGCGAGCTGCGCCCGGTCACGCTGGCGCTGGACTGGGCGGGCGGCGAGGCAGGCTTTGACGGTCGGGTTGGTCTTTCGCCATTGGGCGTTGAGGGATCCGTTGCACTGGATGCCACGGATCTGGGCCCGCTGATGGCCTTGGCCGGGCAGGCCGCGCCGGATCTGCCGCGCGGCCTTGGCCGCGATCGGCTGGCCATGGAGGGCGCGTTCACGCTGGCGTCAGAAGGGTCTGCCCATCTGCGTGAGGCACGCTTTACCTTTGACGACAACGCCCTGACGGGCAGCGTCGATGTGATCCCCGGCGATGATCGCCCGATGATCCGGGCCGTGCTGACCGGTGGCGCGCTGGATCTTTCGGGTCTGATCGAGGGTGGAGACAGCAGCGATGCAACCGCCTCTGCCTCGCAGGGCTGGTCGCGGGATCAGATTGACGTCAGCGGCCTGCACGCGGTGGATGCAGAGGCGGCGCTTGTCCTGGCCGGGTTGGATCTGGGTATCCTGCAGCTTGGCGCGGTGGACCTGCGTGCCACCCTGACCGCCGGGCGCCTGGTCTTCGACCTGCGCGAGGTGTCGGCCTATGACGGTGCGATCAGCGGGCAATATGTGATCAACGGGCGTGGCGGGTTGTCCATGGGGGGCAGCCTGCAGGTGGCTGATGTGCGGCTGAACCCTTTGCTGACGGATTTCGCGGGATGGGACCGGCTGGAAGGCACGGGCAATGCGGAGCTGAGCTTTCTGATGGTCGGCAACGATTTGAATGCGTTGATGAATTCGCTGGACGGGGCCGGGTCCATCAACTTCGGAGAGGGCGCGATCCTTGGCCTTGATATCGGCGGCATGATCCGAAATTTCGACACCTCTTACCGGGGTGAAGGGCAGCGCACCGTTTATGAAAGCATCACTGCGAGCTTCACCATGGATGGCGGTGTGGTCACCAACGAGGACCTTCTGATGACGGCGCCGTTCGGGGAATTGACCGGGGCGGGCACGGTTGGCTTGGGGCAGCAGGTGCTGGATTACACCGTGGTGCCGCGGGTTCTCTATGGCGAAGGATCAGACGGCGGTGTGCGTGTTCCGTTGCGGATCTCCGGCCCCTGGGCGGACCCGAATTTCAGCCTCGATCTGGAAGCGCTGGCACGTCAGGAGCTGGAAGAGGAAATCGACGCTCTGGAAGAGCGCGCAACGGAGGCTGCGGCGGATGCGCTCGGGATCGAAGTGGAAGAGGGGCAATCGGTCGAGGAGGCAGCGCAGGACGCGCTGGAAGACCGGCTGCGGGACGAGGCTGCCCGGCAGCTGGAACGACTGTTCGGAGGAAACTGAGCCATGCGGTGGATGTTGATCGCGCTGGCCCTTGTGCTGACCGCCTGCAGCGGGGGGGATGATCCCGTGACCCGACGCGGGGAACCGCCGCTCTACCCCAACGAAACACCGGAGCTGCGGCGGTTGATCAACCACTATGCCGATCACTACGACGTGCCGGCGGCGCTGATCCACCGCCTGATCGACCGGGAAAGCGACTATCGCCCGCATCTGCGCGCCGGGCCCTATTACGGGCTGCTGCAAATGCTGCCGGAAACGGCGCGCACCATGGGACATCGGGGACCCGCGTCCGAGTTGCTGGACCCGGACCAGAACCTCAGATGGGGGGTGAAATACCTGCGCGGGGCCTTTCTGCTGTCGGGTGGAGATTTCGACGGCGCGATCCGGCGCTACGCGAGTGGATACTACTACGAAGCGCGGGATCGCTGCATGTTGGTCGAGACCGGGTTGGCGGAGCGCGAAATGCGCAGCTGCCGGTAAGGCGCAAGAAGATTTTTCCGGAAAAATCTTCCCACTCAGGACAGGAAGAGTTTTCTTGAAAACTCTTCCTGGTACTCGAGTCCGAAAATTCTTCGGGAAGAATTTTCAGCGTCGCGATTAACGGCGACGGTCGCGCCGGCTGCTCATCGGTTGGAAGGCCACACCCACATGCGCCTCGCAATAGGGTTTCCCCTGCTGCACGGGCAGGCCACAGAAATAGAAATCATCCGTGGCAGGGTCCCCGATCGGCCATTTGCAGGTGCGTTCGGTCAGTTCCATCAGGCTGATGCGCTTGGCGTGGGTTTCCACTTCGCGCACCTTGGCCAGGGCCTCGGGGCTGATTTCGTTGGCCGAGGGCTGCGGCGGCAGGGGTTGACCGGCCGGCACAATGGGCTTGCGCAGGGGTGTCACGTTGCTCGGCCGGGCAGCGGGTTCGGGCGCGGGTTCCGGTTTTTCCGCCTTGGCGGGTTCGGGCTTGGGCGCCGGTTCCGCGGCTTTGGGCGCGGGCTTCGGCGCGGCCTCTTTCGCCGGGGCGGCGGGCTTGCTGCTGCCCGAGGTGCGGTTGGACAGGCCAAGGCGATGAACCTTGCCGATCACGGCATTCCGGGTCACACCGCCCAGTTCCTTGGCGATCTGCGAGGCCGATTGCCCCTCGCCCCACATTTTCTTGAGAAGTTCGACCCGCTCGTCGGTCCAGGACATTTTCGTCCCTCCTGATCCTAAGCCCCAAGTGCAGCGTTTAGTTATATGTGCCCGCGCGCCGGAAGGGAAGGCCCCGGCGCGGGTTATTCTTGCGTGACCGGCATCGGTTTTGCACGCCGCGCTTCGCGCCAGGCCAAGAGGGCCGCCCCTGCGATGATGATGCCCGCGCCGGTGATGCTGACGGCATCGGGCTGAACTCCGAAAATCAAGAGGTCATAGACCGCCGCTACGACAAGGGTGAGGTAGGAGAAGGGCGTGATGAAGCTCGCATCAGCCCGCGCCACCGCATTGACGAAACAGGCCTGTGCGCAGGCCATCGTGCCGCCGACGCCGGCAAGCGCTGCCCATTGGGCGGGCGTGGGCATCTGCCAGACGAAGAGCACCGCGATGCTGGCCACCGTCAACCCGAGCGCGTTGTTCAGAAAGAGGATCGAAAGCGGCCCTTCGCGGCCCGAAAGCTTCTTGATGAAGATAAGCTCCAGCCCGAGCGCCATGGCAGCCCCGAGCGCTAGCAGCGCGGCGGGCTGAAAGCTGTCCGGGGTGGGGCGCAGCAGGATCAGCGCGCCCAGAAGGGCAATCGCGGCGGCGGTCCATCGGATGCGGCCCACGGTTTCGCCCAAAAGCGGGATGGCCAGCATCATGCCGAAGACCGGGTTGAGAAAGCTGATCGCGGTGGCATCAGCCATGGGAATGAAAGCCACGGCGGCGAACATCAGCGAGACGCCGACCCACCCGCACAGCGTCCGTCCGATATGGACGCGCAGGTTGGTGAGCCGCAGCGTCGGGCGCATGACCGCAACCGTGCTGCCGATCAGGATGAATGCGAACAGAAACCGCCCGTGGCTGACCTGAAGCGGATGCAGCGGGGGGCCGAGCGTATCCGTCCCCAGAAGCTTCGCCATCAGCATCGACCCCGCGATGAAGAGCGTGGCGGTCAGCATGAAAGCGACGGCAAGGGGCGGATTGTGAGCGGGCGTCATGGCGCTGTCGGTGCGCCTGCCCGCGTCAAATGTCAATCGCGATTGATGCGGTAATCCTCGTGGCAGCCGCTGCAGGACGCGCCCACGCGGCGCAGCGCCTGCACGAGCGTGGAGCGGTCCTCGACCGTTCCGGCCAGTTCCATCGCCACAAGTTCAAGCTCCATCGCGCGGTTGCTGAAATTGCCGAAGTTCTCCCAGATGCCCGCCCGCGCCTCGGATTGCGGGTCGGTTTCCGGAGCCTCGAAGAGATCGACGATGCGATTGGCTTCGCCGGAGATCCGGTCGAGGGCAGCATTGGCGGCCTCGGCATCTAACGCGGTTTCCCCTCGCGCCATGGTGCCGATCACTTCCATTTGCCGGGCCATGGCCGTCATGTTGTCCATTCGGGCCTGCACGGCCGGGTTCTGCACGTTTTGATGGGCAAGCGCGACAGTGCCGATGACAGTCGCAAACGCCAGGGCGATCCAGTTCAGTTTCATGCGGATAAAGCTCCTCATACCAGCTAGTCCGACTCAACCTACCAGTTCGAGACCTGAAATCCACTGATGGACATTCACAAAGTGGTAATGGTTTGGGCGATCCCGGCAAAGCATGTAACGATGCCCTGCAATTGGGCTGAGGAAGGTGACGACCATGCTGCATTGCATCACCAAGGGGTCTGGCCGCAACCTGCTCGTCCTGCATGGCGCAACGCTGGACCACCGTCACATGGTGGAAACGGTCGAGCCGCTTTTCAAGGCGCGTGAAGGATGGCGGCGGATCTATGTCGACCTACCGGGTCATGGGCAAAGTCCGACCGAAGGCGTGGTGACGCAGGAGGATTTGCTGAGTCGTGTCGCGGCCTTCATGGTCGCCACGTTTCCCGATGAGCCGTTTGCCATCATTGGAGAGTCGCGCGGCAGCTACATTGCCCAGGGCTTGGCCTATCTGCGCCCTGATCTGGTGGAGGGGGGGGTGCCTGATCGTGCCGGGCGGCGCGCCCTCTTCGGATGCAGACCGGATACCCGAACACCAGGTCATGGTTGCCGACCCGGATCTACGCGCGTCGCTGAGCGAGGCGGAGCGCCCGCGCTTTGACAGGCTTGTGGTGCAGACCGCAGAGACCTGGGACAAGACCCGGCGTTGCAAGTTGCCCACAGCGGGCACGGCGGATGCAGACCTTCTGAAATCGACGGGAGAGAGTTTTCAGTTCTCTTTCGACCTGTCAGGGCCAGATGCCCGGTTCGACAAGCCGAGCCTCATCGTGGCCGGACGGCAGGATTCCATGTCGGGCTATCTCGACGCCATGGACCCGATGCCGGTCTATCCGCGTGCGACGCTGGCTGTCCTGGATACGGCGGGACATGCGGTGGCCTGGGAACGGCCGGGGGCGTTTGCTGCGCTTGCCTGCGACTGGCTAGACAGGTTGGAGGCGGAGTAGGGCCCAGACCTGCCTGCCCGGAACCCGAGGCCCCGGCACAAGAGGAACACAGCAGGCGTGGCCTGGGAAAGCCCTCGTCCGTCCCAATGGCGTGGGACTATTTGGAGTCGGTTTGAACAGGGGCCGGGGCGGGTGCCGGGGCCGGGGTGGCGGTGGTCTGAGCGGGTGCGCTGCCCGTCATGAACTGGGTCAGCAGCGGTACAAGCTCTTCATGCAAGGGTGCATTCGGATCGGCATAAGTGGCGAGGCTTGCCTGGTTGAAAGCCTCGTCGCTCGGGGCCTGATCGCGGGGAATGGCGCGTTTCAGCACATGGGTCATGCCGCTGAGAACATGCGCCTCGGCATCGGGGCGCGCGGCGACGAGGGGGGCTGCCTCGGAGGGCGGGGCCTGCACATCGCCATCGCCATGCAGGATGATCACAGGCGCGGTGGTGGCGGCCAGAAGGTCACCGGGATTGGCGGCGATCAGATCGCGCATGTAGCGCGCGGTTTGCGGCGCGAAGATGCTGTGAAGGCCCGGATGCAGGCCGGAGAGGTCGGGGGTGCCTCCGGCAGCGAATGCCTCAAGCGCGGCATCAAAGGCCGCAGCGGACGGCGCGATCAGGGGCTGAGAGGCAACCTGTTCGCGGAAGAGATCACCGACATTGCGCCCCGGTGCGGCAATCAGCGCGATGCCGCAGACATCGTCACGCTCTGCCAGCATCGTGGCGATGATCGCGCCTTCGGAATGACCCAGCAACCAGACGCAGTCTTCGCCGGACTGGCGGAGAAGTTCCGCTATCCAGACCGTTGCATCCTCTGCATATTCAGAGAGCGTCACATCGTTTGGGTCACCCTGGCTTGCGCCGATGCCGCGTTTGTCGAAGCGCAGGGTCGTGATGCCCTCAGCGGCGAGATCCACGGCCAACATCTGATAGCTGGCCGCAAACAGCCCCAATGGATTGTTGCCATTGCGGTCCGTCGGGCCAGAGCCGGGCAGGATCAGAGCAGCGGCACGGGACGGAGTTTGTGGGGTTTCGATCGTTCCGGCCAGTTGTCCCGCGGGGCCTTGAACCGTCACGTCGAGAGCGGTCGCGGTGGCTTGGTTGGCAATCGCGAAAAGGAAGAGGGTAACGATCAATTGCTTCATGGAAATAACGCCTGACAGATGAAATTCACCTGCAGCATCGTGTCTCAACTACAGCAATGCAACCCAAAAGGGCGGAACCGGGAGGTTTGACGCCCCCCGGTTCGGGGGCTTCAGACGCCGAGGCACCAGCGCATGATCGCCTTCTGCGCGTGCAGACGGTTTTCGGCCTCGTCGAAGATCACCGAATGCGGGCCGTCCATGACGGCACTGGTGGCCTCGTCATCGCGATGCGCGGGCAGGCAGTGCATGAACAGGCTGTCGGGCTTGGCATGGGCCATCAGCGCTTCGTTCACCTGGTAGCCGCGCAGCTGGTTGTGCCGCCGTTCGCGGGCCGATTGCGGATCGTGCATCGACACCCAGGTATCGGTGACGACGAGGTCGGCGCCCTCAACGGCCTTTTGCGGGTTGCGTTCGATGGTGACAGTGGCGCCGCGGGCGCGGGCCTCGTCGATGAACACCTGCTCGGGGTCCAGAGGCGGCGGGCCGGAAAAGGTCAGGTCGAAGCCGAACTGCCCCGCCGCATGGGCGAAGCTGGCGAAGACGTTGTTGCCATCGCCGCACCAGACGACCTTCTTGCCCTTGATCGGACCGCGATGCTCCTCGAAGGTCATGATGTCGGTCATGATCTGGCAGGGATGGCTGCGGTTGGTCAGGCCGTTGATGACGGGCACCGTGGCGTATTCCGCCATTTCCTGTAGCGTCGCCTCCTCAAAAGTGCGGATCATGATCAGATCGACATAGCGGCTGAGCACGCGGGCGGTATCGGCGATGGTCTCGCCATGGCCAAGCTGCATGTCGCTGCCCGACAGCACCATGGTCTGCCCGCCCATCTGGCGCACGCCCACGTCAAAGGACACGCGGGTCCGGGTCGAGGGCTTCTCGAAGATCAGCGCGACCATGTGGCCCGCAAGCGGCTGTTCGTCATCCGGCGTGCCCTTGGGGCGCCCATTGCGGGCGTCCTTCATCACGCGGGCGTGGTCGATCATCTGCCTGAGGTCGGCGGGATCGGTGGTGTTGATATCCAGAAAGTGTTTCATGTCAGTGCCTTATGTTGGGCCGCAGTACGGACGGCCCCGAGGAATGGGAAAGAGGGCGGGCTGTCCCTATCCTCGTCGGTGGCCGAAATAGGCCGGTTCGAAAAAGCCGCGCCTAGACATGCTATTGACCTTCCAGCGCCGTGGCAGCGGCGTCAAGCCGGGCCAGCGCCTCGGCGATTTCGTCTTCGGTCAGCAGCAGCGAGGGCAGCAGGCGCACCACATTGTCCCCGCCCGGGACGGTCAGCACCAGTTGATCATAACCTGCATTGACAACGTCCATGTTGGGCACCTTGCACATGAGCCCGAGCATGAAGCCCTCGCCACGCACGCCCGCGAAGATATCGGGATGAGACGCCACCAGCCCCTCCAGCTTCTGCCGCAGAAGCCCCGCGCGGCGGTTCACGTCGTCTAGGAAACCCTCACGCGTGATCTCGTCCATCACCGCACAGCCCACGGCACAGCCGAGCGGGTTGCCGCCATAGGTCGAGCCATGGGTGCCCGGGGTCATGCCGCAGGCGGCTTCCTCGGTGGCCAGCAGCGCGCCGAGCGGGAAGCCCCCGCCGATGCCCTTGGCAACCATCATGATGTCGGGCGTGATCCCCGCCCATTCATGGGCGAAGAGTTTGCCGGTACGGCCCATGCCGCACTGGATCTCGTCGAGGATCAGCAGAAGCCCATGTTCGTCACAGAGGTCGCGCAGGCCCTTGAGACAGGCATCGGGCAGCGGGCGGATGCCGCCCTCGCCCTGCACGGGCTCGACCATGATTGCGCCGACTTCGGACCGTGCCGCGGCCTCGCGCAGCGCGTCATGGTCGCCGAAGGGCAGGGTGATGAAGCCGGGCAGCAGCGGGCCGAAGCCCTTGGTCAGCTTCTCGGATCCGGCCGCAGAGATCATGGCGATCGACCGGCCGTGGAACGAGCCGTCGAAGGTGATGATCGTCGTCCGTTCCGGCTGGCCCTTCTCGTACCAGTACTTGCGCGCCATTTTCACGGCAAGCTCGCCCGCCTCGGTGCCCGAGTTGCAGAAGAACATGGTGTCGGCAAAGGTGTGTTCGACCAGCCGCTCGGCCAGCGCCTCTTGCTGGGGCACGTTGTAAAGGTTCGAGGTGTGCCAGAGCGCGTTCGCCTGGTCCGTCAGCGCCTTGACCAGCGCCGGATGCGCATGGCCAAGCGCGGTTACCGCAATGCCGCCGCCGAGGTCCAGAAAACGTCGGTCATCCGCTTCCACGAGCCAGGCCCCTTCGCCCTTGACGAAGGAGAGAGGTGCACGGGAATAGCTGGGCAGAACCGGCGTGATCATGGCGATCTCCTTGGGGTGAGTTGAAGAAACGGCCATGCCTCAAAGCCCATGCGAAGTCAACGAAATCGGGGGCTGAGATAGAAGAGTTTTCCGGAAAACTCTTCTTTGCGCCAGGAAAAATCTTCCGGAAGATTTTTCGGCGTCTGACGCACTGGCGAAAATTCTTCTGGAAGAATTTTCTGGTGCTTACACCATCGCCATGATGATGCAGCTGGTGGAGCCTGTTGCGTAGAGCTTGCCGTCCTCAGTTCCGCGAATGGTGCCCTCGGCCACACCGGTCGACCGGCCCGAATGGAGCACAATCCCCTCGGCGATGATTTCGGTGCCAAGCGGGATGGGCCGTGTGATATTCACCTTGTATTCCAGCGTTGTGTAGACCGACCCTTTCGGCACTTTCGTCATCACCGCGCAGGCCATGCAACTGTCCAGCAGCGTCCCGTACCAGCCGCCATGCACCGTACCCATGGGGTTGCAGTGATCGAAAAGCGGTGCGCCGCGAAAGATCACCCGTCCATCCTCGACCGTATCGACATGGTAGTTGAGCGTTCTCGCAATCGGCGGATTGGGCAGGAGGCCGTCGCGGATCGCCTGCATGAAGGCGAGGCCGGACATGGACAGGAGCGTGTCACGATCCGCCAGGCCGTCAGGCGTATCGGAAAAGACTGGAGTGGGCATGGGACGTCCGGTTTGCTGGTAGTCCGGGCCAGCATGCCCAACTGGCCTGCGCCGCCGCAATCCTGCTTTGACTGCGGCGGCGAGAGGTGACGCAACGTTTCATGCGGTCCAGCGGAAGACCGGGGGGCGTTACGCCACCTCTGCCAGGGTGACACGCGGTGTGACGCCGAGCGCGGCGCAGACATCGCGGGTCAGGTCAGGGCTGTTGAGCGTGTAGAAATGCAGGTCTTCCACGCCCTGCTCCAGCAATTCGGTACAGAGCTCGGTGCAAAGCGCGGTGGACAGCAGCTGTTCGCGCCCGTCACGGATGGCCGCGGCGTAGGCGTCATCCAGCCAGGTCGGAATGACCGCCCCACAGCGGCTGGCGAAGCCACGCACGCGGGTCCAGTTGTTCACCGGCAGGATGCCGGGGATGATCTGAGCGGTGATCCCTGCCGCGGCACAGGCATCGCGGAACCGCAGGAAGCTGCCGGTTTCGAAGAAGAACTGGGTGATGGCGGTGGTTGCCCCGGCGTCCACCTTGCGTTTCAGGTAATCGACGCAGGCTTGCAGGTCAGCGGCTTCGGGATGCGGTTCCGGGTAGGCCCCCACGGCGATGTCGAACTTGCCGGTTTGGGCCAGCGCCTCGACCAACTCGACCGATGACGCGAAGCCATCGGGATGGGGCTGGAAACCCGACGCGCCCTTGGGGGGATCGCCCCGCAAGGCAACGATGCGGGTCACGCCTGCCTGCGCGTAGCTGTCGGCAATGGCCAGCGTGTCTTCCCGGGTGGCGTCAACGCAGGTCAGATGCGCAGCGACATTGACACCGTAATTGCCATGGATGGTCTTTACAGCGTCATGGGTCAGATCGCGGGTGGTGCCGCCCGCGCCATAGGTGACCGACACGAATTCGGGTGCCAGTGGCGCGAGGGTGCCGAGCGTATCCCACAGACGGAATGACGCCTCCAGCGATTGCGGGGGAAAGAACTCGAACGAAACATTGGGGGTCGGCAGGGTCATTTTGGGCTACATCCTCGATGCTGTTGCACATGGATGTGACATGGATAAAATGCTGAGGCAAACTCATAACATTCATCATCAACATGAGCATGACTAATGCATATCGAGTTCCGCCACCTTCGCACCATCAAGGCCATCCATGACGAGGGGGGGCTGGCCAAGGCGGCCGACCGGCTGCACATCACGCAAAGCGCGCTCAGCCACCAGATCAAGGGGCTAGAGGATCAGGCCGGGATGGAGCTGTTTGTCAGGCGATCGAAGCCGATGAAACTGTCGCCGGCCGGGCTGCGCCTGTTGCGGCTGGCCGAGCAGATACTACCGCAGGTGGCTGCGATGGAGGAAGAGTTCCGTGCCATGCAGCAGGGCAAGGTCGGGCGTCTTCATATCGCCATCGAGTGCCACGCCTGCTTCGAGTGGTTGTTGCCGGTTCTGGAACAGTTCCGCGTCGCCTGGCCCGATGTGGATGTCGATATCCGCCCCGGTCTGCAATTCGAAGCCCTGCCTGCCCTGATGCGCGAGGAGGTCGATCTGGTGATCTCCTCGGACCCCGAGGATCTGCCCGGCGTCGATTTCTCGCCGCTCTTTGACTACGAGCCGGTCTTTGTTGCCTCGTCCGAACATCCGCTGGCGGCCAAGCCCTTCATCATGCCCGAAGACTTTCAGGATGAGCTGCTGATCACCTACCCGATGGAACGCAGCCGGCTGGACGTGTTCAGCCAGTTCCTGAAACCTGCGGGGGTGGAGCCGCGCGCGGTGCGGCAGGTGGAACTGTCTGCCGTGATCCTGCTGCTTGTGGCCTCCAACCGCGGGGTCACGGTACTGCCCGACTGGGTGGTGCGCGAACAGCGGACCAATTCCAGCTATGTCACGCGGCCGCTGACCGAAACCGGCCTGACCCGGCGCATGTACGGGGCGACGCGGGTCGAGGATACGACGAAACCCTTCATGTCCCATGTGCTGAAACTGGCCCGGACAGAGCCGGTAAAGCTGCAAAGACGCGGCTGAACCGGCCCGAATGAGGCGAGGATGCGGCGGGTTCTTGTCAGCTTCCCGCAAATTGTTCTCATCTCGCCAACAATCGCCGTTTTCTTAGCCGGAAAAGGCCCGGGCAAGCCCTGAAAACCGACCCAATCAGACCTTAGCACGATCACAGAACAATAATGTGAAAGCAGTGCAATGCAGGCCGGGAACCGGGTTTTCCCAAGGGGTTTTTTCCTTGTGACCGAAAGGCGCGCGACCAATTGGGTGGTCATGTCGGTCGGGACGTCCTGCGTTGCAGGAGGTCCGAGTAATGCCTGACGCACTTGAACTGAACGTCACCACCACAACCGATGCCACGACGATTGCCGAGACCATTTTCGGAGACGGTATTCAAGTCGTATCCGCCACGCTGACCGGGGCGAGCGGGCAGGCCGGGATCTATTCGGGTGGCGACGCGACCTCTGGCGGTGTGGTGCCGAGCGACAGCGGGGTGATCCTGTCGACCGGCAATGCCACCGATTTCACGACGGGGGGGACCGGGACAAACACCAATACCAGTGCCGGGACATCCACCGGCCATGGCGGGGCGGGGGACGCGGACCTCGATGCGATCTCGTCCACATCGACCTTTGATGCAGTGGTCTTCCAGTCCACCTTCATTCCCGATGACGACTACATCACGATGCAGTTCGTCTTCTCGTCCGAGGAATATCTGGAATATGTGAACTCCGGCGTGAACGACACGCTCGGGGTCTGGGTCAATGGCAGTTTCGTGCCGCTGACCTCCTCGGGCGATACGGTGTCGATCGACACGGTGAACGACACATCGAATTCGAACCTCTACGTCGACAACCCGGCCAGCGCGGACACCTACAATACCGAGATGGACGGGTTCACCATCACCCTGTCTTTCAAGGCGCCGGTCAATCCGGGCGAGGAAAACACCATCAAGATCGGCCTCGCCGATGGCGGCGACAGCGCCTATGACACCAACGTCCTGATCGCGGCGGACAGTATCCAGACGGTCGCGTTGGCCTTTGAAGACAGTGTCACGATGGAGGCCAACACCACCGCCGTGATCGACGTTCTGGCCAATGATCACGACGCGTCCGGCAATGGGCTGACCGTGACGGAGATCAACGGGCAAGCTGTGGTTCCGGGCCAGTCGGTCACGCTGAACACCGGCGAAACCGTTACGCTGAACAGCGACTACACATTGTCGGTCGCGTCCGATTCCGACCTGGGCGAAACCGTCTTTACCTACACGGTCGAAAATGGCGACGGCGCCACTGACGTCGGCTATGTGAATATCCAGACCGTGGCCGATGCCCCGCTTGACGGCATTGTCGAAGGCAGCGGCGGGGCGGATGTGATCGACGCGACCTTCACCGGCGATCCCGAAGGCGACATGATCGACGCGAGTGACGCGATCGGCGTGAACGGGACCACCGGCGATGATGACTATGTCATGGCCTTTGGCGGTGACGATACGGTCCAGTCCGGCGCTGGCGATGACATCGTCGAGGCGGGCAGCGGTGATGACGTTGTTGCCGGCGGAGCGGGCAGCGACACGCTGTTCGGTGATGAGGGCAATGACACCATTCATGGGGGCAACGACCCGTCGCTTGGCGGGGGGGCGACACGCAGCCTGAACATCAACAATCAGAGCTTTGAGCAGACCGCCCATTCCGACGGGCAGTATTCTCAGGGCATTCCCGGCTGGACCGTTTCGGTTACCGGTTCGGGGCAGGCGGGCGATTACAATCCGACCAGCTCCGAGATCAATACCGGCACCGTGGATGGCACGGATGTGGCCTGGATCTATCAAGGGGGTGGCTCGAACTCGGTCGCGATTTCGCAGACCCTGTCTGAGACCTACGCTGCTGGCGACACCTATTCCTTCTCTGCCGATGTGGGCGACGGCACCTACAGCTATAGTGGCGATGTTCCCTACCAGATCAACATCTACGCCGGAACGACCCTGATCGGAACGACCAGTGGAACGACTGGCGATATCAACGCGCTGACCACCGTAACCGTGGAGTCAACGGTCGAGGACGCGTCGCTGAACGGTCAGGCGATCACCATCGAGATCGTTCAACCGCCGAGCGCTTCGGGCGGTGAGCTGCTGATCGACAATGTCGTCGGCACCGTCACGCCTGCCGCGCTGCCAGAGGATGGCTCGGGCGATCTCATCGACGGTGGCGAAGGCGATGACGTGATCTTCGGACAGGGCGGCGATGATACCATCGCGCTGACTGACGGGTTTGGAAATGACACGATTACCGGCGGCGAAACCGACGAGACCAATGGCGATACGCTGGATATGTCGGCGGTCACCTCGGGCGTGGAGCTGGACCTGTCCGCCGCCGACCCCGAGGCTGGCAGCGTGTTCGAAACCGGCTCGACCGGGGGGGCGACGCAATTTACCGAAATTGAAAACATCATCCTCAGCGCCGGGCGTGATACGGTGCATCTGGCTGATGGCGGCGGTCAGGACGCGGTTTCGGGCTTTGATATCTCCGATTCCGGTGATGGCACGGCGGTCGATCAGCTCGATGTCAGCAAGCTGACCTCTGACGGCGGCACCACGCCGGTGACCACCACCGATGTGACCGTGACAAGCGACCCCTATGGCAATGCGGTGCTGACCTTCCCCGGCGGCGAAAGCATCACGCTGGAAGGCGTGAACCCGCTGAACCTGTCCACGGTTGATGACCTCGTGGCCATCGGCATCCCCGACGGGCGGGATTACATCGTCGAGGGCACCAGCGGATCGGATACGATCGACGCAGGCTATACCGGTGACCCGGAGGGTGACCTGGTCGATGCAAATGACGCGGCGGACGGGTCCAATGACGATGTGATCGTCGCGGGGGCCGGGGATGACTCGGTCGTGGCTGGCGCGGGCGATGACTCGGTTCAGGGCGATGTGGGCAACGACACCATCGAGGGCGGCACGGGTGCGGACACGCTGCGCGGCGGAACCGGCGATGACTCGATTGAGGGTGGTGACGGGGCCGACGACCTCTATGGCGACGAAAACTCCGACACGATCATTGGCGGTGCGGGCGATGACACCTTGGACGGTGGCACCGGTGCGGACAGCATCGACGGCGGCGCTGACAACGACTCGATCAGCGGCGGTGACGGCGATGACACGATCATCGGCGGTGCGGGCGATGACTGGCTGCGCGGCAGCGTCGGCAATGACGAGATGTGGGGCGGCACCGGGGACGATTATATCTGGTCGGGCTTCAACGACGACACGATCCGCATCGAGAACGATTTCGGCAATGACACGATCGAAGCCGAGGGCATCAACGAGGTCACCGGCGACGTTCTGGACCTCAGCCTTGTTACCGACGACCTGACCATCGACCTGACCGGGTCCAACCCCGAGGCAGGCACGTTCAGCGACGGCACCTCGACCGCGCAGTTCAACGAGATCGAGAACATCATCCTCGGTGGCGGGCGCGATACCATAACCCTGGCCGATTTCGGCGGCGCGGATATCGTCCAGGCCTTCGACATGACCAACAGTGGCGACGGCTCGACCAACGACCAGCTGGATGTGTCGGGTCTGACTTCTGACTGGGGCACGACGCCAATCCATGCGGGCGATGTCACGGTCAGCGATGACGGCAATGGCAATGCGCTTCTGAGCTTCCCGGGCGGTGAGAGCATCACTCTGGTAGGCGTCGCTCCGAGCCAGCTGGCGACCGAGGCCGACCTCGTGTCCATCGGTATTCCGCCAGCCCCCGATTTCATTGTCGAGGGCAGCTCGGGCGATGACACGATTGACGCGGGCTACACGGGCGACCCCGAGGGCGACAGGGTCGATGCGAACGACCATTCGGATGGCTCGAATGATGACAGCATCGAAGCAGGCGGCGGCAATGACAGCGTTGTCGCGGGGGCGGGCGACGATACGATCTGGGGCGGCAATGACGCGGGCGCGGATACCATCCTGGGCGGCGCGGGCAATGATCTGATCAACGGTCAAGGCGGCGATGACAGCATCGACGGCGGTGCCGATGACGACAGTATTGCGGCGGGCGCGGGCGATGACTCCGTCACCGGCGGCAGCGGCAATGACTCGATCAATGGCGGCACCGGCAACGACACGCTGGATGGCGGCACCGGCGCTGACCTTATCAGCGGTGCGGGTGGCAGCGACAGCATTCTTGGCGGCGACGATGCCGACACGGTCATGGTCTTCGACGGCTATGGGGCCGATACGATTGCGGGTGGCGAGGGTGGTGTCGATGCCGATATCCTGGATGCGTCCTGGATTGGTGCTGACCTGACGCTGGACCTGTCGGCCAATGGCGCGGCAGACAATGAAAGCGGCACGTTGACCTCGACCACAGCGGGCGACGTCGCGACCTTCACCGAGATCGAGAGCGTTGTCCTCGGCTCGGGCGATGACAGCGTAACGGGATCTTCCGTCGATGACAGCGTCGCGACCGGAGCGGGGGCTGACACGGTCGCGGGCGGTCAGGGCGACGACAACATCGCGCTTGGCGCCAATGACGGCGCGCAGGATGTGGTGGTTCTGTCCGACGGTGACGGGTCCGACATCGTTCAGGAATTCGAAGCGCCGATCGACAATGGCAATGGCACCTATACCGGGCAAGATCAGCTGGATGTCAGCGGCCTGACCTCGGATGGCGGCACTACGCCGGTCACCACCAATGACGTGACGGTCACGGATGATGGTTTCGGCAACGCGGTTCTGAGCTTCCCGGGCGGTGAAAGCATTACGCTTGTGGGCGTGGCTCCGAGCGAGGTGGATGGTGCGGCCGAACTGGTTGCCATCGGCATCCCGGACGGGCGCGATTTCATCGTCGAGGGCGGCTCGGGCAGCGACACGATTGACGTGGGGTACACCGGCGATCCCGAAGGCGACATGATCGACGCGCTGGATCATTCCGACGGGTCGAACGATGACAGCGTGCTGGCCGATGCGGGCGATGACTCGGTCGTGGCGGGGCTTGGCGATGACACGGTGTTCGGTCAGGACGGCGCGGACACGATCCTCGGCGGGGCTGGTAATGACAGCCTCGATGGCGACGACGTGTTCGCGACCGGTGGGGCCGACAGCATTGATGGTGGTGCCGGGAATGACACGATCATCGGTGACAGTTTCGATGACACGCTGATCGGCGGGGCCGGGGATGACAGCATCTTCGCGGGGGCCGATGACGACCTCGTCTATGCCGGGACCGGGGATGACCAGGTCTTCGGGCAAGGCGGCGACGACACGGTGATCGTCGAGGATGGCTTCGGCAATGACAACCTCTACGGCGGTGAAACCAGCGAGACGGATGGCGACACGCTCGATCTGAGCAACCTGACCGTCGACACCACCATCGACCTGACCAACGCGAACCCGGAGAAGGTGACCATCACCGACGGCACCGACACGGTCACCGCGGAAGAATTCGAGACCCTGATCCTTGGCGGTGGCGAGGACACGCTGCAGCTTGGCGATGGCGGCGGCAGCGATGTCG
This sequence comes from Nioella sp., assembly GCF_965215655.1. GTDB lineage: Bacteria > Pseudomonadota > Alphaproteobacteria > Rhodobacterales > Rhodobacteraceae > Nioella. Next base: position 714,352 of record NZ_OZ244111.1, read on the forward strand.
TGTCCGGTTTCGACATGGGCGACCGCGGCGACGGGCACACGTTCGACCAGCTTGATGTCACGGGCCTGACTACCGATGGCACCACACCGGTCACGGCCTGGGATGTGGTGGTCACCGACACGAACGGCGATGGCAGCGGTGACGCGATCCTGACCTTCCCGGGGGGCGAAAGCATCACGCTGGAGGGCGTGACCCCGAACCAGGTCGATACGATCCCGGAACTGTTCGCAATCGGCATTCCCTGCTTCACCCCCGGCGCGATGATCATCACCGCCGATGGCGAACGGCCGGTCGAGGACATCCGCCCCGGTGACATGGTGCTGACCGCCGATAACGGCTTTCAGCCGGTCCGTTGGGTGGGCAGCCGCACCCTGACCTCCGAGGAACTGGAGGTACAGCCGGAACTCAAGCCCGTGTTGATCCGCAAGGGTGCATTCGGCAACGACCGCAAGATGCTGGTGTCGCCGCAGCACGGGTTCGTCATGAAGACCGACAGCGGCGAACGGCTGATCCGCGCCAAGCACGCGGCGGAGCTCTATGGGGGGCAGATCGCGCGGATCGACCGCAAATGCGAGCAGGTGACCTATGTGCACATCATGTTCGACAGGCACGAGATCGTTTTCGCCGAAGGCGCCCGGACCGAGGCGTTCTATCCGGGCCCGCAGGCGCTGAAATCTATCGACCGAGAGGCGATGGCCGAACTGCTGACCCTGTTCCCGGAACTGGCGCATGTTGCTTTTGGCGAGGATGGTGCCGCAGGTCGCTATGGCCCGCCCGCCCGCGACTACCTGTTGGGACGCGATATCCGTGCCATGAAGAAAGGCGCAGTGGGTGCGCACCCGACCCGCGCGGCCTGATCCTGTCAAACCACGCCTTGGCCCGTCCGGGGCGGGCCTGTCCAGGCGGTGCTGAAAAACTGCGCTTCGCAACTTTCCTTTGCTGCGGACTACGGGTATACGCCGCTTTCGTCTAGCCGAGGAACACGCCATGCAGGGCAGCGCAAATCTCAACATCATGATCAAGGCCGCCCGCAAGGCAGGCCGCAGCCTGGTCAAGGACTTCCGGGAGGTCGAGAACCTTCAGGTCGGGTCCAAGGGGCCGGGTGACTTCGTGTCCAAGGCCGATATGGCCGCCGAAGAGATCCTGCGCACGGAACTGATGGACGCGCGCCCCAACTATGGGTGGCTGGGTGAGGAATCCGGCGAAACCCCCGGCACCGATCCCACCCGCCGCTGGATCGTCGATCCGCTGGACGGGACCACCAACTTCCTGCACGGGATGCCTCATTGGGCGGTCTCCATCGCGCTGGAGCACAAGGGCGAGATCGTGGCGGGTGTGGTCTATGATGCCGCCAAGGACGAGATGTTCTACGCCGAAAAAGGCGCAGGGGCCTGGTTGAACGACTCGCAGCGCCTGCGCGTGTCGGGCCGCCACCGGATGATCGACTGCGTCTTTGCGACCGGTGTGCCTTTCGGCGGGCGCAAATACCTGCCCGCGACGCTTCAGGATCTGGCGCGGCTGATGCCCGCCTGTGCCGGTGTGCGCCGGTGGGGCTCTGCCGCACTCGACCTCGCCTATGTGGCGGCGGGCCGTTACGATGGCTACTGGGAACGGGGTCTTCATGCCTGGGACGTGGCTGCGGGCCTCTTGATCGCCAAAGAGGCGGGCGCCATCGTTCAGCCGATTCGCGACGGACAGAACCTTGTGGAAGATGGTCAGGTTCTGGCGGCTGCCGAGCCGATCTTCGACCAGTTCGCCAAGATCATCCGCGACCGGTCGGAAAACTGACACGCGTCGCGGCTTGATCCGTCAAATTTTTGCCTTGGCGGTAAGGCATCCTCGTCCCCGGATGATTCCAAGAGGATGCCATGACCTGCGTTGCACAGTTCTGGAATGAGGAAAACGGTTCGGCCACGGTCGAATGGGTGGTCATGACGGCCGCCTCTGTCGCCATGGGTTTGGCGGTCATGTCCTATGTCAGCGAAGGCGTGGAAAACCTGTCGAATGACGTGCGCTCGGCGCTCAGCGGTTTCGAGATCATGACGAGCTTTGACCAGTGGGATGATTTCCGCGCGCAACAGGCGGCAGAGGCAGCGGCCGCCGCGTCAGAGGACGCAGAGAGCCAGTAGCAGGCCGTCGGCAATCGGGACTCCCACCCATCTTGTCCGGACAGAAAAAACGGATGGTCCTGCCGCTCTCACGGTCGCGGCAGGACCATCCGTAATGAAAAGGTTTTGGTGCTGAAAAATCTGGGTGTCAGGCCCGGCACAGGGAGGGAGAGGGGAGGGAGGAGGACAGCCGGGCCTGACGAAACTTTGTGTTACTCGGAAAAATCAGCCGAGCGGGAAAGGGGCTTTGGGAAGGGTGACCGGCTTGGCCTGACGGGTGCGGGCATCACGGGCGAGCAGGGCGGCGGCGGAGCGGGGCGAGAAGGTCATTGGTTTGGGTTCCGTTGTCTTCGTTTCTGTTAGTGTATTATTTACACATTAATCCGGGGTGCGCAAGAGAAAAGTGTGCATTTTACACAAAAAGATTTCAACTGCGTCAGCCCATGGCAAAACCGGCCCCAAGAAATGAAAAGGGCCTGCCAGCCGAACCGGCTGACAGGCCCCGATCTGCTGCAGCGTGGGATCAGTTGCGCAGGGTTTCCATGAAGGAGTTGTGACGCTGGTCCAGGATGGCCGAGTTGGCGGCGCCGGTGGCCAGCATCTGGTTGCCCCAGTTGTGGATGTCTTCCATCCGCTGTGCATGGGCGGCGTAGGGGTCGTAGCTGTTATAGCCACCATAGACCGGGGCCTGCATCTGCATGGCGTAGGCATCCAGCATGGCGCAGGCCTCGTAGTAACCAGCGCTGCAATAGGCGCTCAGTTCATAAAGGTCGACATACTGGGCCTCGGCCTGCGACGCGCCGGAAATGGCAGAGGCAAAAGCAGCGGCAGAGAGGAGAGAGAGAATACGCATGGGTCAAATTCCTGGGTTTGAGTGCGGTTGGCTTCAATAGGTGTAAAATATACACATACAAAAGACAAAGTCAAGCCAATGGCCTGTTTCCCATGCGTCAACGGATGGTGAGGGAGATCAGCGTTCTGGCAGAATCTGTTGGGCAATCCCGGCAATGGCCAGATAGATAGAGCTGCCCATCAACCCCCAAAGTGCCCAGCTTTCCGGATGGAAATCGACCCAGGCGGCCCAACCGGCAAAACCGGTCCAGGCAATGGCCATGGGCAAGGACAAGACCCGCCAGCGTTCCGTGCGCACCGGGTGGATGAACTTGAGGTTCAGGAACATCCCCACGGCAAAGAGGATGACCAGCCCGAGGATTATGTAGAAATTCGGGCTGAGCGCGAAAAGAACCAATACCACCATGTTCCAGCAGCCCGGAAAGCCCGCAAAGGAATTGTCCTTGGTCTTCATTCTTGTATCGGCGAAGTAGACGACACTGGCAAAGGTGATGACGATGATCGCGAGCCACCCTGTCCAGCCCGGCAAGAGCCCGGATTTGAACAGCGCATAGGCCGGGATGAAGACATAGGTCAGGTAATCAATGATCAGGTCCATCAGGACCCCGTCGAACTCTGGCGCATTGGTCTTGACCTGGTAGCGGCGCGCCAATGGCCCGTCGATCCCGTCTACGATCAGGGCCACAACCAGCCACAGGAACATGAGCGACCACTTTTCCTCGACCGCCGCCAGCATAGCAAGCATGGCAAAGACGGCGCCGGTGGCGGTGAACAGGTGAACCGAGAGGGCTTTCATACGCAATGTCATCGGACTGACATGAACCAAAGCAACGCGATAGGCAACCGGGGGCGTGCCGGGAAAGGGCGGGCGGCATTGCCGTTGCGACAGAATTTCGAGCTTGCCGCATCCCGTGATACCCTTGCCCCAAATCTGAACGGAGGTCCCCATGCCCGCATTGATTCGCGCCTTTGCGCTCTTTGTCCCGCTGCTGCTGGCGATCACGGGGATCGCGCAGGCTCAGCAGGCCACGCTGATCATCCACAACAACACCGATGCCACGCTGTCCGTTTTCACGCAGAATGCCCACAGCTCCTCGATCCAGAGCCAACCCGTCGTCGTGCCTCCTTTGTCGCGCGGACGGGCGACCGTCCCCATGGGACAGAGCGTCATCCTGGCCGAGGCCATCCACATGACCGGGACGCCGGATGCGAACTGGAGCTACAATTTCCACCATTCCGGTGCGCATGAGCTGGAGATATTCGCCTCAAATTTTGGAATGTCGGTGATGTTCGATCAGCCGGGCTCGGTCACACCCACGCCATCAGGGGGCACATTGCCGATCATAGCGGCAGGCAGCTACGATTGCTGGGGCGGTGTCAATCTCAGTCAGGCAGGATCCTGGATGGCAATGGAAGGCACCTACCAGGATACCTACGAGGACGAACACGGCAGGCTCACTCTCACCTACAACCCTGCTCTGGGGCAGGGGGCTTCGGGATGGGCTGGCACATGGTGGGAGCCCGGCGTTGGCCGGTACGGCACGCTGTCGAATTTCGAGCTGTCGGAGCAAGGGTTCAGCGCCGATTGGGCCGTCGACCCGCAGCGCGTGGGGGCGCGAAGCAACGGCAATGCGCTGCCGGTGTCTAGCGGTGATATGACCTGCACGATGAACAGATAAAGGACCGCAAAGCGCAGAGCTACGCCTTGGGATGGGCGTTGCGGTAGACCTCCATCAACCGGGCCGTATCGACCGCCGTATAGGCCTGGGTGGTCGACAGGGAGGCGTGGCCGAGCAGTTCCTGTATCGCGCGCAGATCGCCGCCTGCATCCAGAAGATGCGTCGCGAAGCTGTGGCGCATGGCGTGGGGGGTAGCGGTGGCGGGCAGGCCGAGCTGCATCCGGGCCGACTCGACCACCTTGGCCACCTGACGGGGCCCGAGCGCGCCGCCGCGAACCGCGCGGAACAGCGGGCCATCGGCGGGCAGATCATGGGGGCAGAGCGCGGCGTAGCGGTCCACGGCGCGGCGGGCCGCGGGCAGAACCGGCACTTCGCGGTCCTTGTTGCCCTTCCCCCGAATACGCAACACGTCGGATAGCGGCAGGACCGAGGCTGTGAGGCCAAGTGCCTCGGATATCCGCAAACCGCAGCCATAAAGCAGAGTGACCACCGCCACATCCCGCGCCGCGATCCAGTCGCGGGCGTCCTGTGCGCCGACCCGTTCCATCAGCTCCTGAGCGGCGGGTTCTGACAAGGGACGGGGGAGCTTTCGTTGAAATTTCGGCGCGCGGGTCGAAAGGACAGCCGTGGCGTCGAACCCGTCGCGCTCTGCCCACCAGCGGTAGAAACCTTTCACCGCTGACAGCTTGCGCGCCAGTGACCGCGCCCCAAGGCCCGATCCCCGTTCCGCGGCCATCCAGGCCCGCATGTCGCGCGGGCCAAGGGCACGCAAGGGGCCAAGCCCAAGCTGTGCCCCATGGTGCCCGGTCTGGAACGCAAGGAAATCCCGCAGGTCCGCTCCGTAGGCTGTGACGGTGGCGGGCGACCCGCCCCGCAAACTGCCCACATCCGCAAGCCACGCTTCCATTAGGTCGCGTGCGGCGGGGCTGAGGGCGGTGCTCATCGGGCCTACCCCAGGAACCGTTTCATGCTGCGCTCAAATACGCCGGTGAAGAAATTCAGCAGGTCCGTACCCTGGCTGGGGCGGAACTGGTGCGGGTCTTCGGACCCCATCACCAACATTGCTGGCAGGCGCCCAAGCCCAAGGTCGAGCCGCAGAATGGCCTCTGACGCGATCCAGTCGGCGGCCTCGCCATAGATGCTGGCGGCACCGGCCCCGATCTGGCGCAAGGTCACGGCCCGTTGCGGCATGTTGCGCCCGGCGGTCAGATAGTCATCGACGAAGCCTGGCGCGACCACTGTCAGCACATCTTCCAGCTTCTGGACCTTGGGGGCACTCGTTTCAGTGGCTTCCGGGCTTTCCAGAACCAGCCGGATGCGGTCCACCCGCAGGATCGCCGCCACATCGGTGCCGAGCACCTTGAGGAAATCCTCGAACTCCGCCTGATCCAGCAGTTTCAGGATCGCGCGGTGAATCTGGTTGGTGCCGGCAAGGTTTTCATAGGCCGCCGCGATCACGCTGCGATGCGTGTCTTCCAGCCGGTCCAGCCGGTTTTCCAGCCGTTCCATGGCAATGCCGCGCATATCGACGATATTGCCGCCCATCTGGCGATCATTCGCGGTGATCAGAGCCCTCATCACGTCGCGGTCATCAAGAATGAGATCCGGGTCCTGCAATACCCGTTCGCGCCAGTCTTCCAACGCGTCTGCCCTTTCGCCCATAAGTGGTCTGCCCCTTGGTGTTTTTATGGTTGGGGCAGACCTTACAACATGTTTACAGGATTTTCTGCCCTGTTTTTGCCCAGTCCTTCATAAAGGCGTCGAGCCCCTTATCCGTAAGGACGTGGTTGGCCATCGCCTTGATCACATTCGGCGGCGCGGTGGCCACATCGGCGCCGATCAGGGCGGCGTCTTTCATGTGGTTGGCAGAGCGGATCGAGGCGGCGAGGATCTGCGTCTCGAACCCGTAATTGTCATAGATCGTGCGGATATCGGCGATCAGGTCCATTCCGTCGAGGTTGATGTCATCAAGGCGCCCGATGAAGGGGGAGATATAGGTCGCGCCCGCCTTTGCGGCCAGCAGTGCCTGATTGGCCGAGAAGCACAGGGTCACGTTGGTCTGGAACCCGTCATTGGTCAGGATGTTGCAGGCTTTCAGCCCGTCCCAGGTCAGCGGCAGCTTGATGCAGATATTCTCTGCGATCTCGGCCAGCTTGCGGCCCTCTGCGATCATGGCATCGGCTTCCAGCGCCACCACCTCGGCCGAGACGGGGCCGTCGACCATGGCACAGATTTCGCGGGTCACTTCGATAATGTCGCGGCCCGATTTCAGGATCAGCGATGGGTTGGTGGTGACACCGTCGACCATCCCGATATCATTCAGCTCGGCGATGGCGTCCACTTCGGCGGAGTCGACAAAGAATTTCATTGGTCTATCCCTCAGGGGTTGATGGCGGGCTCGGGCGTGTCTTACCCCAGCTTAGACGCGGCGGAAAGCCCAACTATGATTGCGGTAACATGAGTGACATGCAGGCAGAGCAGGAATTCTTCGAGGAAGGCAGCCTTGTCGGCGTGCTGACCGCCGAACCGCTGGACCGGGTGCTGGATTACAAGGCACCCGAGGGCGGCTGCTGGATGGGGGCTTTCGTGCAGGTGCCGCTTGGGCCGCGCAAGGTGCTTGGCGTGGTCTGGGGGCCGGGGCGGGGCGATTGGGACCCGGCCAAGATCCGGTCTGTCCTGAAGGTGCTGGACGTGGCCCCGATGCGGTCCGAGATGCAGGAGTTTCTGACGCGCGTGGGGTCATACACGCTGACGCCCCTGTCGCAGATGCTGCGGCTGGCCACCCGCGCGCCGGGGCTGGCCGATCCGCCCTCGATGCGCAAGCTCTACCGGGTTGGCTATGGCGAGCCTGACCGCATGACCGACGCCCGCACCCGCGTGATTGCGGTGCTGGAGGAGTATGGCGGGGTCAGTTTCACGCTTGGCGAGTTGTCGGAAATGGCGGGCGTGACCTCCTCCGTCATCAAGGGGCTGGTGAAACAGGGCGTGGTGGAGGAATTCGACACGCCCCGCGATGCGCCCTACCTGCCGCTTGATCCGGAGCGTGACGGCAAGGAGCTGACCGAAGCACAGGCGGGGGCGGCCGTGCAGATCTGCGAGGGCATCCGCGCCGGGCGCTACGGCACCACGCTGCTGAAGGGCGTCACCGGATCGGGCAAGACGGAGGTCTATCTGGAGGCTGTAGCGGAATGCCTGCGGCAGGGGCGGCAGGCGCTTGTGCTGTTGCCCGAGATTGCCCTGACTTCCGAGTTCCTGACCCGCGTTAAGGCCCGCTTCGGCGCGGAACCCGCCGAATGGCATTCCGGCGTCACCATGACCGAGCGCCGCCGTTGCTGGCGCATGGTCGGGCAGGGGGCAGCGCAGTTGATCGTGGGCGCGCGGTCCGCGCTCTACCTGCCGTTCCGCGACCTCGGCCTGATCGTCGTCGATGAGGAGCATGACACCTCCTACAAGCAGGAGGACGGGGCGCTTTACAACGCACGGGATATGTCGGTTCTGCGGGCCTCCCTGAATGACGCGCAGGTGGTGCTAGCTTCGGCCACGCCGAGCTTGGAAAGCTGGTGGAACGCGGAGTCGGGAAAATACACGCGGATCGACCTGACCGACCGTTTCGGTCCCGCCGTGATGCCCGACATGCGGGCGATTGACATGCGGGGGGAGGACTTGCCCGGCAATCGCTGGATTTCCCCGACGCTGCAGGGCGCTGTGAGGGTTCGATTGCAAGCGGGGGAACAAGCGCTTCTGTTCCTCAACCGCCGCGGCTATGCGCCGGTCACGATCTGCCGGGCCTGCGGCGAACAGGTGGGCTGTGACCATTGCGACGCGCGGATGGTGGAGCACCGGTTTCTCAAGCGGCTGATGTGCCACCAATGCGGTGAGACGAAACCGATGCCAGCGGCCTGCCCGTCCTGCGGGGTCGAGGGCAAGATGGCAGCTGTCGGACCGGGGGTGGAGCGGCTGGCGGAGGAGGCGGCGGCGCTCTTCCCAGAGGCGAAACAGGCGGTGCTGTCCTCGGACCTGTTCGGCTCGGCCCGCGCGCTGAAGGCCCGGATCGCCGAGATTGCCGATGGTGAGACGGATATCATCATCGGTACGCAGCTGGTGGCCAAGGGGCATAATTTCCCCCGGCTGACGCTGGTCGGCGTGATCGACGCGGATCTGGGCCTGCAAGGGTCCGACCTGCGCGCGGCGGAGCGGACGTTTCAGCTGATGCGGCAGGTGGCAGGCCGGGCCGGTCGCGCGGAGAAGCCGGGAACGGCCCTGTTGCAGAGCTTTCAGCCCGATCATCCGGTGATCCGCGCGATCCTGTCCGGGGATGAGGAAGGCTTCTGGCGGGCCGAGGCCGATGAACGCCGGGCAACGGGCATGCCCCCCTTCGGGCGGCTGGCCGGGATCGTGATCTCTGCGCCCGAGGCGGCTGCGGCTTTCGATCTCGGCACCCATCTGGCGCGGTCGGATGCTCCGATCCGGGCGATCGACGGGATCGTCTACGGCCCCGCCCCGGCACCAATTGCGCGGATCAGGGGGCGGCATCGGGTGCGTTTGTTGGTGAAGGCCCCCAAAGGCGCGCCGATCCAGACTGCGCTGCGGCAATGGTTGGGGGGGCTGAAGCTGCCGAAAAACCTGCGGGTGTCGGTCGATATCGACCCGCAGAGCTTTTACTGAGGGTGTTTCGCCGCCTTCGGCGTCGACCCGCGGGGGGGATCTTCCCCCGTCGCCATTGGGCTTGAACCAATGGCGCATCCAATGGCGACCCCCCTGAGGCAGTTGGGCCAAGATGAAAGGGGGGACTTTAGCGGCCGCGAATTCTGGGATCGAGCGCGTCGCGCAAGCCATCGCCGATATAGTTCACCGATAGAACGGTCAGCGAAATGGCGAGGCCCGGCCAGATCACCCGCTCTGGGTTCCTCTGCAGCCAGTCGGTGCCGTCGAACAGCAGCCGCCCCCATGTCGGAAAATCCGACGGGAAGCCCAGGCCCAGGAAGGACAGCGCGCTTTCGGTGATGATCGCGTTGGCAATGCCGAGCGTGGCCGAGACCATGATCGGCGACAGCACATTGGGCAGCACATGGCGGGTGATCATCCTGTAGGGCGGCGTTCCGATGGATCGGGCGGCCAGAACGAATTCGCGCTCCTTCAGGGCCAGCACATCGCCGCGCACGATCCGTGCGGTCTGCATCCAGCTGGTGATGCCGATGACGAAGACGATCAGGATGAAGATACCCTTCTCCGGCCCGAACTGCGCGCGCAGCGTGTCGCGGAAGAGCATGATGATGACCAAGAGCAGCGGCAGCAGCGGCAGCGCCAGAAACAGATCGGTCAGGCGCATCAGGATGCCGTCGAGCCGTTTGAAATAGCCCGCCAGAACACCCACCAGCGTGCCCACGATCAGTGCCAGCAGCATTGCCGTCAGCCCTACCAGCAACGAGGTCTGTCCGCCCACCATGATCCGGGCCAACGTGTCGCGGCCCAACTGGTCGGTGCCCATGGGGTGGGCCCAGGACGGGCCCTGGCTGCGGGCGCGGATGTCGATATATTGCGCGTCCAGCGTCCAGAAGATCGGGCCCAGAAAGACGAAGATCAGCACGAAGATGAAGAAGGCCGCGCCGATGAGCGCCCCTTTGTGGGTCTTGAACTGGTCCCACACATCCCACCACTGGTTGCGCGGCTTCTGGTAGGTTTCCGCTTCGAGTGTGGTCAGATCAGTCATAGCGGATCCTCGGGTCAAGAATGCCGTAGAGCACGTCGGCAATCAGGTTGAAGAGCACGATAAGCACCGCGAAGATGAAGGTCAGCGTCTGCACCGTGGGAATGTCGCCCCCCTGGATGGCGCCGATCAGCAGGTGACCAAGACCGTTTACCTTGAACACCTGCTCGGTGATGATGGCGCCGCCAAAGACCTGCGGCACACCAAGCGCAATCACAGTCACCACCGGGATCATCGAGTTGCGCAAGACGTGAACCATGACCACGACGCTTTCCGTGAGACCCTTGGCGCGGGCGGTGCGCACGTAATCCTGGTTGAGGTTGTCGAGCATCGAGGCACGCATGAACCGGCTGATCTGACTGGTGATCTGCAGCGCAAGCACCATCACCGGCAGGATCATCTGCTTGAGCTGCACGACGAAGCTGTCCCAGTCCACCACCACATGGGTCGTGTCATAGACCGAGGGGAACCAGCCAAGCTGCACGGCAAAGATCACGATCACCAGAACGCCCGAGAAGAAGGGCGGTACCGAGAAGCCGACCATGGTGATGAAGGTACCGGCCTGGTCGAAGATCGAATACTGGCGATAGGCCGAATAGATGCCAATGGGCAGCGCGATCAGGATGCCGACCACGTAAGCGGTGCCGACAACCCACAGGGTCTGGGGCATGCGCTGCGCTATGATGTCGACCACCGGGCTGCGGGTCTGCCATGAGATCACGCGGGTACGGTCGCCATCGCCGATGGTCCAGCCGGTCCATTGTTCTATGAGGTTCAGAGGCTCGTTCACGAAGAACTGCTGCAGCCACAGGGCAAAGCGGATGTGGATGGGTTCATCGAGGCCGAGCGAGGCCCGGATCTCGGCCCGCACCTCTGGCGGGATGGTCAGCGGCAGGCTGGCCGTGGGATCGGACGGGGCCAGATCGAGGATCAGAAAGATGATCAGGCTTATGAACAGAAGCGTCGGGATTGCCATGAACAAGCGACGGATCGTGAAAGTCAGCATGGGCGGGCGCCTCGGTTCAGAAGTCTGTACTGTGTGGGGTCTGAGATGGGCCGCACCCCCAGAGGGATGCGGCTGCGGTTTTCAGATCGAGATCACTCGTCGATGCGATACCATTCTGCGATGTTCCACAGTTCGGAGTCCCAGTCGGACATGCGCACACCGCCGAGCGAGTTCGCATGGGCCGATACGCCACCACGGTGGATCAGCGGGATGATCGAGTAGGACTGCATCAGCATGTCGTTCATCTCGCGGGCCAGGCGGCCACGCTCTTCGAGCGGTGCGGTCTGGCTCATCTCGGTGACGAGGGCGTCATACTCTTCCGAGCAGAAGCGCTGGATGTTGGAGCCCTGCCACTGGGTGTCCGGGCCCGGGATCTCGTTACAACGCCAGTTGGCCATGTAGGCTTCGGGGTCCACACCAGCGAAGTTGTTGGTGTACATCTCGATGTCTGCATAGAACTTCTGGTAGGTGTCGGGCGAAGCCGGGTCACCGCCGAAGAACACGGACGCGTCGATGTTGCGAAGCTCGGTGTCGATGCCGATCTCGGCCCACCACTGCTTGATCAGCGCCTGGGTGTCCTGACGGACGGCGTTGGTCGAGGTCTGGTAGAGAACGCGAAGCGGCGTGCCTTCGTACTCGCGGATGCCGTCACCATCAGTGTCGACGATGCCCGCTTCATCGAGCAGCGCGTTGGCGCCGGCGATGTCCTGGGTCAGACAACCGTCATTGGCGGTGGAGGCATAGAGCGCCGGTGCGGGCAGCACGTTACAGGTGGGCTGGCCGCCTGCACCATAGCCGATTTCAACCAGCAGCGCGCGGTCGATGGCCATGGACATGGCCTGACCGATGATCGGGTTGGTCAGGAACGGGTGCGGTCCGCCTTCTGCGGTCGAGCGTGCGTCGCCAAGGGCCGGATCGGGGTTGAACTGGTTGAGGTGCAGACGCTCAACCGAGGTACCGAACGCGGTCACGACGGTGCCGATGCCGTTGGCTTCCATCTCGGCCAGAAGGGTCGGGTCGATCTGGAGGTTCCAGGCATAGTCAAACTCACCGGTTTCCAGAACCGAGCGGGCCGCAGACGCAGCGTCGCCGCCACCTTTGAACACCACGCGGGCGAAGGCCGGCTGGTCGGGGTTACGGTAGTGCTCGTTCGCGACGAAGGTGATCACGTCGTTCGGGCGGAATTCTTCCACGACGAACGGGCCGGTGCCGATCGGGCCAAAGTTGGCCTCGGTGCACTCGGGCGCGGCTGCGCCAAGGCAGTCAGCGAACTGGGCGGCCTGAATGATCGGGCTCTCGGAGCCGACGAAGGCAGTGTAGGGGAAGGGCTTGGGCGCTGCAAAGTTCACGCGAACGGTGCGGTCGTCCAGGGCTTCCACGCTTTCCACGCCGTCGAAGTAGCTGGCCTGCGCACAGCCGCCTTCGGGGTGGGTACAGTATTCCCAGGTGAACACGGCGTCATTCGCGGTCACGGGCGTACCGTCGGACCACAGCAGGCCTTCGCGCAGGGTCCAGGTGATCGAAGTCAGATCCTCGGCCACGCCACCGTTTTCAACGGTCGGGATGTCTTCGGCCATGAACGGCACAAGGTTGCCGTCGCTGTCAAAGCGCGCCATGGATTCCAGCACCAGCGAGGCGGATTCCACCTCTTTCGTGCCGCCCGAGAGATACGGGTTCAGCGTCGAAGGCGCCTGCCAGTAGATGATGTTGAGCTGGCCATCTGAGCCACGCTCGGCCATCGCGGCCATCGGGGCGAGGGCGAAAGCCGCCGCAGCCCCTAGCATGAGATGTCTTAACTTCATGTTGTCTCTCTCCTTGTTGGTCTCTTGAGCTCTTGTGACCTCATGGGTGTCGCCGTTATTCAGCGATCTCATTGGTTATACAGGTGGCAGGCAACGAAGCGGCCCGGTTCGATCTCTCGGAACTCGGGGTCTTCCTGCTTGCAGATATCCATGACCTTCGGGCAGCGGGTGCAGAAGTTGCAGCCCTGCGGCGGGTTCGACGGGCTTGGCACGTCGCCTTGCAAAATGATGCGGTTGGCGGAGTCATGCGCCGCCGGGTCGGGTTCGGGGACCGCTGACAGAAGCGCGACCGTGTAAGGGTGCTTGGGATCGTTATAGAGCCCTTCGCGCGGCGCAAGTTCCACCACCTTCCCCAGATACATCACCGCCACCCTGTCCGCGATATGGCGGACCATGGAAAGATCGTGGCTGATGAAGAGGTAGGTCAGGCCAAGTTCGGATTGCAGGTCTTCCAGCAGGTTCACCACCTGCGCCTGGATCGACACGTCAAGCGCTGCAATCGGCTCGTCGCAGACGATGAATTTGGGGTTCAGCGCCAGGGCGCGGGCGATCCCGATGCGCTGACGCTGGCCGCCGGAAAACTCATGCGGGTAGCGGTTGGCGAAATCGCGGTTCAGACCCACGGCATCCATCAGCTCATAGATGCGCTCCAGCCGTTCGGCTTTGGACTTGTTGGTATGCTCGCGCAGCGGCTCGCCGATGATATCGGCCACCGACATGCGCGGGTTAAGGCTGGCCTGAGGATCCTGAAAGACCATCTGCATGACCGGACGCATCTTGCGCAGCCCGCTTTGCGATGTGGTCGAGATATCGGTGCCATCGACCTCGATTGTACCGGCTGTCGGATCGTAAAGCCGCAGCACCGCGCGCCCGCAGGTGGATTTGCCACAGCCGGATTCCCCCACGAGGCCAAGCGTCTCGCCCTCGTAGATGTCAAAGCTGACGTCATCCACCGCCTTCACGTCGCCCGTGTGGCGGCGCAGCAGACCGGTATGGATGGGGAAATACATCTTCAGCCCGTTGACCGAGACGAGTTTCTTGCGCTGAGCCGTATCAAACATCGCGTGCGCCTCCGGTCTCGGGGTCCCAGAAACAGGCCACGTCATGTACAGGGCCAACCGGGTAGCGCGAAGGGTTCTCCCGCGCACAGCGGTCAAACGCCTTGTCGCAGCGGTCGCGGAACGGGCAGGCCGTGGGGTGGGCGCGCAGGATCGGGGGCTGACCTTCGATCACCTCCAGCCGCTCGGCCCGTACACCACGTACATGCGGCACGGTTTCCAGCAGGGCGCGGGTGTAAGGGTGCTTGGGGTTGGCGAAAAGTTCGCGCACGGGTGCATGTTCCACCACCTGCCCTCCATACATGACCAGCACCCGGTCCGCGATGCCGGCAATGACGCCGAGGTCATGGGTGATCCAGACCACGGCCATGCCAAGCTTGTCGCGCAGGTCCTTCATCAGTTCGAGTATCTGCGCCTGGATGGTCACGTCGAGTGCGGTCGTCGGTTCGTCCGCGATCAGCACCTTGGGGTCGCAGGCCAGCGCGATGGCAATCATCACCCGTTGACGCATGCCGCCGGAAAACTGGTGCGGATAATCCTTCAGCCGTCGTTCCGCATCCGGGATGCCGACCAGTTCCAGCAGTTCCTTGGCCCGCACCCGCGCCTTGGCCTTGGACATGCCCATATGCTTGCGCAGCGGTTCCATCAGCTGGAAGCCGACGTTGAACACGGGGTTCAGCGAGGTCATCGGGTCCTGAAAGACAAACCCGATCCGGGCACCACGAACGGCGCGCAGTTGGTCGTCGGTCGCGGTCAGCAGATCCTGACCTTCAAACATGACGCCCGCACCGGTCACCACCGCCGGAGGCGCCGGAACCAGCCCGATAAGGGACATCATTGTCACGGATTTTCCAGAACCGCTTTCCCCGACAACGCCCAGAAGCTCCCCTGCCTTCAGGCTGAAGCTGACATTGTTCACAGCGTGGACTTCCCCACGCCGGGTTTTGAATACGGTCTTGAGGTCCTTGACATCAAGGACGGAGGGCTGTGCCCCATCAAGCATCACCAGACGCTCCTCACCGGTTGGACATCGCCCCGCCTCTGCCGGGCGGGTGCGTTCATTCCCGTCACGGTATCAGGAATTTCCCCCCTCGCAAGCGCTTTGAGGATGACCTTGGGTTCGGTTTTGACCATTCGGGCAAAATTTGAGCATTTGTCGAGGGTGGGCTTGACGGGCTGGCAGGGTAGGAAGAGGCTCGGGCGGGAAGCACAAAGGAACCTGCCCATGCCCGCCGAGATGAACTCCCGCGACCTTCTCGAAAAGCTCGTTTCATTTCCGACAGTTAGCCGCGACAGCAACCTAGACCTGATTGATTGGGCAGAGACCTGGCTGACCGGGCTCGGGGCACGCTGTTTCCGCGACTACAATGAGGATCGGACCAAGGCGAGCCTCTATGCGCATATCGGTCCTGACATCGAGGGTGGCGTCATTCTGTCGGGTCATACCGACGTTGTGCCGGTGGACGGTCAGAACTGGTCAACCGATCCGTTCACTGTTGTCGAGAAGGACGGAAAGCTCTTCGGGCGCGGTTGTTGCGACATGAAGGGCTTCGATGCGCTGGCCATGGCGGCGATGGCGAAGGCGTCGAAGCTGTCGCTGAAAAAGCCGCTGCAAATCTGCCTCTCCCGCGATGAGGAAATCGGCTGTACAGGCGCGCCACCCATGATCCGGCACATGCAGGGCACCCTGCCGAAAGCACAATTGGCGATCATCGGGGAACCCACGATGATGCAGGTCGTGACCGGCCATAAGGGGGGAATCGGTTACGACACCCATCTGCGCGGGTTCGAGGTGCACAGTTCCATGATCGACGATGGCGTCTCCGCGATCATGGAGGGCGCCAAGCTGATCGACTGGGCCAATAAGATGAATGACGAGAATCGGGCGAAGGTGCCCCAGGGCGCCGACGCGCTGTTCGAGCCGCCCTTCACCACGCTGCATGTGGGTATGATCGAGGGTGGGACCGCGCATAACATCACCGCCAAGGATTGCCGCTTCGTCATGTCCTTCCGCTGCGTGCCGGGGGAATCGATGGACGAATGGGGCGCGCGCTACGAAGCGGAGGTGCGGGCGCTGGAGGCGAAGATGCAGAAAGTGCACCCGTCATGCTTTATCCAGATTGACCGCCGTTGGGACGTGCCGGGACTGAAGCCCGAAGAAAACGGCGCGGCGGAGGAGCTTGTCCGCCGCCTGACCGGCGACAACGCCACCCATGTGGTCAGCTACGGCACCGAAGCCGGGCAGTTCCAGCACGGCGGCTATTCCGCCGTGGTCTGTGGCCCCGGTAACATCGCGCAGGCGCATCAGCCGAATGAATTCATCACCGTTGAACAATTCGAGGCCGGGGAACGCTTCATGGACCGGTTGCTGGAGACGCTCTGCCAATGACGGTCTTCCCGCTTGGCCTGCACCGGCCCGTGGAACATGCAGGACCGCCGCCGGATTCGGCGGATATCGTTGTCATCGGTGGTGGCGTCATCGGGGTGATGACGGCCTATTACCTTGCTGAGAAGGGGCTCAGACCGGTCGTTCTGGAAAAAGGCCGGGTCGCGGCGGAACAGAGCAGCCGCAACTGGGGGTGGGTCCGCCAGCAGGGGCGCGACCCTGCGGAACTGCCGATCATGATGGAGGCGAACCGGCTCTGGAAGGAACTGGCAACCGAGGTTGGTGAGGATCTGGGCCTGAAGCAATGCGGGCTGACCTATCTCGCCAAGAGTGAGACCGAGATGGCGGGCTTTCAGGGTTGGCTCGACGATGTGGCAGGGTCGGGCGTGGACAGCCGCTTGCTGAGCGCGCGTGAGACCGCCGATCTGCTTCCCGGCGGCAGCACGCCCTGGGCCGGTGCCTTGCATACGCCGAGCGACATGAAGGCCGAGCCCTGGATCGCCGTTCCTGCGCTGGCGCGCGCGGCCGTGCGCAAGGGCGCGGTGATCGTGGAAAACTGCGCCGCGCGACTGGTGGATGTCGCAGGCGGCAAGGTTGCGGGCGTTATCACCGAACAGGGCCGCATCCGCGCGCCCGAGGTGGTGGTCGCGGGGGGCGCGTGGTCATCGCTGCTGCTGCGCCAGCATGGCATCCGCATCCCGCAACTGTCGGTCAAGGCCACGGTCGTGGCGACAAAGGCGCTGCCGGATGTGCATGGCGGTGGTGCGACGGGGCAGAGCCTTGCTTTCCGCAGGCGCGATGATGGCGGCTACACGCTGGCCAATGGCGGCTTTCACGAGATTTTCCTGGGTTGGGATGCGTTCCGCCATGTGCCGAAATACCTGCCACAACTGCGCCGCGATCCGTGGGGGCGGGTGTATCATCCGGTGTCGCCACGCGGCTATCCCGACGGCTGGACCACCCCGCGCGTCTGGCGCGATGTGGACGAAACCCCGTTCGAACGGATGCGCGTTCTGAACCCCGCGCCCCATGGCAAGACGGTCGCGCGCCTGTTGCGCGGCTTTGAACAGGAGTTTCCAGCGCTTGGCCGGGTCGAGGGCGCGCTGGCCTGGGCGGGCATGATCGACACGATGCCCGATATCGTGCCCGTGGTGGACCGTGCCGCCAGTTTGCCTGGCCTGTCCATTTGCACGGGCATGTGCGGACATGGCTTCGGGATCGGGCCGGGATTTGGGCGGGTGATGGCCTCGATGATCGCCGGGGAAGACGTGGGCCACGACCTGTCCCGCTTCCGCCTGGATCGCTTCTCGGATGGGTCGCGGATCGAACTTGGCCCGGACATCTGACGCGACGTGCCGTCAGTTTGGCGGTCTGCCCCCTTGCCGGGATTTGAACAATCGGTCAGGTTTCGCCTGACCCCTTCATTGCTTTGGTAAGGAATCTGCGAATGCCCGTGAAGAATCGTCTTGCCGAATTGCTGCCCGAGATCACCGAGTGGCGCCGCGACCTGCATGAGAACCCCGAGATTCTCTACGACCTGCCGCGCACCACGGCGCTGGTCGAGGAAAAGCTGAAAGCATTCGGTTGCGACGAGGTTGTTCCGGGCGTGGGCCGGTCCGGGGTGATCGGCGTCATCAAGGGCAAGTCGGATACCAAGGGCCGCGTGATTGGGCTGCGCGCTGACATGGACGCGCTGCCGATGGATGAAAAGACCGGGCTGCCCTATACTTCCAAAACGCCCGGAAAGATGCATGCCTGCGGCCATGACGGGCATACGGCGATGCTGCTTGGGGCCGCGAAATACCTCGCTGAGACGCGGAATTTCGATGGCACCGTGGTGCTGATCTTCCAGCCCGCCGAGGAAGGCGGGGCCGGCGGAAAGGCCATGGTGGACGACGGCATGATGGAACGGTGGGGCATTCAGGAAGTTTACGGGATGCACAACGAACCGGGCCTGCCTGTGGGCGAGTTCGGCGTCAGCCCCGGCCCGATCATGGCCGCCGCCGACGAGATCGAGATCGTGATCCGGGGCCGGGGCGGCCATGCCGCGCAGCCCCATAACGTGATCGACCCGGTTCCCGCCGCCTGCGCCACCGTAATGGCGCTGCAAACCGTGGCCAGCCGCAACGTGGACCCGATCAAGTCCGTCGTGGTGTCGATCTGCGTGATGGCCACCGAAAGCGCGGCAACCAACGTCATCGACGACACGGTGCGGCTGGCGGGCACGATCCGCACGCTCGATGAAGAGGTGCGCGATATGGCCGAGGTGCGCATCATCGAGATCGTGAACGCCACCGCCGCCGCCTATGGCTGCACCGCTGAAATTCACTATGAACGCGGCTACCCTGTGACCGTGAACCACGAGGAAAACGCCGAGATTGCCGCTGAGGTTGCCCGCGCCGTGGCAGGCGAAACCCGCGTCCGCTATGGCCGTCCGCCGCGCATGGGGGCCGAGGATTTCAGCTACATGCTGCGCGCCCGGCCCGGGGCCTTCATCAATATCGGCAATGGCGATACCAAGAAGGTTCACCACCCCGAGTACAATTTCAACGACGAGGCGATCCCTTACGGATGCAGCTTCTTCGCCGAAATCGTCGAACGACGAATGCCCGCCTAACAGGAGATCGCGCCATGCCCGTGAAGAACAGCCTCGCCGAAATGCAGCCCGAAATCGCGGGCTGGCGCCGCCACCTGCACCAGCACCCCGAGCTGATGTACGAGGTGCATGAAACCGCCGCTTTCGTCGTGGATCGGCTGAAAGAGATGGGGGTGACCGATGTGACGCCGGGCATCGGCAAGACCGGGGTAGTGGCCGTCATCAAGGGCAAGACCGACTCCAAAGGCCGGGTGATCGGGCTGCGCGCCGATATGGATGCGCTGCCGATCCACGAGGCATCGGGTGTGGACTATGCCTCGACCGTTCCGGGCAAGATGCATGCCTGCGGCCATGACGGGCATACCTCGATCCTGCTCGGGACCGCGAAATATCTGGCTGAGACGCGGAATTTCGACGGCACCGTGGTGCTGATTTTCCAGCCCGCGGAGGAAGGCGGCGCAGGCGGCAAGGCCATGTGCGAGGACGGGCTGATGGACCGGTGGGGCATTCAGGAGGTCTATGGCCTGCACAACATGCCCGGCCTGCCCACGGGTGAGTTTGCAATCCGCCCCGGCGCGCTACTGGCCTCGTCCGATGAATTCGAGATCGTCGTGACCGGCAAGGGCGGCCATGCAGCTGCTCCGCATCACGCGATCGACACGACGCTGGTTGCCTCGCAAATCGTGGTCAGCCTGCATTCCATCGTGTCGCGCAATGTCGACCCGATCAAACGCGTGGTGCTGACCGTGGGCACCTTCGATACCGACAGCACCGCGTCCAACGTCATCGCCCATACCGCGCGGCTGAACGGCACCGTGCGCACGCTCGACCCCGAATACCGGGCGATGGCTGAGGAACGCGTGCGCCAGGTGGCGGAATCCACCGCTGCCGCCTTCGGGGCCAAGGCCGAGGTCATCTGGACGCCGGGCTACCCGGCCACGATCAACCACGAGGAGGAAACCCGCCACGCCGCCGAGGCTGCCGCCGCCGTCGCGGGCCGGGTCGTCGACAATGTCGATCCGATCATGCCCTCCGAGGATTTCGCCTACATGCTGGAAGAACGCCCCGGCGCCTATATCTTCCTTGGCAATGGCGACACGGCCATGTGCCACCACCCCGCCTATGTTTTCGACGACGACGCGATCCCTGCCGGGTGCAGCTTCTTCGCCGAGCTCGTCGAACGCCGCATGCCGGCGCAATAGACCGAAACTGGAGAGAGAGAATGCCCGTCAAGAACCGCTTCGCGGAACTGCTGCCCGAAATCACCGAATGGCGGCGCGATATTCATGAGAATCCCGAAATCCTGTTCGAAACCCACCGGACCTCTGCCCTTGTGGCCGAGAAGCTGACTGAATTCGGCTGCGACGAGATCGTGACCGGCATCGGGCGCACTGGGGTTGTCGGGGTCATCAAGGGCAAGTCCGACAGCAAGGGCCGCGTCATCGGTCTGCGCGCCGATATGGACGCGCTGCCGATGGATGAGGAAACCGGGCTACCCTACGCCTCGAAGACAGCGGGCGCGATGCATGCTTGTGGCCATGACGGGCACACTGCGATGCTGCTCGGGGCCGCGAAATACCTCTCTGAGACCCGCAACTTTGACGGTACGGTCGTGGTCATCTTCCAGCCCGCCGAAGAAGGCGGCGGCGGCGGCAAGGAGATGTGCGACGATGGCATGATGGACCGGTGGGGTATTCAGGAGGTCTATGGGATGCATAACTGGCCGGGCCAGCCCGTCGGCAAGTTTGCCATCCGCTCCGGCGCGTTCTTTGCGGCCACGGACCTGTTTGAGATTACCGTGACGGGTCGCGGCGGTCATGGCGCGAAACCGCAGGAAACCATCGACCCAACCGTGACGGCGGCGCAGGTGGTGACGATGCTGCAAACCATCGCCAGCCGCAATGCCGACCCGGTGGAAAACATCGTGGTGTCCGTGACATCTATAGAAAGCAGCTCCAAAGCGTTCAACGTGATCCCGCAAAGCGTGCATCTGAAAGGCACCGTGCGTACCATGTCGCCCGAGATGCGCGACCTTGCCGAGACGCGCCTGACCGCCATTGCGGAACAAGTCAGCGCCGCCATGGGCGGAAGCGCAGACGTGCGTTATCAGCGCAACTATCCGGTGATGGTGAACCACCCCGAGCAGACCGAATTCGCCGCCGAGGTCGCCCGCGCCGTTTCCGGTGATTGTGACGAGGCGCCGCTGGTCATGGGCGGCGAGGATTTCGCCTTCATGCTGGAGGAACGCCCCGGCGCCTATATCCTCGTTGGCAATGGCGATACCGCCGCCGTCCACCACCCGGAATACAACTTCACGGATGAGGCAATTCCGGCAGGCTGCAGCTGGTGGGCCGAGATCGTGGAACGCCGGATGCCGGCGGCCTGACGCGCATGTGGGAGGACCGATACAGATCGGCCGGGGACTACCTGTTCGGTATCGCCCCTGCCGGGTTCCTGACCGACAACCCCGGCTGGATGCAGGCGGGGCAGCGCGCGCTTTGCGTCGCGGATGGCGAGGGGCGCAATTCCGTCCACCTGGCTGAGCGCGGGCTCGACGTGACCGCATTCGACATGGCCCCGACCGCGGTGGAACGGGGCCGGGCCCTGGCGGCTGCGAAGGGTGTGGTTGTGGACTACCATGTTTCGGACTGGGTCGGGTGGGACTGGTCTCAGACCTATGATCTGGTGGTCGCGATTTTCATCCAGTTCGCCGATCCCGCCGCCCGGGTGGGTCAGTTCGCGAATCTGCGCCGTGCGGTGGCCCCGGGGGGGGTGCTGATGCTGCATGGATACACGCCGGATCAGGTCGACTATGGCACTGGCGGGCCGGGCAACCGGGCGCATATGTACACAGCCGATCTGTTGCGAGAGGCGTTCGGGGACTGGCAGGTGGAGCGGCTCGCCGCCTATGAACGCGATGTTCAGGAGGGCAAAGGCCACGCGGGCCGCTCGGCCCTGATCGACCTTATCGCCCGCAACCTGGGCTGATCAGCCGCCGGTGTGGCTCATGTGGCGGGTCATCTGGCCGTCCACCTTCTGCCGGGAATAGTCGAAATCATGGCCCTTGGGCTTGTGCGCAATGGCGGCGCGAATGGCCTCTTCCAGCACCGCATTATCAGGCGATGCCCTGAGCGGCGCGCGCAGATCGGCCATGTCTTCCTGACCGAGACACATGTAAAGCTCACCCGTGCAGGTCAGACGCACCCGGTTGCAGCTTTCACAGAAATTATGGGTAAGCGGCGTGATGAAGCCGATCTTCTGCCCGGTTTCTTCAATCTTAACGTAGCGGGCCGGTCCGCCGGAGCGTTCGGCCAGATCGGTCAGCGTGTAGCGTTCCGCCAAACGTGCGCGCAGATCCTTGAGGCTCCAATACTGGTCCAGCCGGTCTTCGTTGCCGAGGTCACCCATGGGCATGACCTCGATCCAGGTCAGGTCCATGTCGCGGCTGGCACACCAGTCCTGAATGGTGAACAGCTCCTCTTCGTTGAAGCCCTTCAGCGCCACCGCGTTGATCTTGACCCGCAGACCCGCCTTCTGGGCCGCGTCGATGCCGTTCAGCACCTGCGGCAGGCGGCCCCAACGGGTGATGTCGGCGAATTTCTTCTCGTCCAGCGTGTCGAGCGAGATATTTACCCGCCGCACGCCCGCAGCGTAAAGCTGATCGGCGAAGCGCGCCAACTGGCTGCCATTGGTGGTCAGCGTCAGTTCCCGCAACGCGCCGCTGTCCAGATGCCGTGTCATGGACTCGAAAAAGGTCATGATCCCCTTGCGCACCAGCGGTTCGCCCCCGGTGATCCGCAGTTTCTTCACCCCAAGCCGGATGAAGGTCGAACACATGCGGTCCAGTTCTTCCAGCGTCAGAAGCTCCTTCTTTGGAAGGAAGGTCATGTTTTCGGACATGCAATAGACGCAGCGGAAATCGCAGCGGTCGGTGACCGAGACGCGCAGATAGTCGATGGCGCGGGCGAACGGGTCGATCAGGGGGGCGGGCGTATCCATATTGAGAAGGTAGTTTGCACGGGCAGGCGCGGCAAGCGTTGATGCGTGCGATTTTTGCGCCTAGGCTTCGCATCATGACACAGATCCTCCGCGCCCTTCTGGCCCTTGCCCTCGTCGTCTCGCTTGCCGGGTGCGGCGGCGGGTTCCGTCCCCTGTCCTTCCTTGATCGCGACCGAGAGGCCAGCGTCGTGCCGCCCCCATCGGTGGCCAGCGAAACGGAGGAGGAGACGGAAGACGGCGAAGAGCCGGAAGAGGAGGCCGCTGCGGCCCCCGCCTCTGGTGTGCTTGGCACGACCGTGGCCTCTCTGGGCGACCCGACAGCGCCAGGGCTCTGGCTGGAAACGCCCTTGGTGACCACCGAAACGGCAGGCCGGTTGGAGGCCGAGAATGGCAATTCCGTCGAGGTCACCCTGCGCCCGAGCGGCGGCGAAGCAGGGTCCGGCAGCCGCATCTCGCTGATGGCGATGCAGGCGCTCGGGTTGGGGTTGACGGACCTGCCGACCCTGACGGTCATCGCCGGCGGCTGACATGGACCGGCGGCTGTTTCGGGCCGAGGCCCGGTGGGACAATCTGCGCGCGGGCTTTCACTGGGACATCCCCGAGCGGATGAATATCGCACGGCTGTGCTGTGATGACTGGGCGGCAATCCGCCCGGATCAGGTGGCGATCATCCATATCGGACAGGACGGCCAGCGGCAGGAATGGACCTACGGTAAACTCAAGCGCGCCTCCGACGGGCTGGCCGTGGCACTGGCGGCAAAGGGCGTGGGGCGGGGCGATCGGGTGGCTGTTCTGCTAGCGCAACATCCGTTCGTTCTGCTGACCCATATGGCGGTGATGAAGCTGGGGGCGGTGGTGCTGCCACTCTTCACCCTGTTCGGTGAAGATGCGTTGCGCTACAGGCTGGCGGACAGCGGCGCGCGGGCGGTGGTGACGGACCCGGCCAATCTGGATCGGGTAATGGCGTTGCAACCTGATCTGCCGAAGCTGGAAGTGGTGATCTCGACCGGGGGTGCGCTTGCGCCGGTTCTGTCGCTGTCCGATCTGATCGAGACGTCCGCACGTGGCTTTGTGCCTGCCGACACTCTGGCCGAAGATCCGGCGATGATGATCTACACCTCTGGCACCACGGGCGACCCCAAGGGGGTGCTGCACGCACATCGCTTTCTATATGGTCATCTGCCCTGCATGGAACTGAGCCAGGGCCTCTTTCCGCGTCCCGGTGATGTGGGCTGGACGCCCGCGGACTGGGCCTGGATCGGCGGCTTGATGGATATGGCAATCCCCTGTCTTTACTATGGAATTCCCCTGGTCAGCCATCGCTTTGCGAAGTTCGAGCCAGAGGCAGCCTATCGGCTTCTGGCGGCTGAAAGGGTGACCAATGCCTTCATCCCCCCGACCGCCCTGCGGCTGATGAAACAGGCGCCGGTGGGGCAGGGGCTGTGCCTGCGGGCAGTTAGTTCCGGCGGGGAGCCTCTGGGCGCGGATATGCTGGAATGGGGCGAGGCGCGGCTCGGGGCGGAGATCAACGAGCTTTACGGACAGACCGAGGCCAACCTGATCGTCGCTGCGCGATCGGCGATGATGACCCGCGTTCCGGGCGCGATGGGGCTGCCCGTGCCAGGGCATGAGGTGCGCTTGCTGGGAGCTAACGACCGCGACACAGGCGCGGGTGAGGTGGGCGAGGTCTGCCTGAAGATGCCCGATCCGGTGGCCTTCCTGCGCTATTGGAACAAGCCGGAAGCCACGGAAAAGAAAGTGAAAAACGGCTGGCTCCGGACCGGAGACCTCGCCACGCGCGGGGCGGATGGGCAAATCACGTTCCACGCGCGGGATGACGATGTGATCACGTCTGCTGGCTACCGGATTGGGCCTTCCGAGATCGAGGCGGCGCTGGTGCGGCATCCGGATGTGCTGATGGCTGCGGTGGTGGGGGAGCCCGATCCGATCCGCACGGAGATCGTCGTGGCGCATGTGGTCCTGCGCGATGGTGCGGAGTGGGAGGGGATGGAAGAGGCGCTGAAATCTCTGGTGCGAGAGCGGGTTTCGGCGCATCTGGTGCCGCGAAAGGTGGTGCGGGCCGAGAGCCTGCCGATGACCGCTACGGGCAAGATCATGCGCCGCGCCCTGCGGGGTCAGTGAGGGGCAAAACAGGGGGGTGCCGGGCGTACACCCCCAGTACACCCCCCGTACACCCCCTGTGCATACAGGATGGGGAAATGGTGACGGGTGCGTACTGGGCCACGGACCAGGTGTCGAACTTGCCGGAGGCAGGGTGTCTGGTCGGCAGTTCCATGAATCCATGGCTCTTACTTGCTGGCGATCATCAGGTTTCGCCGCCTGCCGGCGTCGATCCAGGAGCGACCCTCGTCAAGCCCCTGCGGGGCCCTCCTCGGGCCGCGTTGCCACGGAAGTGTGGTGAGGGAGTCGCGCCGCTGGGCGGGGGGTGCGGGTGGATGGGTCTGGATGCCTCCGGCGGAGGTATTTCTCGCCAAGATGAAAGAGGTGGGCGAGGGGGAGGGTCAGTGCACCATCTTCTTGATGCGGCGGGTCATGAGCCAGACGCCTGCGATCACCGGCAGGACGAGGGCGGCGGTGACCCAGGGTTTCTCGATGCCGAACTCGTAGGCCACGGGGGCCAGAAGGTAGCTGAGCAGGCTGACCGCGTAGTAGCTGATGGCGACGACCGAGAGCCCCTCGACCGTTTCCTGCAGGCGCAGTTGCAGGGCGGCGCGGCGGTCCATGCTTTCCAGCAGATCCTGGTTCTGGGCGGATCGGCCCACCTCGACCTTGGTGCGCAGCAGCTCACCCGCGCGGAAGGCGCGGTCGGTCATGGAGCGAAGCCGCGTTTCGGTGCTTTTGACAGTGCGCATGGCGGGGTCAAACCGGCGCAGCATGAATTCGGCGAAGGTCTGGCGGCCCGCGAAACGTTCTTCCCGCAGGATCTCGATGCGTTGCTGTACGATGGCCTCATAGGCGCCGGTCGCGCCGAAGCGGAAAGAGGCGCGGGACATCAGGTTTTCCAGCTCGGTGGCATAGGTCAGAAGCTGGTCGAGCTGCTGATCCGGCGCGGTGCTGTCGCCGGTCATGTCGCGTAGCAGCGCCGAGAGGCCGGTGTCGATCTGGGCCATGCGGGCGTTGAGTTCGCCCGCCTTGGGAAAGCCGAGCATCGCCATCGCCTTGTAGGTCTCGATCTCGCACAGGCGCTGGACGATGCGGCCGATCCGTGCCGGGCCGGCCTCGGGCCGGGGAAAGATCGCGAAACGCATATGGCCCGCCGGGTCGATGCGGAAATCGCTGGCCAGCACCGCGTTGCCGTCGAGCACCCGGTTGGCGGCGAGGCTTTCGGGTTCGAACCAGTCCTTGAGGCAGGTTGAGATGGCGTCATCATCCGAGATGGCTTCGGAAATGCGGAAATGCGCCGACGTGATGCGCGGGCCGGGAGCAGTGGCCATCCAGTCCTGAGGAAAGAGATCCCAGATCGCGGAATCGAAGGGGCGGTCGCTTAGCCCCTCGCCATGAACCAGGTAGGTCACGAATTCCGTATGCTGTTCCCACTTGAGGTGATAGCGCCCGAGCTTGCCGGAAAAATGGGTGGCGCCGGGCTTGGGGTGCTGGGCGTCGTAGCGGTCCAGCAGGGCGATCAGGTGGGCACGGTCGGCATCACGGTCGCGGGCGGCGGCGTTCTTGACCGGTTTCAGGGCGATGATCGCAGCCTGACTGCCGTGCCGAATCGAGGGGAAGGGGCGGGCGTGCAGCTCATTCGCCAGGTCATAGCGCTGAGGGTGATCGGGGAAGCTTGGCATCGGTGGTCCTTTGGCGCGGTTGCCTAGCGATAGCCTGTTCGCCGTGGTTTTCAACAATATTAAATTAATGAAATGAAGGGGTTGGGCGTGTGCAACGGTATACCGTGCGATCTAAGCCCCGCTGGGCGATGGACTTTTCCCGGGCGGAGCGTGACGCAGGGTCAGATGGTCGCGGGCGATTGGGGGGCTGCCGTGTCGTAAATGAGCCCTGCGGCGTCCATTCCGTTGTAGCCGGGGGCTGTGCACTGTAAAAGCGCCTGCAACGCCCGGACAACGGGATCAAAGGGAAAGGGGATCAGTGTGAAGATAGGCGCTCCCAAGGAGATTGAATCCGGGGAAAATCGCGTTGCGATGACACCGGACAGTGCCGTGCAGCTGCAGAAATTGGGCTATGACTGCCTGATCGAGGCTGGCGCGGGTGAAAAGGCGGGATTTGCGGATGCCGATTACGAGGCGGCCGGTGTCAGCGTGGTGAAGACCGCGGCGGCGCTTTGGAAAGACGCCGACATCATCGCCAAGGTCCGCATTCCCAACGAGACTGAACTGAAGCGGCTAACTGCCGATAAGACCTTGATTTCCTTCTTCAACCCGGCGGGGAATGAAGAGGGAATGGAATTGGCCAAGGCCAAGGGCGCGAACGTGATCGCGATGGAGATGGTGCCGCGCATCAGCCGGGCGCAGAAGATGGATGCGCTCAGCTCGATGGCCAATATCGCGGGTTACCGCGCGGTGATCGAGGCGGGCAACAATTACGGGCGTTTCTTCACCGGCCAGATCACGGCGGCGGGCAAGGTGCCGCCGGCGAAGGTTCTGGTGGTGGGCGCGGGCGTGGCAGGTCTGGCCGCGATCGGCACCTCCACGAGCCTCGGCGCGATCACCTACGCCTTCGACGTGCGCCCCGAAGTGGCCGAGCAGGTCGAATCGATGGGCGCGGAATTCGTCTATCTCGATTTCGAGGAAGAGGCGCAGGATGGCGCGGCCACCGGCGGCTATGCGTCCGTTCAGTCCGAAGAGTTCCGCAACGCGCAGCTGGCCAAGTTTCGCGAACTGGCGCCCGAGGTCGATATCGTCATCACCACGGCGCTGATCCCGAACCGCCCCGCGCCGAAGCTGTGGACGGAAGACATGGTCGCGGCGATGAAGCCGGGATCGGTCATCGTCGACCTGGCCGCCGAACGGGGCGGCAATGTCGAAGGCACGGTGATGGATGAGAAGGTGGTGACCGAGAACGGCG
The DNA here is from genome assembly GCF_965215655.1 of Nioella sp. GTDB lineage: Bacteria > Pseudomonadota > Alphaproteobacteria > Rhodobacterales > Rhodobacteraceae > Nioella. The sequence goes on from NZ_OZ244111.1 coordinate 742,585, forward strand.
TCACCATCATCGGCTATACCGACTTCCCGAGCCGGATGGCCAGCCAGGCCTCGACGCTTTACGCCACGAATATCCGTCACATGATGACCGACTTGACGCCCGAGAAGGACGGGCAGGTCGTGCACAACATGGAAGACGACGTGATCCGCGGCGCCACCGTGACCTACCAGGGCGAGATCACCTTCCCGCCGCCGCCGCCGAAGATCCAGGCGATCGCGGCGCAGCCGAAGAAGGACGCGCCGAAGGAGCTGACCCCGGAAGAACGCCGGGCGCAGGAAGTGGCGGCCTTCAAGGCACAGACCAAGCAACAGGTGACGCTGCTGGCCGTGGGCGGGGGGCTGATCCTGCTGGCCGGGCTTTATGCACCAGCGAGCTTCATGCAGCACTTCATCGTCTTCGTGCTGAGCGTCTTCGTGGGCTTCCAGGTGATCTGGGGCGTCGCGCATTCGCTGCATACGCCGCTGATGGCGGTCACCAACGCCATTTCGTCGATCATCATTCTGGGCGCCCTGATGCAGATCGGGTCGGGCAGCTGGCTGGTCATCCTGCTGGCAGGGCTCAGCGTGTTCATGGCCGGGATCAACATCTTCGGCGGCTTCCTCGTGACACGGCGCATGCTCGCCATGTTCCAGAAATCGTGAAGGGGTAGGGATTATGGAATTCGGATTCACGACGGCGGCCTATGTGGTCGCGGCGGTTCTCTTCATCCTTTCGCTGGGCGGTCTGTCCGGGCAGGAAAGCGCGAAACGCGCGGTGTGGTATGGCATTGCGGGCATGGCGCTGGCGGTCTTCGCGACCCTTATCGGTCCCGGATCGGGGCTGTGGCTGCTGTCGATCATCCTGATCGCGGGCGGCGGTATCATTGGCTGGTACGTGGCCAAGAAGGTCGAGATGACCGAGATGCCGCAGCTTGTGGCGGCGATGCACTCGCTGGTGGGCCTTGCAGCCGTGTTCGTGGGCTTCAACGCCCATTTCGAACTGGTCCGCGTGCTGGGCATGGAGCCGGAGGCGCGCGAGGCGCTGACCGGCTTTGCCGAACTGCTGGCCCACAAGTCGGTGGTTGAGCAGAACATCCTGCGGGTCGAGCTGTTCCTGGGCATCTTCATCGGGGCGGTGACCTTCACCGGGTCGGTGGTGGCCTATGGCAAGCTGGCGGGCAAGCTGACCTCGGCGGCGACCAAGCTGCCCGGCGGTCACGCGCTGAACGCGGGCGCGGCGGCTTTGTCGGTCATCTGCCTGATCTGGTACTTCAACTCGGGCGGCTTCTTCCCGCTGTTCATCATGACGCTGGCGGCGCTCTTCATCGGCTATCACCTGATCATGGGCATCGGCGGTGCCGACATGCCGGTGGTGGTGTCGATGCTGAACAGCTATTCGGGCTGGGCCGCGGCGGCGATTGGCTTCTCGCTCGGCAACGACCTGCTGATTGTTGTGGGGGCGCTGGTCGGCTCCTCCGGTGCGATCCTGTCCTACATCATGTGCAAGGCGATGAACCGGTCCTTCATCAGTGTGATCCTTGGCGGCTTTGGCGGCACCGCGGGCCCCGCGATGGAGATCGAGGGCGAGCAGGTGGCGATTGACGCCGATGGCGTGGCGACAGCCCTCAATGAGGCTGACAGCGTGATCATCGTGCCGGGCTACGGCATGGCGGTGGCGCAGGCGCAATCGGCGGTGGCCGACCTGACGCGCAAGCTGCGCGCGGCAGGCAAGGAGGTGCGCTTTGCGATCCACCCCGTTGCGGGCCGTCTGCCGGGGCATATGAACGTGCTGCTGGCGGAAGCCAAAGTGCCCTATGACATCGTGATGGAAATGGACGAGATCAACGAGGACTTCCCCTCGACCGACGTGGTTATCGTGATTGGCTCCAACGACATCGTGAACCCGGCGGCGCAGGAAGACCCCAACAGCCCCATCGCCGGCATGCCGGTGCTGGAGGTTTGGAAAGCCAAGCAGGTCTTCGTGTCCAAGCGCGGGCAGGGCACCGGCTATTCCGGCATCGAGAACCCGCTGTTCTACAAGGAGAACACGCGCATGTTCTACGGTGACGCAAAGGCCAGCATCGACTCGCTTCTGCCAAAGATCAGCTGACGCCCGTCGAACCTGAAATCGGAAAGCCCCGAGGTCTGGCCTCGGGGCTTTTTCTTTGGTTGGGCGACGCGTCTGGTGCGGAAGCGTTCCGATCACGGGAGAATTCCATTCTCGTCACATTTCCCCGCTGTCCGTGAGAGCCGTCGTTCCAATCTGGACAAACCCTGCATTGTTGACCGGCGGCTTTTCCGAGAGGCTGTCCATAAAACGGATGTAAGGGAGGGGCGCGATGCTTCGCTTCGGAATAATCGGCACCGGTCGGATCGGCGACATGCATGCGCGTCTTGTGGCGTTGCAGCCCGATGCGCGGGTGACCTGGTGTTATGACGTGTTCGAGGAAAGCGCCGCACGGACCGCCGCCGCCGTGGGGGCGCGGGCGACGACCGATCTGGATGCGCTGCTCGGGGCCGATGATGTCGACGCGGTGCTGATCGCCTCGCCCACCAATACCCATGTGGGGATGATCCTGCGCTCTGCCGAGGCGGGCAAGCCGATCCTGTGCGAGAAGCCCATTGATGTCGATATCGAGAAGGTCGAGGAGTGCCGCGAGAAGCTGGCCGCCTTCGATGTTCCGCTGCAACTTGGTTTCAACCGGCGGTTCGATCCCAGCCACGCAGGCGTGCAAAAGGCCGTCGCGGCAGGCGAGGTCGGGGCGCTGGAACTGCTTGTCATCACAAGCAGGGACCCGGGGCCTCCTCCCCCCCGGGCGATCTTGGAGGCCTGTGGCGGCCTGTTCCGCGACACCACGATCCACGATATGGACATGGCGCGGTTTGTCCTGGGCGAGGAGCCGGTCGAGGTTTTCGCCATGGCCGCCAACCGGGTCGATCCGATCTTTGCGGAACTGGGCGACGTGGATACCGCGATGATCGTGATGCGCACCGCATCGGGCGCGCTGTGCCATATCAACAACTCGCGCCGCACCAATTACGGCTATGACCAGCGGGTGGAGGCCTTCGGGGCCGACGGCATGGTGCGGTCGAACAACCACCGCCCGACCGAGGTGTCGCGACACGGGGCAGGCGGGACGGCGACGAAGGATGAGTTGCTCTATTTCTTCATCGAGCGTTACCGTGCCGCCTACGAGGCCGAGATCCGCGATTTCATCGACCAGGTGACGGCGGGCAAACCGCCGAACGTGACATTCGAGGACGGGCGGCGCGCGCTGCTTCTGTCCGAGGCGGCGCTGAAATCCTACCAGACCAACAAGCCGGTGGAGGTGACTTACGCATGACCGACTATCAAAGCCCCTATGGCAGTGCCGCCTATCACGCGGCGTCCGAGGATGATGTTCCGCTAGACCGGCATTTCGCGGGCAAGGTGGCGGTGGTGACCGGGTCGACGCAGGGGCTTGGTCTGACGGCGGTCAAGCTGATGCTGCGGCGCGGGCTGAAAGGCGCCTTAATCATGGGCCGCAAAGAGGCAGAGGGGCAGGCGGCGGCGGATGCGCTGACCACGCCGGAACAAAGAGTGGTCTATCACCGCGCCGACCTGACCGATCTGGACGATTGCCAGTCGATCCACGACCGCGCGATTGCCGAATTTGGAACCTATGACATCCTCGTCAACTCTGCCGGGATCACCGACCGGGGCGGCATTCTGGATGGCGATGCGGCACTGTGGGAACGCACCTTCGCGATCAACGCCCGCGCGCCCTTCTTCCTGATGCAGAACGCCGCCAATCACTGGCGGGCAGAGGGCAAGCCCGGCGCCATCGTCAATGTCGCCACGATCACCGCCCATGGTGGGGTGCCGTTTCTGACGGTTTATGCCGCGTCCAAGGCGGCGCTTGTGGCCACCACCAAGAACGCGGCCTTTTCGCTGATGCGCGACGGGATCCGGGTGAATGCGCTGGCCATCGGCTGGATGGACACCCCCGCCGAGGACATCACGCAAAAGACGTTCCACGATATGCCGGACGGATGGCAGGCCGAGGCGGGCAGGCAGTTGCCTGCGGGCAGGCTGCTGAACATGAACGAGGTCGCGCGCTGGATCGCACATCTGGCCAGTGACGAGTCGGGCATCATGACGGGATCCGTTCTCGATTTCGATCAGGGGGTTATCGGCTGCTACGAGGCGACTCCGATCCCCGAGAAACCGGGCTGACCGGGGCTGTCCGGTTCCAGACTGGACAGAACTCGACACGACCGGGGCGGGATGCGGGCCTAGACTGAGCACACGAATACCGAACTGGAACCGGCCCCGCGCGGCCGGATCCCGCAAGGCCCCGATGGGCCACCGACATCAAGGGAGGACGACAATGACCAGACTGACGAAAATCCTGACCAATAGCAGCGCCGCCGTGGCGCTGACCGTGGCCGGCTTCACCGCCGCGCCCGCGCTGGCCGATGGCGAGCAAGTGTTCTTCATGCTGCCCAATTCCACCACCATCCGGTTCGAGCGCCGCGACGCGCCTCTGTTCGTGGCGGCGATGGAAGAACGGATGCCGGGGGCCACAGTCACCGTGCAGAACGGAGAGGGCGACCCGGTGCGCCAGCAGCGGCTGGTGGAAGACGCCATCGCGCAAGGCGCCGATCTGATCGTCTACACCTCGTCCGATGCGAACCTGTCTGCGGGTGCGCTGCGCGCCGCAGAAGAGGCCGGGGTTCCCGTTCTTCTGTATGAACATGACGCGATCGGCGGTCTGGCCGAGGCGCATGTTCTGTTCAACGCCCGTGCCGTGGGCCAGGCACAGGGCCAGCGCGCGGCGGAGCTGATCGAGGCGATGCCCGAAGGCACTATCCGCATCGCCCGCGTGAAGGGCAACCAGGGCGAATACGGCACAACCCAGTATGAGCTGGGCCAGAACGAGTATCTCGATCCGCTGATTGCATCGGGCCGCGTGGAAATCGTCTGCGAGGATTTCACCCCCAATTGGGACCCGGTGCAGGCGCAGGCCTTTGCCGAGGACTGCCTGACCCGGACCGGCGGCGAGGTCGACATGTTCCTTGGCATGAATGACGGCACCACCGGCGGCTCGGTCGCGGCACTGATCAGCCAGGGCTACGCGCCGGGCGAAATCGTCGTGACCGGCGGCCAGGACGCCACCATCGAGGCGCTTCAGTTCATCGCTCAGGGCTGGCAGGACAACACCGTCTTCAAGGACCTGAGGGTGATGGCCGAGGCCGCCGCCGACATGGCGGTTGCGATCCTGAACGGTGAGGAGCTGCCGGAACAGTGGATGAACGGCGAGGTGGACAATGACTACATGATGGTCCCCGCCGCCTTCCTGCCGGTTAACAACGTCACGCTCGACAATATCTCGGATGTGGTCGAGGCCGGTATCTACACCTGGGCTGAAGTCTGCCAGGGCGCGGAAGACTCTCAATTGTGTCAGGATAACCTCTGACAGCAGAGGTTTCTCCCGGTCGTCGGCGGTGAAACATCCGCCGGCGACCTCGCGATACGGAAAGGCAGACATGACACAGCCCATCCTCAGCCTGCGTGGCATCACCAAGCATTTCGGCGGCGTCAAGGCGCTGACCGACGTGTCGCTCGATCTGGAGCCCGGCAAGGTCGTGGCGCTTGTGGGCGATAACGGGGCGGGAAAATCGACGCTGGTCAAAGTGATGTCCGGCGTGCACCGGCCCGATAGCGGAACCTATCAGTTCGAGGGGCGGGACGTGGCCGCGTCCAACCCGGCCGAGGTGGCCGATATGGGGGTGCAGACGGTCTATCAGGACCTCGCGCTGTGCGACAATCTCGATGCGGTTCAGAACCTCTTTCTGGGGCGGGAACTGACGGGGCCATGGTACACGGGCTACCGCGTCAGCCGCGCGGCGGCAGAGAGGCGGGCAAAGGAGGTGCTGAAGCGGCTCCGGCTCGACTCCATCTCGCTGACCCGCAACGTGGGCGCCATGTCGGGCGGGCAACGCCAGAACATCGCCATCGCCCGGTCGATCCTGTGGGAACCCAAGGTGGTGCTGCTGGATGAACCGACGGCGGCGCTGAGCCATTCGGCGGCGGAACAGGTGGGTGACCTCGTGCGCGAACTGGCCTCGCACGGGTTGGCCGTGCTGGTGATCAGCCATGACATCCATCACTTCGTTCTGGACAACACCGACCGGATCGAGGTGCTGCGGCTGGGGCGCAACGCCGCCAGCTTCAATTCCAAGGACGTGACCGGCGAGCAGGTCGTCAACGCGATGGTGGGCGGCAATGAAGCCGTCAACATGGCAGGCTGAGGCGAGGACAGACGAATGACCGATGCATCCATCCCCCACACGTCCACGGCGACGCCGACACGGTCTCTGACGGAACGCCTGGGCAATGAGCTTAGCTTCGTGCCGGTGGCCGTTGGCCTCGTTGCGCTGTTCCTTTTCTTCGCAACGCAGTCGGATGTGTTCCTGACCAGCCGCAACCTGTCGAACCTTCTGGTGCAATCGACCGTGACCGGGATCATCGCGCTTGGCCTCGTCTTCGTGCTGCTAACGGGCGAGATTGACCTGTCCGTCGCCGCAACTTCGGGCGTGGCCTCTGTCTTCATGGCCAAGCTGGTGATGGATTTCGGCCTGCCGGTGCCGCTTGCGATCCTTGCGGGCGTTGCGCTGGGCGGGCTTGTCGGTGCGGCCTCGGCAAGGTGGGTGACGCTGATCGGGGTGCCGTCCTTCGTGGTGACACTTGGCGTGGGGCTGGTGCTGAACGGCATCCAGTTGCTGCTTCTGCCCCGCACGGGCCGCTACAACCTGATGAATTCCGGTGTCGATCAGCTTGCCGCGACCCATGTGACCGGCCCAATGGCCTGGGGGTTGGTGCTAGGCGCCATCGTGCTGTTTGCCCTGGTCATGGGATCGACATGGCGGTCACGCCAGCGGGCGGGACTGTCTGCATCCTTCAACGCGGGCGTTCTGCTGCCGGTGGTTATCGTGGCGCTGTTTCTTGTCGGGGTTCTGGTCTTTCTGGAAAATCAGCGGGGGCTGCCGATGCCGGTCATCCTGTTCCTCGCGCTGCTTGGGGTCATGTCCTACATCACCTCCGAGACGCGCTTTGGCACCTACCTTTATGCCATCGGCAACAATGCCGAGGCCGCGCGGCGGGCGGGCATCAAGGTGGACCGCATCAAGATTACCGCTTTCGCCATCGCGGGCGGCATGGCGGCCTTTGGCGGCATCCTGTCGGCTTCGCGCTCGCTTGGCGTATCGGTGTCGTCCGGCGGCGGCGTCGGTGGCGGGGCGCTGCTGCTGGAAAGCATCGCGGCGGCGGTCATTGGCGGGGTGAGCCTGTTCGGCGGGCGCGGCATGGTCGTCGGCGCCCTGTTCGGCGCGCTGATCATCGCAACCGTGTCGAACGGGCTGAACCTGATGGGCGTGGCCAATGAGGCGCGGCTGATCGTGACTGGCCTGCTTCTGGTCGTTGCGGTGTCGATCGACCGCGGGATCGAAAGGCTGGCGCGGCCGGGCTGAGGCGGACCGAAAGCAGGCGGCGCTCAGCCCTCGTAGAAGCTGCGCAGCAATTGCAGCCCGTTGGACAGCTCGCCGTCGCTGGCCCGTTGCCAGAAGGCATCGCTGCCGAGATCGGCGAAACCTTCGACGCCTGTCAGGTCATTGGCATCGACATTCTTGAAGCCCATGGACCAGTTGGAAAACATCCTGTCGTCAATTGGCCCCTCGTCGATCACCACTACCGTATGGTGCCTTGTATCGTTGGAAATCCGGCGCCAGACATCGTCAATGGCCGCGTCCGGCCCTTCCAGAACCTGAATGAAATTCCCGCGGCGGAAATCCTCGTTGAAGCGATAGACAAGGCATCCGGTGACGCCGTCCTGTTCATTCCGCGCGCGGCTGTGGCGCAGCAATTCGCCAAGGTCTTCCTGAGAGAAGGGCCGCTCGGCCTGACTGACATAGGCTATGAATTTCATCTTGAGGTCATCCTCTCTTGTCCGCCCCGACCGATGGGTTCGCCCCGAAGCTTCAGTGTATCGGGCATTTGGTAGCCCATTGGCGAAAGTCCAGTGCAGCTGTCAACAAAACGGAGTTCTGGATTGCGAATTTTATATTGTGAAATTCGTGACCTGAGATCCGCAATCCGTACCGTGGTCGGCCCATTGGCACTGCCCCCGATTCGGTGCTTTGCGAGGGGAAGACTGCGTGAGGTCTTCGCAATTGCAGCAATGGCGGATAGGCGGGGGAAATCCCTAGGCTATTGATCTTATGAGTTTTTTTCATATGGGGTGACCCTTCGGCGTCTTGACTTGGTCGAATTAAGTTTCACCATATCAAATTATAGCCAATATAATCAAATTATCTTGCCCTGAGGGCCCCATTTCGAAACCCTGATACCAGAGGAGATCGCCAGATCATGAACGAACAGCTTCACACCCAGGACCGGTCGGCAAAGGACCTGCGAGGCGTGCTGCGCAGCTCGCAAAAGCCGGTTCGGACGATCCAGTCGGTTGATCGGGCCCTGACGCTTCTGGAACTGGCAGCCGGTGAAATCGACGGGATCACCTTGTCGGAATTGTCTGATCGGATCGGCCTGAACGCCTCGACCTGCCATCACCTTGTCATGACGCTCGTGGCGCGGGGGTATCTGACCCATATCAGCCGCAGCCGTGGATATGCGCTTGGCCCGCGGGTTCGGGAACTGCTGGAGATGATGGAGCATGACTCTGACCCGGCGGTTCTGCTGCGCGAAGACCTGCGGCGCTTGGGCGAACAGCTCGGCCTCGGCGTGCAGCTTGCCGTGCTCAGCGAAACGTCGCTGCTGACCAAGCTCAGCTTTCCCGGCGCGGCATCGACCCTGCAAGAGCCAAACGAAGTTGAAAAGATGACCGCGCTGCACGCGACCGCGACGGGCAAGGCCATTCTTGCCTGGATCCCCGATACGGAACTTGTGCGGATCATTTCGACCAATGGGCTGAAATCCTACACGCCCAACACGATCAACAGCCTGTCCGGTCTCGTGGAAGAACTGCGCAGCGTGCGCCGCTTCAAATACGCCATCGACAACGAGGAACTGCGCGAGGGCGTCGTCTGCATCGGATCGGCCATCCGCGAAGGGGGCGGCGCGGTCGTGGCGTCCATCTCGACGACGCTGCCCGCCAGCGAGGCGACCGAGGAGCGCAAGGCCCAACTGACCCGCCAGATGATCGAGGCGGCCAACACATTCTCGAACAAGCTGCGAAACGCGCAACGTTAGCAGCCCCGTTAGCAACCTTAGGAGGACAGGACATGACGCTTCCCGCCAATGTGAAAACCAGCCCGGATTACCCGGTGCCCGAGACGATGAAAGCCTGGGTTCTGGGCGATCCTGGCGAACTGACGCTTTCGGACAAGCCGGTTCCGGCGCCGGGCAAGGCGGAGGTTCTGGTCCGCATCGACGCGGTTGCGATCTGTGCGACCGATCTGGAAATCATCCATCACGGCCCGCCTGCCCAGATCCATGGCGGCGATCCGTTCAATAAGAACTTCACCCCCGGCCATGAATACATGGGCACCGTCGTGGCGCTCGGCCCCGGTGTCGATGAATACGAGATCGGCGAACGTGTGACGGTGGAAATCCACGCCGGTTGTGGCCAGTGCAAGCGCTGCCGTCAGGGCATGTACACCTCGTGCCACAACTACGGCAAGAACTACGGAGACGTGGACAAGGGCCACCGCGCCAACGGCTTCACCACCGATGGCGGCTTTGCCGAATACGCGGTGAACAACATCAATACGCTGGTCCATGTCGATGACAACATGACCGACGAAGAGGCGACTCTGGTCGTGACCGCAGGCACCGCCATGTATGGCCTGACCGAACTGGGCGGCCTTGTTGCTGGCGAAAGCGTGGTCGTGACCGGCCCCGGCCCCATTGGTCTGATGGGTGCCGCCGTGGCCAAGGCCCTTGGCGCGCAGCCGGTGATCCTGACCGGCACCCGCGACAACCGTCTTGAAATCGGTAAGCAGCTTGGCGCCGATCACGTGATCAACGTGCGCAATGAGGATGTGGTCGAAAAGGTCCGCGAACTGACCGGCGGCAAGGGCGTCGATTACGTGGTGGAATGTGCCGGGGCACCCAACGGTGTGAACGAAGCGGCGCAGATGGTGAACCGGGGCGGCAAGATCTGTCTCGCGGCCTTCCCGCATAACAGCCCCGAGGTCGATGTCGCCTATCTGGTGCGTAACAATATCTACCTCTACGGCATCCGCGGCGAGGGCAAGACCGCCACGCACCGGGCCGAGGCCTTCATGCGGCAGAAGCGTTTCGACGCCACGCTGATCCACACCCACACCTTCGAGATGTCCGACCTGAAAGAGGCCCTGCGCTACGCCAAGGACCGGGTCGAGGATGCCATCAAGGTGGTGGTGAAGAACAAGCACGCCGAAGCCGGCAAGGTCGCGGCGGAATAAGGTCGCACGAAGGAGACGAGCCATGCTGATCTGTGAGAGCTACCACGTTCCGAAACGTCTGGAAGAGGCGTTGGCCCTGTGGGCCGATGCGCCCGAGGGCAGCCGGCTCGTCTCCGGCGCCACCGACATCCTGCCCTGGGCCCGCGAGGGCCGGGCAGGGGATGTCGAGATCCCGGCGCTGATCGATGTTACCAAGATCCCTGAACTTAAGGGGTATTCCTGTGACAAGGGGCGCATTCGTCTGGGGGCCGCGACCGTCTATCAGGATTTCCTGACCGACCGCACCCTGATGACCAACCTTCCCTGCATGCCTTATTGCGCGATCTGGTTTGCCGACGACCAGATCCGTGAACAGGCAACCGTCGTCGGCAACCTGGTGAATGCGTCACCGGTTGCCGACGGCACCCCTCCGGTCGTGGCCCTGAATGGCGAGATCGAACTGACGCGGCTGGAAGACGGCGACGTCAAACGCCGTACTGTCGCCGTTGTCGATTTCATTGAAGGCCCTGGCCGGACCACGATTCAACCCGGCGAAATCGCCACCGCCGTCACCGTGGACAGCGCCTATGGCTATGGCGGGTCGTTCCAGAAGGTGGGGCAGCGCCGGTCGCTGGTGATCTCGGTCGCCTGCTGTGCCGCGCTGGTGCGGGCCGACAGTACCGGCACCGTGTTCGAGGATGTCCGGCTGGCGCTTGGCGGGGTCGGTCCACGGCCCATCCGCCTGCGCGACGCCGAACGGCGCCTTAAGGGAGAGCGCATCACGCAGGAACTGATCCAGCGGGTGGCGGAAAGCGCCGCCGACTCTGTCGGGTCACGCAGCCGTAAGGAATATCGCCGCGACGTGGTGGTGAATTTCGTGCGCGCCGGGCTGGAAGAGGCGCTCGCCAACCAGCCGGAGATCGGCGCCAAATTCAAGAATTTCGGGGAGACCGAGAATGCCTAAGATCGACCTGACCATGGATGTGAACGGCCGCAAGGTCGTGAAACAGACCGACCCGCATAAACGCCTTCTGGATTTCCTGCGCGAGGATCTGAACCTTACCGGCACCAAGGAAGGCTGCGGCGCGGGCGAATGCGGCACCTGTTCCGTCTTCGTTGACGGCAAGCTGGTGAAATCCTGCCTGATGCCCGCGGCCAAGGCCGATGGCGCGAAGATCGAAACCATCGAGGGGCTGGCGCGGCCCGGCTCGCTCACCCCTGTGCAACAGGCCTTTCACAAGACCGGGGCCAGCCAGTGCGGCTATTGCATCCCCGGCATGGTGATGGCCGCGACCTCGGCCCTGCGCGAAAACCCCGATGCGGGGATCGAGGAGATCAAGGAACGCCTTGGCGGCAATATCTGCCGCTGCACCGGCTACACCAAGATTTTCGAGGCGGTCGAGATCGCCCGCGACGTGATCGCGGGCCGGTTGCCAGAAACCGCTCTGGACGAGGATGCGACGGCTGAGTCCTTCATCGGGGCCAATGTGCGCCGTCTGGATGCGCCGTCGAAGGTCTCGGGCCGGCTGAAATATGCCGCCGACATGAAGATGGTGGACATGCTGCAGATGCAGGTGCTGCGCGCGCCGATGCCCCATGCGCGGATCGTGTCCATCGACACCAGCGAGGCCGAGGCGATGGACGGCGTGGCCTGCGTGATCACCGCCGATGACGTGCCCGGTACGGATGGCTTTGGCGTCTTCGTCCATGACCAGCCGGTGATGGCACGCGGCAAGGTCCGTCATTTCGGCGAGGCGGTCGCTGCGGTCGCTGCGGAGGATCTGGTAACGGCACGGCGCGCGCTGGCGAAGATCAAGGTGGAATATGAGGAACTGCCCGGCGTCTACGCGCCCGAGGATGCGCTGAAACCCGGCGCGCCCGTGATCCACGACTACGCTCAGGACAATGTCATCAAGCATATTCCGATCCGCAAGGGCGACCCCGAAAAGGGCTTTGCGGAGGCCGATCTGATCCTTGAAGATGAGTTCCGCACTCAACAGGTGGAACATGCCTATCTGGAGCCGGAAGCGGGCATTGCCTATGTCGATCATGACGATGTGGTCACGGTGCTCTCGCCCTCGCAGAACATCACCCATCACCGCCACATGCTGGCCGATATCCTTGCCCTTCCGATCAACAAGGTGCGCTTTATCATGAGCGCCGTGGGCGGTGGCTTCGGCGGCAAGGAGGACATGATCTACCAGGGCATGTTGGCGCTGGCGGCGATGAAGACACATCGTCCGGTGCAACTGAACTTCACCCGAGAGGAAAGCCTCGTGGCGAGCGCCAAGCGGCACCCGTCGCGGGTCAAGTACAAGATGGGTCTCAAATGGTCGGGCGAGATCACCGCGATCGAGTTCGACATGCTCAGCGATGGCGGTGCCTACGGCATGTCCAGCGAGGGCGTGATGCGCAAGGCGGCGATCCTGTCCTGCGGGCCTTACGAGGTGCATAATCTCAAGGTCGATACCAAGGTGGTCTACACCAATAACACGCCGTCCGGCGCGTTCCGCACCTTTGGTGGCATGCAGGCGCAATTCGCGACCGAGAGCATGATGGACATGGCCGCTGAAGCGCTGGACATGGACCCGTTCGAGTTGCGCCGGATCAACATGATGCGGATCGGGTCTCGCACCCATACGCAGCAGGAACTGACAACCGCCTCGCTCGACCGGGTTCTGGACGCGGCGGAGGAGGCATCCCGTTGGGAAGCGGGTGCGCCCAAGGTGCGCGGCCCCCGGCGCGGCGACCTCGGCGGGCCGGATACGCGCCAGCCCTGCACGCTCGGTGCCCGGATCGGAGAGCCGACCGACACACCCACGAAAGATGAAAGGGTAGCATCATGAACCGCAAGATGCGCGGACGCGGAATGGCGTCGAGCTGGTACGGCATCGCCCGGACCGCAACCATCGACCGGGCCGGTGCCTGGGCGGAACTGGATGACGGCGGCACCGCCAAGATCGTCACCGGCGTGACCGAGATCGGCGAGGGCATCCTGACGGTGCTGGCGCAGGTCGCGGCGGAGGAACTGGGCGTGCGCCCCGAGGACGTGACAATCGGCGACAACGACACCTCGCGCTCGCCCGAGGCGGCCCATGCGGGTGCTACGCGCCAGACCTACATGATCGGGAACTCCGTGGCCCTGGCCTCGCGCGATGCGCGGGCCAAGCTCTTCGCCGAGATCGCCGATCACTGGGATGTGCCGGTCGACAGCCTGCGCGCGTTCAACGGCGAGCTTTGGGCGCAGGACACCAACCTGCGCATGTCGATGGACGAGGCTGTGAAGACCTGCAAGGGGCGCGGCGTGGTGCCTGTGGGGTCCGCATCCTTCACCGCGCATGGCACCGGGCTCGATCCCGTCGATGGATCCGGCAGCCCTTGGCAGGCCTATGTCTTCGGCACCCAGATCGCCGAGGTCGAGGTCGATACCTGGACCGGCGAGGTGCAGGTTCTGGGCATCTGGGCCGCCCATGACGTGGGCCGGGCGATCAACCCGCGCGGGGTCGAGGGCCAGATCGAGGGCGGCGTGGTGCAGGGCCTCGGCCAGGCGCTGATGGAGGATTACCAGACCGAGAACGGCTATACGACGACCCACGGGTTCGCCAAGTATATCCTGCCGACCTCGCTGGACATTCCGCAGATCAACTGCACCATCGTCGAGGATCCCGATCCGTTGAGCCCGCTTCAGGCCAAGGGCATCGGGGAACCGGCGCTTGTGCCGACCGCGCCCGCGATCATGAACGCGATCTACGACGCCATCGGCGTGCGCATCAAATCGCTGCCCGCAACACCCGAAAAGATCCTTGATGCCCTGCGCAACCATGTGCCGGGCCGGGAACAGATCGCGCAATCGGCGCGGCAGGATCGTGCCGAGGCCCACAGAAGAGGCCTTTGACACGCGAAAGACCGCGTCTCCGGAGGAGGGGGCGCAGAACACCAACCAACTGGGAGGAAAGACAATGACAAAGATCAAGACATTGCGCAGAGCCACAACCGGCCTGCTGGCCGCCGCAGCGATGAGCTTCGCCGGGACCGCTCAGGCAGAGTTCCCCGACCGGCCGATCGAGATGACCATCCTGTTCGGTGGCACGGCGAATTCCATCGCACAGCTTCTGACCGACCTGATGTCGCAGGAAATGAGCCAGCCAATCGTGCCCGTAAGCCGGACCGGCGGCGGTGGCGCGGTCGGCTATTCCTACGTGGTGAACACGCCCGCGGATGGCTACAACATCGTCTGGAATTCCAATTCCATCAACACCGGCAATCACATGGGCCGGATCGACTTCAACTACGAGGCCTTCGCACCGATCGCCCGTGTCTCGACCGAGATCCCGGCGCTGGCGGTGAATGCGTCGACCGGGTGGGAAGACCTCTCCGACATGGTCGAAGCCGTTCAGGCCTCTGGTGATGTGCTGCGGGTCGGCATTTCCGGGCGCGGGTCGTTTACCCACCTGACCTCGGCGGCGCTCTTCGATGCGCTCGGGATCGGTGAGCAGGTTGCCTATATCGCCTATGGCGACGGGCGTGCCCCAGTGGAACTGCTGGCGGAACGCATCGACGCCGCCATCCAGTGGCCCGGCCAGTTTGCCTCCTATGTCGAGGCGGGCGATCTGAACGTGCTGGCCGTGACCGGTGACACGCGGGTCAACGTGCTGCCCGATGTCGCCACGGCGATGGAGCAGGGATATGACGTGAATATCTCTATGTGGCGCGGTCTGGCCGCCCCGGCGGGCACCCCCGATGACGTTGTTGCCGCCCTTCAGGCCGCAGCGGAAGCCGCCGTCATGAGCGACGCATTCCAGGAAGCATCCGGCAATATCGGCTTTACCCCGGCCTTCCTGCCCGCCGCTGAATTCGGTGCGCTGATCGCTGAGGACGATGCCTTCTATGGCGCGTTGCTGACCGAACTCGGCATGGCCCAGTAAGCCGGAACAGCAGGAGACGTATCAATGACCAACAGTGCAAAAGACGTGGCCCTGAGCCTGAGCCTGCTGGCGCTTTCGGCGGTCTGGACCTGGCTGGTCATTGATACGATCCCGACGGGCTGGGGGCATGGCGACATCGGACCGAGAGCCTTTCCCATGGTGCTCGGGATCATCCTCGGGGGGCTCTGCATCCTGCTGCTGATCCGAACTTACGTGTTGGGTCGAACCCCGGCAGGCAAGGAAGGTACGGTCGATGTGGATGCCATTGAAGAGGCGTCCTCCGAACGTTGGGGATCCATGATCCTAGTGGCTATCGAAATCTCTGCCTACGGGTTTCTCTTGCAGAAACTCGGCTTCCTGATCGCCACGCCCATTCTCATCCTATTCGTGCTGGTCATCCATCTGCGCCTGAGATCGTGGAAAACGATCCTTGGCATGACCCTTGGCATGACACTCGGCTGCTGGCTGTTCTTCGAGAAGCTTCTCGGGATCTACCTGGCCAATGGCAGCTGGTTCAATATCGGATAACCGCCATGGACATCTTCCTTCAAGCTCTTGCGTCTGCCATGACGCCCATGGCCATTGCCTCGATTGGTCTTGGGGCATTGATCGGGCTGATCTTTGGCTCGATCCCCGGACTGACCTTCACGGTCGCTTTGGCGCTGGCCTTGCCGATCACCTTCAGCATGGACCCGGTGCCCGCCATCGGTCTGCTGTTGGGCACCTATATCGGCGGCATGACCGGCGGGTCGGTCTCGGCCATTCTTCTGGGCATCCCCGGCACGCCTTCTGCCGCCGCGACGGTACTCGACGGCCACCCGATGACCAAGCAGGGCAATGCCTCTATCGCGCTTGGCACGGCGGTGATTGTCTCGGTCTTCGGCGGTGTCTTCAGCCTGATCGTGATGATCGTCTCGGTCGACCTGGTGTCGCGCGTGGCCATTTCCTTCGGCCCGGCGGAGATCTTCGCGCTTGTCCTCTTCGGCCTGTCCACGATCTGTGGCCTATGCGGTGGATCACTTATCAAGGGGCTGATCAGCGGGGCGCTCGGCCTGATGATCATGACCATCGGCATCGACACGATTGACGGTGTGCAGCGCATGACCTTCGGCAGCGTGAACATGATGCAGGGGGTGAATCTGCTGGTGGCCATGATCGGTCTTTTTGCGGTGCCCTTCATCATCGAAGCCTTTGCGGTCAAGACCTCCATGCCGGAGAAATCCCAGAGGATCAGCCGCGTGAAGGCGGAACTGCCCTCGATTGGCCTGCTTGGCCGCAACCTCTGGCTGATGATCAAATGCTCGGTCATGGGCACCGGCATCGGCGCCATTCCCGGAACCGGTGGCGCCATCGCCTCCTTCCTCGCCTATGACCACGCCAAGCGGTTCTCCAAGAAGCCCGAGAGTTTCGGCAAGGGCAATATCGAGGGTGTCGTCGCGCCCGAGACCGCCAACAACGCGGTCACGGGCGGCACGCTGATCCCGCTGCTGTCGCTTGGTATTCCCGGCGATCCGGCCACAGCCATCGTGCTGGCGGGTCTGATGATCCACGGCATCACCCCCGGTCCGGCGCTGTTCATGAACCATTCGGGCGAGGTCTATGGCATGTATGTCGCCGTGGTGCTGGCCTATCTTTGGGTGCTTGGCCTGCAACTGATGGGCATCCGCCTCTTCGTGCATGTGCTGAAGATCCCCCGCGAACTGCTGGCGGTTGCCGTCCTGGTGCTCTGCGCCATCGGGGCCTTTTCGATCCGCAACAGCGTCTTCGACATCTACGCCATGGGGGCGATCGGGGTTGCGGCCTATGTGCTGGTCTCGTTCCGGGTGCCGATCACGCCGATCATCCTCGGCATGGTGCTGGGGCCGACGCTGGAAAACGAGTTCCGAACCGCGATGATGCTGTCCATGGGCGATCCCGAGATCTTCTACAGCTCGCCCACGGTGCTGATTTTCTTCTCCCTCGCCCTGCTGGTGATCGGTCTTCAGGCCGTGAGCGAATTCAAGGCCAAGAAACAACCCAAGAACGAGGTCAAAGCCGATGCTTGACGAAACCGAAAAGAACGATCCCGTCGCCCGCGAAATCCGCGCCCGCGCAGTCCGGTTGGCCAAGGCCGATGTGGACATGACATTTGGCGGGGGGATTGTCGAACTGACGCTGTCGGAGGCGTTGATCGTCGGCCTTCTGAAACAGGGCGTGACCCAGTATTACGCGATCTTCGGTCACGGTTCGACCGACCTGGGTGAGGTGCTGCGCATCTACCACGAGGAAGGCGTCGTGAATGTCGTCAACTGCCGCAACGAGGTGGAAATGGCCCATGCCGCCACCGCCCATGCCTGGGTGACGGGAAAGACGCCCGCAGTGGTCACATCCATCGGTCCGGGCGGTTTGCAGGCGATGGCGGGATCACTGGCCGCCGCATCCAACGGGGTGGGAGTCTACCATATCTACGGCGACGAGACGACGCGCGGCGAAGGCTACAACATGCAGCAGGTGCCGAAACCCGAACAGGGGATCTTCGGCAAGATGGGCGCGCTGATGGGGCAGTCCTACACGTTGCACACGCCCGGTGCGTTGCGCGAGTGCCTTCGCCGGGGCACGGCCTGCGTGCACCACCCCTACAAGGCGGGGCCGTTCTACATCCTTTTGCCGATCAACACCCAGCCAGAGCGGGTGAAGGTCAACACCGGCACCCTGCCGGGTCGGAGCGCTCAGCCGCCACTGGTGCCTGCGACGGCCGACGCCTTCGCAGAGGCGGCGGGTATCCTGCGCAGCGTTGAAAAGGTCACGATCAAGGCCGGAGGCGGCACCCGCAAACATCACGAGGCGCTGCGCGAGTTCGCCATGCGGATCGGCGCGCCGGTTGTGCTGTCGCCGGGATCGACCGGCGTGATGATGGATGCCCATGTGCAGAACATGCATGTGGGTGGCTCCAAGGGCTCGATCAGCGGCAACCACGCAATGGAACAGGCCGAGGCGGTGGTCATCATCGGCAGCCGCGGCGTCTGCCAGGCCGATTGCTCCGGCGCGGGCTATCCGAACGCGAAGGCCGTCATCAACATCAACGGCGATTTCGACGATCTCGACCACTACGCCAACACCGTGGGCCTACCGGGTGACATCAGCGCCGTGATCGGCAAGCTGCTGGAATACCTAGGCGACAGCACCGGGGCCGAGCTGCGCACCGACTGGTTGCGCGAATGCGAGGCCAAGAAAGATGAATGGACCCGCTTCAAGGCAGAACGGACCGGGGCCGCGCCGATTGCGGACGAGGTCTGGAAAGTGCCCGTCCTGACGCAGCCCGCCGCTATCCACACCGTGTCCTCCTTCGCCAACCGTGTTGGTGCAATCAAGTTCTTCGATGCTGGCGACGTGCAGGCCAACGGATTCCAGATTGTCGAGGATGACCTGCCGGGCCAGACCTATACCGAAACCGGCGCGAGCTTCATGGGCTTTTCCGGGTCCGCGCTGCTCGGTTTGTCGGGGGAGGCCGACGCCCCTTATGGCATCGCCTTCACCGGGGACGGGTCGTTCATGATGAACCCGCAAATCCTGATTGACGCGGTGGAACATGGTGTGCGGGGCATGATCGCGCTCTTTGACAACCGGCGCATGGCGGCGATCACCGGGCTGCAATACGACCAGTACGGGCGAGAGTTTAAAACCAATGACTCCGTCGCCGTTGACTACGCCGCCATGGCAGGCGCCGTGTCGGGTGTGCGGGCGATCTATGCGGGCACGACCAAGGCCAGCCTCAACGCCGCGCTGGACAATGCCTTTTCCCATGACGGGCTGTCGCTGGTGCATATCCCGGTCTACGCGGGGCGCGATCCGATGGCGTCCATGGGGGCCTATGGCTCCTGGAATGTCGGCAACTGGGTGGATGACGTCCAGGCGGCTTACCTGAACTCCAAGATCTGAGGGGCAGCATGTATCAGGATCTCAAACTCTTCATCGACGGCGACTGGCGGGACTCTTCCGACGGTCAGACCAAGCCCGTCACCGATCCCGCGACCGAGGAAACGCTTGGCACCATCGCCATGGCAACAGAGGCCGATGTGGATGCGGCCCTTGCCGCCGCACGCGCAGGCTTTGAGACCTGGCGGCGCGTCGGTACCTGGGACCGGGCGGCGAAGATCCGGCGCGTGGCCGACCTGATCCGCGAGCGAGCCGACCGGATCGCAACGCTCATGTCGCTGGAAACCGGCAAACCCAAGGCGGAATCGCTTGGCGAAACCAACGCGGCCGCCGACCAGTTCGAGTGGTATTCCGAGGAGACCAAGCGCATCTACGGCCAGTTGATCGAGGCGCGTACCGCCGACAGCCGCATGTCGGTGATCTACCAGCCCGTCGGCGTCGTCGCGGCGTTTTCCGCGTGGAACTTTCCCGCGCTTCTGCCCGCGCGAAAGATCGCCCCGGCCATTGCGGCGGGCTGTTCCATCATTATCAAGCCGGCGGGGGAAACCCCGGCCTCCTGCGCGGCACTGGTTCAGGCCTGTCAGGATGCGGGCCTTCCGCCGGGTGTTGTGAATTTCGTGACCGGGAATTCCGGGGCCATCGCGGAACAACTGATCCGCTCCCCCATCGTCAAGAAGGTCTCGGTCACAGGCTCGGTTCCGGTTGGCAAGCAGATCCTGTCGCTGGCCGCGGAAGGGGTAAAGAAAGTCTCCATGGAACTGGGCGGGCACGGCCCCGTCGTCGTGTTCAAGGATTTCGATCCGGTGAAAGCGGCCGAGGTCTGCGCGCCCACCAAGTTCCGCAATTGCGGGCAGGTCTGCATCTCGCCCACCCGGTTCTATGTCCACGAATCCCGCTATGAGGAATTCGCGGGCCGCTTCGCGGAAATCGCCAAGGGCCTCAAGATCGGCAACGGTCTGGACGACGGCGTTCAGGTCGGCCCGATGGCCAACCGCCGCGGGGTGGAGACCATCCGCAAGATGACCGAGGATGCCGTGTCGAAAGGCGCGGAACTGCTGGCCGGTGGCCGCGTGCCCGATGGCCGCAACCAGGGTTATTTCTTTGAGCCGACAGTTCTGGGCCGGGTGCCGGACAGCGCGATGGTGATGACCGAGGAACCCTTCGGCCCCATCGCGCCGATCACCACCTTCACCGATTACGACGAGGTGATGGCACGCGCCAACGGGCTGCCCTTCGGACTGGCGGGCTACGTGTTCACCAACGATCTCGGCCTTGCGACGCGCGCCTCTGAGGATCTGGAGCTTGGCATGGTCGGCGTGAATGAAATGCTGCTGGCCACCGCCGAGGCCCCCTTTGGCGGCATCAAGGAAAGCGGCATGGGGCGTGAGGGCGGATCGCTCGGCATTCATGACTACCTCAACCCCAAATATATCAAGACCAAGCTGCCGGAGCAGGGCGCATGACCGACAAGAAGGACCAGGGCTTCGCCCGCGGGCTGACAAACTATGGCGACCGGGATTTCTCGGTCTACCTGCGCAATTCCTTTGCCGCCTCCATGGGCTATTCAAAGGAGGTTCTGAAGAAACCCATCGTCGGCATCGCCAACAGCTTTTCGGGCTTCAACAACTGCCACCGCCATTTCCCCGAACTGGTGGAGGCGGTAAAGCGCGGTGTTCTTCTGGGCGGCGGGCTGCCAATCGAGTTTCCGACGATTTCTCTGGGCGAGGTCTATCTCAACCCCACCAGCCTCAAGTTCCGCAACCTGATGTCGATGGACACGGAAGAAATGATCCGCGCCCAACCGATGGATGCGGTGGTGTTGCTTGGCGGCTGCGACAAGACGGTGCCCGCGCAGCTGATGGGCGCGGCCTCTGCCGATCTGCCGGCGGTGCAACTGGTGGCGGGGCCGATGATGACCTCGCGCTACCAGGAGGAACGGCTCGGCGCCTGCACCGATTGCCGTCGGTTCTGGGGCAAGTTTCGCGCGGGCGAAGTCTCCAAGGCGCAGATCGAGGATATCGAGGGGCGATTGGCCACGACCTCGGGCACCTGCGCGGTAATGGGCACGGCCTCGACCATGGCCTGTATCGCCGAAACGCTCGGCATGTCGCTGCCCGGCACCGCCGCGATCCCGGCGGTCCATGCCGACCGTCTGCGCGCGGCAGAGGCTTCGGGGCTCGCGGCGGCGCGGATGATCGACAACCCGATCCGCCCAAGCCAGGTGATCACCGAGAAATCGGTTGAAAACGCCGTTCGGATTTTGCTGGCCGTGGGCGGCTCCACCAATGCCATCGTTCACCTGACGGCTGTGGCCGGGCGGCTTGGCATCAAGATTTCCCTGGAGCGCCTGAACGAGCTGTCGGACACAACGCCGGTTCTGGTCAACCTCAAACCCGTGGGTCAGCACTACATGGAGGATTTTTTCTTCGCCGGTGGCGCGGGCGCGGTTCTGCGCGAGTTGAAACCGCTCCTGCATCTCGACACGCTGACCGTTGCGGGCACGACACTCGGCGACCGGCTGGAGGAAGACCCCGGCTATGTCGATCACCGGATCATCGCCAAGGCCGAGGCGCCGCTGGAACCGCAGGGCGGGCTGGTCGCGCTGTTCGGCAATCTCGCGCCCCGTGGCGCCATCCTGAAACGCTCCGCCGCCGATCCGACGCTGTTCGAGAAGGAAGGCCGCGCGGTCGTGTTCAATTCACTGGAGGACCTGGCAAACCGCGTGGATGACCCCGATCTCGACATTACCGAGGACGATTTCATGGTTTTGCAGAATGCAGGGCCCAAAAGCGCCTCCGGCATGCCCGAGGCGGGCTACCTGCCGATCCCGAAGAAGCTGAGCTCCAGGGGCGTGAAGGACATGGTCCGCATCTCGGATGCCCGCATGTCGGGCACCGCGTTTGGCACCATCGTGCTGCATGTCGCGCCCGAGGCGTCCGTGGGCGGGCCACTGGCATTGGTCCGCGATGGTGACCGGATCCGGCTGTCGGTGGCCAACAAGTCCATCGAATTGCTGGTCGACGAGGACGAGCTTGCCCGCCGCCGCGCCGAATGGCAGCCGGTCAATGTCCCGCCCGAGAAACGGCGCGGCTATGATCGGCTCTATGCGGAAACCGTGCTTCAGGCCGATGCGGGGTGCGATTTCGACTTCCTGCAACCGCTGGCTGAAACAGGCGGCTGAGCACCTGAATAGCATTAAACAACGTGCCCCAAGGCGGTGATCCTTGGGGGCGTTCTTTCCAGGGGGGAAGGATGGGGGATTGCCCCCATGCCCTCTGCTTGCTGTTGTGACTAGGCTCGGGGCAGACACAATGATTGATCCCGGAGCCCCTGACCATGACCCGCCTTCTTGCCGCTGCCCTGACCGCCTTGACCCTTTCCACCGCCGCCGCCCATGCCGAATGCAGGGTGATTGAATTCGCCCCCGGAACCAATTCCGCGCAGGTGCACGCAACCTCCTATCACGCGCTGACCGAGTGTTTCTTCCTTCGCGTCCGCCCGGGTCAGGCCGCGCATGTGCGGATCATCGGCGGAACCGACACGACCTTTGATACGCCCGAAACCGGCCCCGACCAGATCGACACGTCCTTCCTGCTGCAGTCCAATTGGCTGGAGGTCTATATCAGCAAGGGTTCCGCGTACCCGGATCGGGAAAACGTGATCGTGGAGTTCACCATCGACTGAGCCGCGCGGTCAGTCGCCCCAGATCGTGGCGAAGCTGGCTCTGGATCGGCCCGTCACGAGGCGTATCGCGCAGGGTGGTGAACCAGTGGTCTGGCGGGTTCTTCCCGCGCCGGGCCTTGTCCCATCTCAGCGCGCGCAGAATCGTCTCGGCCCCTTGCGGCAGGCGGTCGGGGATCTCAAGACCGTTCAAGGTGGCCCAGACCCCGGTCCAGAGGCGGCCGACGGACCACGGGTTGTAGCCACCCCCGCCCAGAACCAGCAGGCGGGGTGCGTTCAGGTCCATGATTGCCCGGACCACGGCCCAATGTGCGTTATTGGACAGTGTCAGGCGCGACAGTGGGTCTTCCTCGACCGCGTCCGCCCCGCATTGCAGGACGATGGCGTCAGGGCGGAAGGCGTGCAGCGCGGGCAGGATCAGGTGGTCGCGGATCAGCGCCATGTCGCTGTCATTCAACCCGCGCGGCACCGGCAGGTTGAAGCAGTTGCCACCGCCGTCGTCAGAAAGTGCCCCGGTGAAGGGCCAGCGGCGGTCCTCGTGCACCGAGATCAGCAGCGTGTCGGGGTCGCCGGCAAAGCCATGTTCGACCCCGTCGCAGTGATGGGCGTCGATATCGACATAGGCGATGCGTTGCGCACCGGCGCGTCGCAGGGACAGCATCGCAAGAACCGGGTCATTGAGGTAGCAGAACCCGTTTGCGCGATCAGGCAGGGCGTGGTGGGTGCCGCCGCCGGGATGGTAGATGACACCGCCACCAGCCAGCAGCTCGCCTGCCAGCAGGGACGCCCCTGCGGCGGTGGCGGGGCGGCGAAACATTTCACCATAGACCGGGTTCGACACAGTGCCGATCCCGTGTCGCTCGCGGGTCTCCGTGCTAACCTCTTGCCGTGCCTCGGCCTCTTGCAGGGCAGAGAGATAGTCGGGTGTATGCCAGATCGTCAGAGCGGCGGGCTTGGCACGAGGGCTGTTTCGGTATTGGTCGGGCGGTAGCCAGCCCAAGGCGCGCGACAGGTCCATGACGGTCGAAACACGCGGCACCCGCAGGGGGTGATGCGCACCGTAAGAGGAATGGCGATAGATATCGGAGCCGAAGAACAGCGGCCGGGTTTCCCCGTCAGAGGGGCCTTGCGGGGGATCGGTATCGGTCATGCGTGATTTTCCGGCCATTGTCCGGAAAGACTTCGCGCCCAATGGCCGCAATTCAAGCCCTTCTGTTTGCGATCCCGGAATTTCCGCTTAGATTGATGGCTGAGCAGCACCGTCACAACAAGAGGCACCCAAGCGCAGATGGGAAGCTTTCGAACATATCAGGCGCCCATGCGACTGGACGGCGCGGGGAAGCGCGAGCCGCGAATGCAGTTCGCCGCGCTTCCGTTCCGGCGCAGGAAGTCCGAGGTTGAAATCCTGCTGATGACCAGCCGCGATACCGGGCGCTGGATCATTCCCAAGGGCTGGCCGATGGATGGCAAGACTCCGGCCGAGGCCGCCGCGCAGGAAGCGTGGGAGGAAGGCGGGTTGCGCGGGGTGATCAGTGAAACCTGCGCAGGCTTTTATTCCTATACCAAGTCGCTGCCGGATGATGGCCGGACCCCTTGCATCGTTGCCGTGTTTCCGCTGGAAGTGCGCAAGCTGGAGCGAGAGTTTCCCGAGGAAGGCATTCGCAAGCTGAAATGGTTTTCCCAACGCAAGGCCGCGGCCCGCGTCGATGAACCGGAACTGAAGAAAATCATTCGCAATTTCACTCCGGGAAAGTACTTGTGACGCCTGTGTGACGTTGCAGGGCTTGATTCTGCACCCGCGAAGATTACTGTTTTGAAATCATGATCCGCTACACGCTCAAATGCGCCGATGGCCACAGCTTTGACAGCTGGTTCAAATCCGCCGAAGCCTTCGAGGCGCTCGAAGGGCGGGGGATGCTGTCGTGTTCCGTCTGTGGCGGCGGCGCTGTGCAAAAGGCCATGATGGCGCCGGGCGTGGCGAAATCCGCCCCGCAGCGCGAGGGCTCGGCACCGCTCAAGCTGTCTCAGCCGGACAACCCGATGGAAGAGGCTCTCAAGGCCTTGCGCAAACATGTGGAGGAGAACTCCACCTATGTGGGCGGCAACTTTGCCAGCGAGGCGCGCAAGATCCATCTGGGCGAGGCACCCGACCGGCTGATCCACGGCGAGGCCAAGCCGGAAGAGGCCAAGGCGCTGATCGAGGATGGCATTCCCGTCGCGCCCTTGCCGATCATCCCAAAGAGCCGGAGCACCTGACATGCGCGCAGTCGTGACCGGGGCGTCCCGTGGCATCGGATTGGAACTGGTCAGGGGGCTGTCGGCGCGCGGCGATGAGGTTATGGGCACCTGCCGCGATGGTCAGACCCATGACGTCGGGGCGTGGCATGCACTGGATGTGACCGATCCGGGCTCTGTCGCGGCGTTGTCACACGCGCATCCTGCCCCGGTCGATCTGCTGGTGTGCAACGCGGGCGTGTATCTGGACAAGCTGCACCAGATTGATGACGGATTTCCGCCAGAGCTTTGGGCCGAGACCTTTGCCGTCAACGTGACCGGCGTGTTCCTGACGGTTCAGGCGTTGTTGCCGCAACTGCGCGCCGCGTCAGGCGCGAAGATCGCCATCATCGGGTCACAGATGGGCAGCGATACGCGCGCGCCGGGCGGGTCGTTCATCTACCGGGCGTCCAAGGCGGCGGCACTGAACCTTGGGCGCAACCTTGCGGCGGAACTGCTGCCCGAGGGGATTGCCGTGGGCATCTATCATCCCGGATGGGTGCAGACGGACATGGGCGGCACGGCTGCCGATATCACGGTGGCGGAGTCCGCAGCGGGGCTTTTGGCGCGCTTTGACGGCTTGTCTCTGGCCTCGACCGGCTGTTTCCTGACATGGGACGGGCGCGAGCACCCTTACTGAGCGGCCACGTCTGCCGGGCTGTTGCCTTCGACGAAGTCGCGCAGTTCCGGGTCCTCCAGCTGCATTTCGATGGTGCGAAGCGCGCTGTCCAGCGTGGCGCGGTGCAATGCGGCCAGATCGCCGTCCTGCAACATCTCGTCCATCCGTCCCTGAAGATCGCCTGACCGGATCGACGCATCTTCACAGGAATTGAGATCGAACTTGTCCCAATAGCCCAGGTCGATGCGGCTTTTGTCCTTTGAATTGGCGGTGCCGCGCAGGCGTTTGAGCAGAAACTCCTCGCGGCTTTTGATCGCATAGTGGTTCATCTGCGCGAAGTCATAGGCGACGATGTCCTTGTTCGACCGCCAGCCCCCACGCAGGTATTTTTCGCCCATCGGCTCGCCACGGGCATTGACCCAATTGACCTGATCGGGGTGAATCTCGACCTTCTTTTCAAAGCGGGGGCGGTGAACGCCGAAATAGTCGAAACTGGCCGGGCGGAAAAGCGTCTTGAATCCCCAGACCAGCCCGCTTTCGGGGTCCTCGATGCGACAGGCGCGGGTAAAGCGCTGCGTGACCGGGTCGGGCATCATGTGCCGCTGACCTCCAGAGCCGAAGAGCCGCCAGTTGATCGAGATGGCCTCGGTATTGTCTGGGCATGCGTCGAGCAGCGCGTCAACGGTACCGTCGCCCACATGGACATTGAGGAACTCATCCGCATCGGCAATCAGCACCCAGGACGCATCGCGCACCACATCCATCTGGTTGGCGCGGGAATAGGCACGGCGCTGCGGGTCCATGCGCGGGCCGAGCGGGTTGTCGTAATGATGCACGATCCCCATGGCGTCGAGCCGGTTGAGCAACAGGTTGGTGCCGTCGGTACAATCGTTCGAAAAGAGCACGAAATCGTCAAAGCCCAGGTTGCGGTAATGGGCAATCCATTCCAGCAGATAGGGGCCTTCGTTCTTCATCGTCGAGAGCACCACCTTGCGGCCATTGCCGGGGTAGGGGGGCGATAGTTTGGGGCGCAGGGAAGGCGTGGCGGGTTTGTCGTCTGGCATAGCAGCAGGTTCCGGTTCGGATATCGCAGCCCCGGTTTCGTCGATCACATCGCCGGTCTTGCGGGCCTTCTGGATTAGCGCGATCAGCCGGGCGCGGGTTTCCGGGGCCAGGTTGGCGGCGGGGGGCTGTTCGGGTTCTGATTTCTTATCCTGCCGTTCACCGGTTTCGAGGTCGACCCCGGTCATCTTGGCCAGTTCTTCCGCGTCCGTCGCATCCTGCCGCTTCTCGGCATTGCGGATGCCGGTGGACCGCGCGATCATCTTGGCGATGGTCTTGTTGGGCACGCCATCGGCCTGCATCTTGCGCACCAGTTCCTGAGTGTCTTTCGGCAGATGCTGGGTAAACAGCACCTCGTCCAGTTGGTCGATGCGCACCGCGCCCGCTTCCCTCAGGCTTTCGACCCATTCGTCATATTCACCCGTATGGCGCAGCTGATCGACGCGGGCGGCGTGATAGGCCAGCGCCTTGTCCTGCAACTCGGCCAGTTTCCTGTCCTTCAGCATCTCCGCCATCAGCGCCTTGACCTTGGGTGCATGACGGGCGGCGCTGACATTGGGTTCCTGTTCGTTGCGGTCGAAGATCGAGAAATAGGAGGCGTTATACTTGTCCTCCTTGTTGTTCACGTTGCCGCGCAGGCGGCGCAGCAGGTAGGCCTCGTAGCTTTTGACCGCGTAATGGTTCAGCTCGACGAAGTCATAGGACAGGGTCGGCCCCGTTGATCGCCAGCCGCTTTTCTTGAAGCTTTCGGTCATCGGCTTGCCGCCGCCATTCATCCATTTCAGCGCCAGCAGCTTTTCGACCTGCCCTTCCTTCGACGCCTTGTGCTTGATCGAGGGGCGATGGATGCCGAATTTCATATCGGGGAAGGGCCGTACCATCGACTTGACGCCCCAGCCCTTGCGGAACCGATCGGGCGCGCCGTGGGTGTAGCTTTCGGTCACCAGACCGGGCCGCCAGTCCAGAATGTCGTTGGAGCCATAGAAGCGCCAGGTGATCATGATGCCTTCGGTACCATCGGGCATGGCATCGACCAGTTCCTGAACGGTGCCGTCACCCAGTTTGATGTTCACGAACTCATCGGCGTCCATGGTCAGGACCCAGTCGGACTCGCAAATCTCCGGGTTCTTGCCCGCCAGCCACAGGGCGTGGGGCTGCGGTTTCTTGCCCTTGGGCACCTCGTTGCGGAAATGCTGGCAATAGCCCATCTCCTGCAACCGGATCAGCATGTCGTCGGTGCCGTCCTGGCAGTTGTTGGTGTAGACACAGATGTTATCGAAGCCCATCAGGTGGTGATAGGCCACCCATTCCAGAAGGCAGTGGCCCTCGTCCTTCATCATCGACAGGATCGTATACCTGTGCTTCGGCATGAACTGCCCCCTGGGCGCGTGCCCGTTACTCGTATCCTCGTGCCGGGCCGTCTGGCGGGACCGGTCATTCGCGTTGTCGTGGATTAAAGCGCATATCGGGCTGAAATGCGAGGGGCAGCATGCGGTCGGTTCCAATTGAAACCACTTTTCCTGTCACAAGGGGTGGGGTGATCACTCTCTCGTGATGAGCGAGAACTTTCCGTCGCGAAAAATTGTGTGCGAAAATGCGCAGAACTCTCTGCCGATTTCGCCGTTTTGGTCGGCTGAAACCGGGCCTATCTGCTTCCTCACAAGGCGGGTCGCACCGCCGCCACAACACCGCAAACAGACATACGACACTCGAAAGGAAAGACCCATGAAAACCCTCGCAATCACCGCTTCGCTCGTTGCCGCCCTGTCCGCACCGGCCTTCGCGAACGACAACCTTGCCGCTTCCGTCGGCGTGGAAGCAGGCCAGTACTCCCTGGCTGAACTGATCCAGCTGCGCGACGCATTGGAAGGCGATGACCGGGCCGCAGCAGCCTTCATCCTGAATGGGAGCGCAAACCCCGTTGACGGATCGGTCGCTTATGAGGCGCGTCTGCGTCAGGCCGAGGAAGACGGCGACTTCGCCATCGCATCCTACCTGCGCAACAGCGGCTCGGAAGTGATCTCGACCCAGAGCTTTGGCATGAATGAAACCGCCGCTCGCATCTTCGCGGAACTGGCAGCCGCCGACGACAACTAAGACCTGGGCGGGCCGGACCGGCCTGCCCTGACCGCCCCATCCCTGACCGTCCCCCTGTTCCTGATCCGACCCCTCCCCAAGCGGATCACCCATGGATGCGGTGCGGTGAACCGGTCCCGACGCGAAAGCGCCGGGGCCGGTTTGCGTTTTGCAGCCGGAACCGGATCAGCCAGTGGACAGCACCGTCCGCGCCAGCGCCTCGACATAATCATCGACCGTTCCGGCAGACATGCCGCAGCGCAGGCTGTC
Source organism: Nioella sp. (assembly GCF_965215655.1). GTDB lineage: Bacteria > Pseudomonadota > Alphaproteobacteria > Rhodobacterales > Rhodobacteraceae > Nioella. The sequence continues at coordinate 771,807 of NZ_OZ244111.1, forward strand.
ATGGTAGAGCATCCGAAGCAGCAGCTCGTCATGGCGGGTCAGCACGCCGAATTCCTCGTCATCGTTGAAGATAGACGGCCACGCCTCGGGGCTGTCATTGGCAAGCCCCATACCTTGTGCCAGCTCCTCTTCGATACAGGACCGGCGCATCAAAGGCGGGTGTTCGGCGCGCACGATGGCGATGGCCTGCTGGTAGCCATCTGCGGGATTGGCGCCGGGGATGGCCACGACCATGCAGAACGTATTGGGCCGCATCCGCAGGATCGCCCCCTGCGCTGCGCGGCTGAGCCCCGGCGCGATCTGTTGCAGGACGGAGCGGGCATTGGCGCGCTCCTCGTCATTGAGGATCAACACGTGAAAATTGGGGTTGGACCCAACCACGCGGATCGGGTGCCCGCTGGCCCGCTGCAGCCGTTGCGCCACGCTTTGCACCGTGGACAAGTCGCGCTGTTGTTGCGGTCCGCTGACGGACGGACCGAAATGAACGCCCAGGCGAATGGGCTGTTCCCACCGGCGCAGGGCCGATGCGCCCCCACCTTGGGCGGTGCCGCCACCGCGAAGGGAATATTCCGACCGCATCGCAATCGCCATGAAGTTGCGCGCCAGGGTCTCTGCGTCAATGCCGACGATTCGTCGTTCCTGCCGCAAGAGCCCCTGCGACACGAGCTGATGTTCCAGTTGCTGGTAGTAGCTGGCCAGTTGGATGACGGATTGGTGCTGTGCTGATGCGCCCGTCGCCCCAAGGGCGCAGACCGCGCATGCGGCGAGGGAAAGGATCAGTCGGGCAAGCGCGCCCCTTGCGGGCGTGTTGCGGGTAAAGATCATGTCTGTCTCCGGCACAGGTGTCGGGATCGGCACCGGCGAGCGATCCGGGCCTTTGACAATCAGTGTTCTGGGGCTCTTTCAGACTGTCAACCGCTGAGCGGAAAATGTGAACGCGAAGAAAAGCGGCCTGCCTGCTCGCAGGAATGCTAAACCTTTGGTGGAAATCGTGAAAACGGATGATATCGGCGCAAACCGGATTTCATCACTTTTTGGGGTTTCGCTGGAAAACACGTAGCTGAGGAAGAATCGGCGGGGCGCGGGTTAAAGCGACGCCGTCACCCCGGCGCTTTGCAACTGGTGCAGGCGCGCATAGGCCCCGCCCGCCTGCATCAAAGCCTCATGAGTGCCCTGTTCCACGACCCGGCCCTTGTCCATCACGACGATCAGGTCAGCGTCACGGATGGTGGACAGGCGATGTGCGATCACCAGCGTGGTGCGCCCCTTCGAGAGGCGTGAAAGCGCCTCACCCACCAGTTTCTCGGATTGCGCATCAAGCGCCGAGGTCGGTTCATCGAGCAGAAGGATCGGCGCATCGCGCAGCATGGCGCGGGCGATGGTCACGCGCTGGCGCTGTCCGCCGGACAGACCGGACCCGCGCGGACCGACGGGCGTCTCCAGCCCAAGCGGCAGGGCCTTGGCGAAATCCAGAACAGACGCAGCGTCGGCAGCGGCGCGCACGTCTTCATCGCTGGCATCGAGCCGCCCAAGACGAATGTTCTGGGCAATGGTTTCGTCGAACAGCGCCTCGGCCTGTCCCACGAGCGCGATGGAGTCGCGCAGGCGCTCCAGATCGGCATCGGTCGTGGTGGTGCCGCCAAGGGTGATCTGTCCCGATACCGGGTCCACAAGGCGCGACAGCAATGCGAAAACGGTGCTTTTTCCCGCGCCCGAAGGCCCGACAAGCGCGGTGGTCTTGCCTTCGGCGGCGGTGAAGCTGAGCCCTTGCAGAACCGGCGTGTCGCCATAGGCGAAATCGACCGCGTCGAACACCACATCGCCGGCGGCCAGCGGTTTGGGGGCAGCGGGCGTCAGGATGGTCGGGCGCGCCTCAAGCACTTCGTAAAGCCGGTCGAGCGAGGCCATGGCGGCCTGCACATTTCCGGCCAGAGCGGACAGGCGCCGCAGCGGATCGAAGACCAGTGCCAGCGCGGTAAAGAAGGACATGAACTGCCCCACGGTCTTGTCACCCGACATGATCTGATGACCGCCATAGATCAGCACCGCCATGAAACCGATGGCAGCGATAATGTCGATCAGCGCCGGGTTGGCGGCCTTGCCCCGTTCCGCCCGCAACTGCGCGGCTAGGAAGCCGTTCACTTCGCGATCAAAGCGGTTGGCCTCGTGGCGTTCCAGCCGGTTGACCTTGATGGACACGATGCCATGAAAGATCTCATCAAGTTGCGTCGAGAGGCGCGAGGCGGCTTCGCGGGCAGCGCGGGTGGTCTTTCGGATCAGCTTTTGCAGGAAGGTCAGCGGGAAGATCAGCAAGGGCACGCCCGCAAGCGCCAGAAGCGCCCATTGCCAGTCCGACCAGATCATGACGGCCAGCAGCGATATGACCGAGATGGTGTCGCGCCCGAGCGTCATCAGCGTGGCGCTGGCCAGTCCTTGCAGCGCCAGCGTGTCGCCGCGCACCCGTTCAATCAGCGCGCCCGGCGCGTTGTCCTGAAAGTACCGCGCGTCCAGTCCCAGCAGATGTGCCAGCAGCCGCGATTGCAGATTGGTGGTCACGCGCAGGCCGACAGTGACGATCAGCACCCGTTGCCCGAAACCTGAAATTGCGCGCAGTATGAAAACGCCCGAGATCGCCATGGCGACCCAGGTGACCGCACCCGCGTCCCCTGCAACGAAGACCTCGTCGAACAGTGGCTGGATCAGGTAGGATATCGCGCCAAGCGATCCGCCTTCGATCACCATCAGCAGGAAGGCCACGACCAGCAGCGGCCAGAACTGCACCACGTGGTCCCGCCACAGGCGGATCAGCAGGTTTGTCTTGGGCTCATTCACGGCGCAATACCCAGTCCAGCAATCGGTTTCCGCCTCGGGTCTCGGTGAAACGAGCGGTCAGCGTTTGGGGATCATAGACCGTGTCGACCCAGTCCAGAAAGCCGATACCCGTCTTTTGGCGTGCATCCGCGTAGGCGGCAACAAACGCATCCAGAATGCCCGTGCGTGTGAACCGGAAATGCGCGTGTTTCCACGACAATTGCCGCGCGGCTTCGTCTGGCCCGGCCCCGTTTGACAGAAGATAAAGCACAGAGGCCAGCCCGGCCCGATCGGCCCCGGATTTGCAATGCATCAGCATCGGCTGTTCGGCTGTCTGCATCAGCGCCAGCGCTGTGTGGATCTCCTCTCGCGTCGGGGCGGTGTTGGAACTGAGCCGACCGTTCAGCAGGGTGATGCCATGGCGGGCACAGGCCTCGACCTCCAGCAGATAGCTGCCCCAGTGGTTGACGCCGCGAAAGTTCAGGATTGTGCGAATGCCCATATCCGCGAGCACGGCCACCCGTTCAGGCGAGGGCTGGTTCGATCGCCAGACGCCCGGCGCGATTTCACGGGCATTCGTCCAGAACCGCCGGACGAAACCATGATCCAGCACATTCATGTCATAGCGCGCAGCTGCGCGTGCCCCGGGGGCATCCAGATCCGCCGACCAACCTGCACGCCAACAGGACAGCGCTGCTCGGCGGCGCGCGCGGCGATTGCGCAGGGCTGTCTTCAGGGCGGGGATCACGGGGGCAAGCGCCTCGGGCTGTTTCGGGTAGAGGGCTGATTACGCTGGACAGAGCCGTTTCACAAGCGCGTCACGGCAACAGCAAAAGCCAGCCGGAGGCCGTCAGCACCGTGGCCGCCGTGCCGATCAGCACGGCAGAGGCCGCAACCCGTTTGGCCGCACCATACATGTTTGCGAAGAGATAGGCGTTTACGCCTGGAGCCATGGCCGCCGTCAGCACAGCGCCGCGCAACTGGTCTGTTGTCAGGTCGGTCACCACGCGCCCCATGCCAAAGGCAATCGCCGGGTGGACCAGCAGCGACAGCACGCAGACATAAGCAATGACCTTGGCGTCTCCTTCTGGGCGATAGCGGTAGAGCACGCCGCCCAGGCCAAAGAGCGCGGCGGGCAAGGCTGCGCGGATCATCAGCGACAGGGCCTCATCCACGATGCCCGGCAGGGGCAGGGCGGTCAGGTTGACGATGAACCCCAGAATGATGCCGATCATCAGCGCGTTGGAAAAGATCGCCTTGCCAACGGTTTTCAGCAGCCGCAGTGGGGCGCGGGTCTGGGCGATGACGATCTCCATCGTGGTGATACCAAGCAGGTAGCAGAACGGCGCGTGGATCGAGATGATCGCATAGTTCGGCACCAACGCCTCGGCCCCGTAGGCGCGCTCCATGATCGGCAGGCCAAGCAGCACCGAGTTGGCAAAGAGCGCCACGAAACCAATGGCGATACTGTCTGGCAGGCTGCGTCCGAAGACATAATACGCGCCGAGGATGCCGAGAACGAAACAGGCTGTGGAACCGGTGTAGTAGGACAGCAGCAGGCGCCAGTCGAAGCTTTGACCAAGATCGAGTGAGGAAATGGCGGCAAACAGCAGGCAGGGCACCGCGAATTTCTGGGTGAAGACCATCAGCCCGTCAACGCCGGCGTCGGAAAACAGCCCCCGCCAGACGGCGACATACCCGGCCCCCAGCACAAGGAAGACCGGCAAAACGACATCAAGAAGGGCGGTCATTCAGACCTCGTAGGTGATCACCAGCCCGTCATAGGCGGGGGTGATGTGGCCGGGCGTTTCATCGGAAACGGTCTGGTAGTCGAGGTCGATATGCATGTTGGTGAGTACGGCCCGACGAGGGCCAGCGCGCTCGATCCAGCCTAGGGTCTTGTCCAGATGCGCGTGGCTGGGATGAGGCGTGCGGCGAAGCGCATCGACGATCCAGCAGTCTAGACCATCCAGCGCGGGCCAGGTGGCGTCGGGGATGTCGGAGGCGTCAGGCAGATAGGCCAGATCACCGATGCGAAAGCCCAGGCTGTCGATATTGCCATGCTCCACCTCGAACGGGGTCAGGCGGATCGGGCCGCCGGGGCCGTCGATCTCGATCTCGCCGTCTATGGAACAAAGATCGAGGATTGGTGGATAAGCCGAGCCTTCCGGCTGCACGAAGGCATAGCCGAAGCGGCTGAGCAGGTCGTTCTGTGTGGCGCCGTCGGCATAGACCCGGATGCGCTGGCGCATGTTGAAGACGATCATGCGCAGGTCGTCGATGCCGTGCACATGATCCGCATGGCCGTGGGAATAGACGACGCCATGCAACTCCCCCACGCCTGCGTCAAGCAGCTGAGACCGCAGGTCGGGCGAGGTGTCGATCAGAACGCGGGTGGTGCCTGCATCGGTTTCACGTTCGATCAGCATCGAACAGCGGCGACGGCGGTTTTTCGGGTTCTCCGGGTCGCAATCGCCCCAATGCCCGCCAAGCCGGGGCACCCCGCCCGACGATCCGCAGCCAAGAATGGTAAAGCGCAGTTCTGCCATCAGGCGGCTTGCCTCCAGTCCTTGGCCTTCCAGAACAGGCGGTCGAAATTGGCTGTGGTCTGGGCGAAGAATTCCGCTTCGCTCATGCCAAAGGTTTCTGCCGCGCGCTTGGCGGTGTGGAAGGTGTAGGCGGGTTCATTGCGCTTGCCGCGATAGGGCGGGGGGGCGAGGTAAGGCGCATCGGTTTCCACAAGGATGCGGTCCACCGGCGCGGCGGCGAAGATATCGCGCAGATCGGAGGACCGGGGGAAAGCGGTGATCCCTGACATGGACAGGTAGAAGCCAAGCCCAAGCGCCGTTTCCGCCAATGCGGGTGACGAGGTGAAGCAATGCATCACGCAGGTAAACGCGCCTTTCGCGTGCTCTTCGGTCAGAATGCGGGCCATGTCGTCATCGGCATCGCGGGAATGGATGATGAGCGGCAGGCCGGTCTGGCGCGCAGCCTCGATATGCAGGCGCAGGCTGTCCTGCTGCACCTCTGCACTCTCGGCGGTGTAATGATAGTCGAGCCCGGTTTCGCCGATGCCGACGAATTTGGGATGTTGTGCCAGTGCAACCAACTCCTCGACCGTGGCCATGGGCTCATCCGCCGCGCTCATCGGGTGGGTTCCGGCAGCCCAGAAGACGGGCGCATGGGCGTCGGCAATGGCCTGAACCTGGGGCACATTGCGCAGCTTGGTGCAGATCGTCACCATCCGCGTGACGCCCTGATCGACGGCCCGTTGCACGACCTCTGGCAATTCCTCGGCGAAATCCGGGAAATCGAGGTGGCAATGGCTGTCGACAATATCCGGCAGGTCACTCATCAAGCGTCGTCCTTTGCGCCTTCCCGTGGATGGATCAGAGGGGCAGGCGCTCGGCGGTGCTGCCAATCCGAAGACACATATCAAGGAGAAGCGCGGCAGGGTCAAGGTTGACCGCCTTGCCGCGCCGGGCGCGCGAGGTCAGGTCGGCGGAAAGATCGGCCCAGGCCCGGCCTGCCTGCATATTGGGCGCCAGACGGGTCAGCAGATCGGCCTCACCGGGCAGGATTTCCTGCGGTGCTTGCCCGGTCGCCCCGGTGCGGGCCAGTCGCGACATCATCCGGTCCATCAGGTCAAGTGTCAGGTCAAACCGCGCCTCGGCCCCGCGCGCGCCGCCGGTGTCGGCCAGCTTGGTGGCGCGGATGCGATCCATGCGGGGTAGGGTGGCGAACAGCTCCATGATCTCGGCGTAGAGCGTCAGGCCCTCTTGCTGGATCAGCGCCACCGCCTCGCCCGCCGATCCCGCCGCAAGTTCGGCCAGCGCGGCGCTGTCCGCCGCCTCGATCCCGGCTTGCAGTAAGGCGCGGCCCATATCCTCGGGTCCAAGTGTGCCAAGCGTCAGGGTGCGACAGCGCGACCGTATGGTGGGCAGCAAGCGCGAGGGCTGGTGCGAGACCAGCAGCAGCGTGGCGTTCTTCGGTGGCTCCTCCAGCATCTTCAAAAGCGCGTTGGCGGCGTTCTGGTTCATCTCCTCTGCGGCATCGACGATGACCACGCGCCGCCCGTTGCCCCCGGCGGACAGGCCAAAGAAATCCTTCATCTTGCGGACCTCATCGACCGTGATCATGGTCTTTAGCCGCTTTTTCTCGTGATCCCAGGGGCGGCGGATCAGGCAGAGCCCCGGTTCCGACAGTGCATGAATGCGATGCGCGACGGGGTTCTCGGGCGAGATATCCAGCCGATCAGGTGGCGGAGGCGCACCGAACAGGGCGTCACCTTCATCCATCGGGGTGGCCAGCAGGAACCGCGCAATCCGCCAGGCGAGCGTGGCTTTGCCGATGCCCTTTGGTCCGGTGATCAGCCAGGCATGGTGCATCCGGCCTGAATTGTAGGCCTCCAGAAAGGCCTGTTCGGCCTTGGCGTGGCCATAAAGATCATGCGCCTCTCGTGGATGCGGGGCCCCTTCGGCGCGGTCTGCCTCGGGCAGGGCATCGGCTTCGCCCAGGGTTTTCATGCCAGCGCCGCCTGAACGGTGGCCAGCACATCGGCCGCCACAACCTCCCGAGGTCGGTCGCCGTCGATCACGCGGAAACGGTCAGCAAATTCTTCGGCAAGCGAAAGGAAACCCGCCCGCATGCGTTCCTGCAATTCCAGCCCGAAATCCTCGAACCTTTCCTCGGTGCCGTTGCGCCCCTTCGCGCGGGCCAGCCCCTTGGCCGGGTCCATGTCGATCAGCAGCGTCAGGTCCGGTTCGCGCCCGATCATCAGGGAATGCAGCGCATCCACCTGCGCCCGCAGATCGCCCCGCGACAGGCCCTGATACATGCGGGTGCTGTCCGCGAAGCGGTCGCAGATCACCACTTTTGCGGTGGCCAGAGCGGGTAGGATCGTGCGTTCCAGATGGTCGCGGCGCGCGGCGGTAAAAAGCAGGATCTCGGTTTCCGCCGACCAGCGGTCAGGGTCACCTTCCAGCACCAGCGCCCGGATTTCCTCAGCCCCCGGTGAGCCGCCGGGTTCACGTGTCAGAACCGTGTCGCGGCCCAGTGCGCGCAGGGCATCGGACAGCAGGCGCGCCTGAGTGCTCTTGCCCGATCCGTCGATGCCTTCAAGGGAAATGAACATCAGCCGGCCAGAGGATCGCCGCCACCGAAGACCATCTGCATGACCTGTTCGAAGGCGGTGCGCAGTCGCAGCCTGATCCCGGCGGTGCCCACGTCCTGCGTGGCCAGCAATGGCACGCGGCGTTCCTCCATATCGGGCACGCGGATGACCAGTTCCCCCAGTTCCTGGCCCGCGACGATTGGGGCCTGAATGGGGCCGGAATAGATGACCTCCGCCTCCATCTCGCTGTCCAGAAGGGCGGGCAGCAGCATGGTGACGCTCTCGGCGGCGGCCATTCCGACACTGGCGGCATCGCCAAGGAAAACCTCGGCCTGCGCCACTTCGGTGCCCTCGGTCACAACTTCGCGTTCGGCGAATTGCCGGAAGGCCCAGTTGACGATGCGTTCGCTTTCGCGTGCCCGCGCTTCGGCGCTGCCAAGCCCCGAAATGACGAACGTCACCCGGCGATTGCCCTGCACGGCAGATCCGACCAGCCCATAGCCGGCCTCTTGCGTATGGCCGGTTTTCAATCCGTCCGCGCCAATCCCCAGCCCGAGCAGGGGGTTGCGGTTGAAGCGGTTGTCGGGGGCACGGCCGTCAAAGGCGAATTCGCGGATATTGAAGTAGTGGTAATATTGCGGAAACTCGGTGATCAGCCGTTCCGCCAAGATGCCCAGATCACGGGCCGACATCACATGCCCCGGTTCCGGCCAGCCATTGGAATTGCGGAAGGTGGAGTTCATCATCCCCAATTGCCGCGCCCGCTGTGTCATCAGCTCGGCAAATCCTTCTTCGGTCCCGTCGGGTGACAGCGCTTCGGCAAGCACGGCAGTCGCGTCATTCCCGGACAGCACGATGACGCCCAGGATCAGATCTTCGACACTGACCCGGTCGCGGGTGTTGAGGAACATGGTCGAGCCGCCATAATCCATCGCGTGCTGGCTGACCGGCAGCATCGTATCGAGTGACAGGCGCCCGTCCTCCAACGCCTCGAACACCATGTTCAGCGTCATGAGCTTGGACATCGAGGCCGGTGGCAAGGGCACGTCGGCATTGAGATCCAGCAGAACCTGCCCGGTATTATGGTCGATCACGTAGGCGGCATTGGCCTCGGTCTCGAACGCGGCGGCGGGCAGGGCCAATAGCCCGAGAAGGAAGACGATGACGAGGTGAAGCCGGGCGAACATGGGTCCTCTTTGCGCAGGTCAGTTGGTAACGAAATAGGCGTCGGTGAAGCCAAGTCCACGCACGGTTTCGCGCATGCGATTGCGCTCGGCGCTGGTTTGGGCGGGGCCGATTACGACGCGCCAGAAGGTGCGGCCGCTGCTGGATTGCTCATGCACGATCGGAGACAGGTCGGCATCGCGCATCATCTGGGCGGTGCGGTTGGCATTGGCCTCGACACTGAAAATGCCGATCTGGATATAGGGCCGGTCCAGGCTGCTGGTCTGCGGGGCAGGGGCCGGGCTGGCGGCTTCGGCCTCCGCTTCATCAATCGCGGCGGCAGCCACGCTGATCGGGTCGATGGTCGAGGTCTCGATATCGCCAGTCGGTGCGGCGGTGTCTGCGGCGGGGGCGATCTCGGGTTCGGAGACTTCCTCACGGCGCAGGGCGGTCACGTTCAGCTCTGTCGGCGCACCGGCAACCATGTTCAGAGCGGCGGCTGCATCGGAGGACACCTGCAGAACCGGACCGGGATTGTCGCGTTCGCGCCGGAACAGCGCCCCGATGACGAACCGGCCATTGGCCTCGTTGCGGATGATCACCCTTTCCGGGTCGGTTGCATCCGGGTGCGCCACCCAGACACCGCCAAGCGAAGGCCGTCCGTCCCAGAGGCCCTGGTCTGTTTCCTGGAACACCTCGGGCGCTTCGATGTCTCGCTCCACCAGGCGGGTCGAGCCAGAACGCTCCGATGTGGCGCTGCCACCTCCGCCCGCGCCTTGGCCGAAGGGCAATTGAAACCCGTCCTCGCAACCCGCAACTGCGAACACGAGCGCCAGCGCCCCAAGTAGTCTCACCGGCTGTCCGTCGCCTTTCAGCAAGCTCATCAGCTTTCCCCTGCTCTGCCGCCCCATGCGCTTTTTGATCCGCGCTTTGCCCAAGGCGTTGCCGTCCATGCCGCCGGGTCCGGCCCGGCCATTCGCGCAAAGGATACAGCTTCCCCCGCGCGCTGCAAACCCATCCGTATCGCAATCGGCAACATCCTGCGGTCATTGCCATTTCCGTGGCCACTTTCAGAATCGCAAAAGAGGCGCTATCGGGGGCTTCCGACCCCCACGGAGGAGTGGCAGAGTGGTCGAATGCACCGGTCTTGAAAACCGGCGTGCGTGAAAGCGTACCGTGGGTTCGAATCCCACCTCCTCCGCCACTTGCACATTGCAAACCCGAGATAAGGTCCCTGACGGGGCCTTTTTTCTTTTTGTTTCAAAGTGGTTTAGCGAGGCTATCCGACTTTCGGAGACTGGTATTTCCGCCGAAATCCGTCTCTGATCGCCCCTGGTCTCTTTCCATCCGCCCTTCATCCAAATCGAGGCGGATTCAAAAAGCGTCGACTTTTCAGTGATTTGATGAAATCTAACTACGCCGCAGTTGAAGCGGGTGTATCTGCTTTCGATGCGAACAGAGACACCCGAAGGCGGCGTGGTTGTGCGGGGTGTCGCCCGTGTCGGAGACATACGTGGTAATTGTTAGTTGTCGCTTAAGTAGGTAAGCAGTCTACCTACGCAGCAGCCCCACTTGGACGTCGAGCAAGCGCACGCCTTCATCGACGAGCGAAAAGCCACGTGCTCCAAGGGTCCATCGAATGGCGACACCCTGCACAAGCGAGGTTAACAAAATGGCGATGTCTTCGGGGCTTTCGTCACCCTGCAGATCCCCTGACGCCTGCTGATCACGGATCGCAGAAACCAATCGGCCCTGATATGCTCCAAGGATCTCGCGAAACACATTGCGCAAGCCAGGATTTTCTACCTGCAATTCGCGGGAGAACAAGATTGAAGGCAAGGCCGGCGTGTGGGCAATGGCTGATAGCTGTGCTTCTATCAAAGCCTTCAATCGATCATTCGGCCCGGTAGCCAAGGTTTCTGCTGTAGTCCAGGCTGCCTTCAGCTGTTCCGCGATATCCTCGGCCACTGCCAGCCAGAGTTCGTTTTTTGTCGGGAAGTGGCGAAAGATCGCGGGCTGGCTGAGGCCAATGGCGCGAGCGACATCTGTTGTACTTAACCGATCAGGGCCAATCTCATCGGCCAATCGCAACACCGCAGCCACGATCTGCGTCTTTCGCTCTTCTGCGCTCTGTCGGCCAGACATTTGCCACCTCTTGTTAGTTATAACTCACTAACATATAAGGGAGACGCCAACAACTACTATCCCGAGTCTCCAGTCCAGTTACAAAGGTCCCTGCCATGCATGTCAAAACTGCCCCCTCCGGCTATTCTCGCCTACAAATAGGTTTACACTGGCTGGTCTTTGTGTTGATCGCCCAGCAATACCTCTTCAAGGATGCGATTTCGGCCGCGTGGGATCGCGTGACTAACGGAATGGAAATCGGCTTCGATCCGCTCGTCCTTAGCCATATCGCGGGCGGAGCTCTCGTCTTACTCTTTGCGCTGTGGCGACTATCTCTGCGCGCCCGGCGTGGCGTTCCGGAAGCAATTGAAGCCAACAAGCTGCAAGGTGCCCTCTCCAAACTCACCCATTTTGGCCTCTATGCGTTGATGATCCTGATGCCGATGAGCGGATCGGTCGCGTGGTTCGGAGGTGTTGAGGCCGCTGCGCAGGGGCATAATGTGATGAAAATCGTGCTATTGGCACTGGTCGCCCTTCATGTCGCGGGTGCATTCTACCACCACTTTGTTCTACGCGACGGCACATTGGCGCGGATGCGCCAGGCGAAGGGGTGAACTTATGCGCTTGGCACCTCTCTTTGCGGCCCCGCCCATCGCTCTCGGTATCGCTACAGCAGTCTGGTTGATTTCATCCGCTCCCGGACCAGCACGGGTCGACGGTGCGGTACCTGCACTGCCAGTCCGGGTTATTACGGCCACGTCAGAGATCATTCGCCCCAATGTAAATGTTTGGGGCAACCTGCGTGCGGCCGAGACCTGGGTTGCGGTTTCTGAGGTGCAGGGTGAGGTGATCTGGCGTCATCCCGACTTGGAGCCCGGACGCCTGGTCCCGGCCGGGACCGAAGTGCTGCGTATTGACCCTGCCGATTACGAGCTTGCATTGGCGCAGGCCCGGGCAGACCTAGCGGCTTTTAACGCTGAAAGCGCGCAGCTGGCTACCGAGGCGGCCAACACTACCCGGATCTTGGAATTAGAGCGCGAACGGCTGGCTCTAGCCGAAACCGACCTGGAGCGCATTCGCACGCTGACCGCACAGGGCACCGTCCCACAATCCCGCGGTGATGAGGCCGAGCGCGCGACGCTTCTGGCTCGCCGCACTGTCACCGAACTGGAAAACAGCCTCGCATTGATCCCGCCTCGTGAGGCCCGGATCGCAGCACAGATCGCACGCAGCGAGGCCGCCATTGCGCGGGCCTTGAGGGCGCTGGAACACACTGGGATAAGAACGCCTTTCGACCTAAGAGTCACCGAGGTCGGTGCCGAGCTGTTTCAAACCGTCGCTCCTGGTCAGGTCGTTATTCGTGCTAATGGCATCGCAGCCGCTGAGGTCGTGGCGCATCTGCCGATCGACAGCTTTCGCGGCTTATTGGGCGACACACCTGATGCGATCTCTGTTTCAGAGATGATGCGCGCCATGCCCTTCACGCAGATTGATGTGGTTCTCAGTCCGTTGTCAGATCCATCGCAGATGTGGTCAGCCCACATTAGTCGGGTCGAGGGGGCGCTTGACGCCCGCGCTCGGACGGTGCCGGTCGTGGTGGCAGTCGATAATCCATACGCTGGAGCTAACCCACCAAACCGCATGCCGCTGGTTCCAAACATGCAAGTGCTGATTTCCTTCCAAGGCGCGCCGCTCACCGATGCCATTGTAATTCCTGAAACAGCGCTCCACGGCCGTATGGTACGCGTCGTCGGTCCCGGTGGCCTCTTAGAATTGCGCCCGGTCTCTGTTGCCCTTTCTCAGAATGGGCGCATCGTCATCGCCGACGGAATCGAGCCGGGCGAAATCGTCGTCATCGACGACATCGCTCCTGCTATTCCCGGCATGGCGCTGACGCCGATCGAGGTCCAGCCATGATACGTTGGTTCACGGGCCATCCGACGGCGGGCAACCTTCTTCTTCTTCTTTTTCTCGCCGCAGGCGTCTTTGCCGCGCCCGGACTTTTGCGCGAGACCTTCCCTGATTTCCGCGCAGTGGAAGCCGAGATTGTCGTACCCTACAGAGGGGCGGCCGCCGAGGATGTGGAAACAGCTATCTGCGCGCCTCTCTGGGACGGTGTGCAAAGTGTCGAGGGGCTAGAAACCTTCACCTGCACCGCACAGGCTGGTCGCGCGCGAGCAGTAGCCACAATGGCGCCTGGCAATGACGCTTTGCGCTTCGTTAACTCTCTGCGGACCGAGGTTTCGGCTATCGACACCTTCCCAGATCGCGCAGATCCGGCTGTTGTCCGTGAACTACATCGCACCGATCCTGTCACATCAGTTGCGATCTCGGGCGATTTGCCCTTAAGCGAATTGGATTTCTACGCAGACGGACTGTTGGACCGCCTGACAGCTCTGCCTGGCGTTGCCCGTGTTACGCGCGGAGGCTTGGGCACCCGCACACTTACAATTTCTGCCTCGCGCACAGTACTGGAAGGCCACGGGCTCACACCCGCGGCACTTGCTATGGCTATCGCTGCGCAGAACATTGACCTTCCTATCGGAACGCTCGAGGGAGATGGCGCCGAACTTACTGTGCGCTTCACCGCCGAGCGTGACACCGCTGCTGCGCTGGCCACGATCCCCGTTATGGTGCTACCGAATGGCGCTACTCTGACGCTGAGCGACGTGGCGTTGATTGAGGAGCGCTTCGAGCCGCCGCACGATCGCGCCTTCGTCGATGGCGCTCCCGCTATCGTGCTTGACGTGGCGAAAGCGCTCAATGCAGACGCATTGCGCGTGCTGGACGGCGTGGCAACGCTGGTAGCCGAAGAAACTACTCACCTACCTGCCTCTATCCGAGTTGAGGTCGTTCAGGACGTGACATCCATCATCCGCGATCGATTGGTGATGCTGGTGCAGAACGGGGTGATCGGCCTGGTTCTGGTCGTCATCGTCATGAGTTTGTTTTTCCGGCCCGGTTTCGCGATCTGGGCGGCAATGGGCTTGCCCGTCGCTTTTGCCGGTGCATTCCTCTGGATGGCATTGACTGGTCTCAGCTTGAATATGATGACGTTGGTCGCGCTTCTTATGGCAATCGGCATCGTGATGGACGATTCTATTGTGATCGCGGATTCCATCGCGGTCCATGCCGCCGAAAAACCGACAGTCGAGACCGTAACCAAAGGTGTCACAGCTGTAGCCCCTGGCGTTATATCGTCATTCTTAACGACGTTGGCAGTGTTTCTTCCTCTTGCTTACTTGGCGGGTGAATTGGGTGCCGTACTCGAGGTTCTGCCAGTAGTCTTGTTGGCGGCGCTCGCCGCATCGCTTATCGAAGCCTTTTTCATACTGCCCCATCACCTAAAAGGTGGGATGAAGAAAACCACTCCGTCTCGTTTCCGAACCCGTTTTGATGCAGGCTTTGATACCTTGCGTGAACGTGGTGTGGGCCGTCTGGCTGACGCAGCGATAAAGGCACGCTGGCTGGTCGTAGGCCTAGCCATTGGTGCCCTGATCCTGACGGTTGGCGCTCTCATGGGTGGCGTGGTCAAACGGGAGGCTATGCCTGAAATAGATGGCGATGTTCTCGAAGCGCGATTGATGCTGCCTGCCGGTACTCCGCTGGCGCGAACCACAGAGGCAGTTGTACAGGTTGAGGCTGCTCTGGACCGAGTGAATGAGCGCCTCTCGCCCGAACAGCCTGCGCCGCAGGCACTCGTAATCCGTCGCATTACCCGACTTGGCCGCAACCTGTCGACCGGCGAGACTGGCGCTCATGTCGCCACCGTTGCAGTGGACCTTCTCGGCGCCGAGACCCGCGCAAATACATTGGATGAGATAGTCTCGCTATGGCGAGAGGAAATCGGCCCATTGGCTGGAGTATCATCCCTAATCCTGACTGAACCGGGGATTGGCCCTCAGGGTATAGCCGTTGAACTGCGCCTGTCTCACGTTGACCTTGTCACGCTCGAAGCGGCAGGGCGTGCCACTTTGGCTGAACTCGAAACCTACGCCGGTGTGCGTAACGCGATCCTCGACTTGCGTCCGGGCGCGCCCGAGTTGCGACTGACCCTATCGCCGGGGGCAGAGGCGCTTGGCCTGACCGCCACGGAAGTGGCGGGCCAACTTCGTGCCGCCTTTCTTGGCACGCAGCTTACGGAAATCCGGCGCGGCGATCTGGCTTGGGATCTGGAAGTGCGGCTGCCCGACAATGATCGCGCTGCTCGCGCCGACCTAAATGCCTTCGAAATTGCCCTGCCCGATGGAGGGACCGTGCCGTTATCCAGCATCGTTACCATCGACGAGGCACGCGGATGGGGAGGCATCACGCGACGCAATGGCCTGCGAACGCTGACTGTCGCTGCTGACGTAGACGGTCGCATGGGCAATGCTGACGCTATCACCGCTCAACTGGCTGAGGGTTTTCTCCCTGATTTGGTGACTACAACCCCTGGTCTCGACTTCGAAGTTGGTGGACAAGCGGCAAATTCAGCCGAGACCGTCGCCTCGATCCTGCGCGGGTTTTTGATCGGGTTGGTAGGTATCTACATCGTGCTCAGCTTCCAGTTCAGAAGCTATGTTGAGCCGTTCATCGTTATGATCACCATTCCGCTTGCGTTTCTTGGTGTGATCTGGGGCCATGTCCTTATGGGTTACAACATTTCCATGCCGTCTCTGGTTGGAGCCGCGTCACTTGCCGGTATTGTTGTAAACAATGCGATTTTGTTGGTCGGCGTCATCAATGAACGCCGCGCAGACGGGCTTTCAGCCGCGCTGGCCGCGGGAGAGGCCGTCAGGTCGCGCTTCCGACCGATTTTTGTCTCGGTCTCGACCACCATCATGGGAATGGCCCCTCTGCTGTTGGAAACATCGACACAAGCCCAGACGCTGAAGCCACTCGTGATCTCGGTCGTCTTTGGCCTTCTGGCGGCGACAGTTCTGATCTTGCTGGTGCTGCCTGCGTTCTATGCAGCGCTTGAGGATATCCGGCCGCGCAAAACCGCAAATCCAATAGCCGGATAGGATGCTGATCCAAAAATTGATTGCGCGAAGAAAGCACTGTCCGATCACTTTACATCATAAATCTACATAAGGTCAGGAAACCAGTGCTTCACGGCCCCAAAATTCATGCCCTAAAAACCCGCTCAGCCTGCTCCCTCCAAGCCTCCCCCGCCAGAAAGCACAGATCGTACAGGCTGACCCCTGACGCCTCGCGCCCGCAGGTCAGCCGCTTCAGGACCTCTGGCGCGAGATAGGCCAAGCGCAGCTGGCGACTAACATGCCGTTCCGCCAGTCCGACGGCCTCGGCCACTTCCTGAATGGTGGCGAACTCACCGGCCTCAATGCGCCGCCGCCAGCCCCATGCCCGGCCGATGGCGCGCAGCACAGTGCTGAAATCGAACTGCGCCGCATTTGAAGCGGGTTCATCTGTTCTCGGCGCGAACAGAGACATCCGAAGGCGGCGTTCTGTTGCGCTTTAATTCGTAGGGTTGCGCGGAGCCTTTGGTGACAAACGCAGTTTCCGCCCCTAACCTGGCACAATGTCAAAAGGGGCCTGGTCAGATCAAGAGAACGACCTGATCGTCGCGGATTACTTCGCGATGCTGGCCGATGACATCTCCGCGCGTCGCTACAGTAAGGCCGAGCATCGCCGGGCACTCCTGCCGCTGCTGAACGATCGCTCGGAGGGATCAGTCGAGTTCAAACACCAGAATATCAGCGCGGTGCTCAAGGGGCTCGGCGAGGACTGGATCCCCGGCTACAAGCCCGCGTTCAATTTCCAGATGACCTTGGTGGATGCAGTGGCGCGATGGCTGGCGCTGAACCCGGCCTGGCTCGACCGCCATTCGGGTGAAGGAGCGCCGACTGGCCTAGCGGAGGCGCGGCCGATCTGGATCGGGCCACCGCCTACGTTATCTAACCAGCCGCCGCCGCAGGAGTTGGAGCAGATGCTCCACATTGCCCGCAAATTCGATGTCGCGGCGAGAGACGAGCGAAACCGCACCCTCGGCCGCGCCGGTGAGGAGCGCGTGCTGGCGCACGAACGTGCAGCACTGAAATCAGCGGGCCGCGACGATCTTGCGCGCAAGGTCCGGTGGGTCTCGGAGGAGGATGGTGATGGTGCCGGCTACGATATCGCCAGCTTCGCACCGGACGGCAGCCCGCGCCTGATCGAGGTGAAAACGACAAACGGCTGGGAACGCACACCATTCCATATCAGCCGCAACGAGCTGGCTGTGTCCCAGGAGCGGCACTCGGAATGGTCCCTGTTCCGCCTATGGCACTTCGCGCGCGAGCCGAAGGCGTTCGAGCTGCACCCGCCGCTGGACGCGCATGTCTCACTGACCGCTACGTCCTTTCAGGCGAGTTTTCACTAAAACAAGCTGCACCCGAAACCGCGCATCAAATCGCGCGGATCATCTTGGCAAAGACTGAGAAGTCATTTGCAACTTCGGAGAGCTTCCCTTTCTTGAGAAGCGTGAGGTATTCCGCGAAGGCGCGAGCTTGGCAATTCACTTGTTTCGCTGGATTGAACTCAATGTCGGTAAAGGCTTCATAGTGGACATTGCGACTGATCCATTCGGCATGATCAGCCAATGATCGGATGTAGAGCCAGTCGTAGAACGCATTCATTGGCGAAAGAGGAAATGTTTGACCTTCGAGCTCAAACTTGACCAGCTTCCCAAAATCCCCCTCTCTGATAAACCGCTTGGCCTCTCTAGGGCTAAGATCGAAAATCTCTGGGAAGGGGCCTCCTTTTTCAAAAACCTTTGACCCTTGATATACGCTTTCCAGGGAGAACTTCTGGCCGCCAATATCGATCTTTAGGCTGAAAGCACTAAGCTTCCGGCCCAGTTCTTCTGATGACTTTGATGATATCTCAAGAATCTTCTGGACCCCCCTTTGGCGTGCCGCCGAATGCAGGGCATCGATATTTTTCTTTTTTTGGACTTCTGCGAATCCTGATGACCATGGGAATTCAAATGATCTCTCGTGAACAAGATGAGCTTCGTCCGAGCTGGGGAAGAAAACCGGGCGAGTTGCCATTAGAAGACTCCAGCGATGAGTTCTATTGGCACACAATTCGGAACAAGGACTTCCAGCTTTTCGGCGGCTTGTAGACGTTGCTGAACAGCCGGATCCGACCAGTTCGTGCGATCGTATAAGACCTCCGCATCAAGTTTCTTCACGGCTTCGATTACCGGTAGAATTTCGACGCCATTTGCATTTGCGACCCCGAATGCAATCCGCGCACCTTCAATCTTCAAAACTTCCGGGTGAATTCCTAGATACCTAGGATTTGGAAGACGGCCGTCCTTCTGGGCGAGAAATTTCATTCTGTGGCTTCTTGTGAGGCATAGGCTGACATATGGATCGATGCCGCGATGAGTATCTAGGTCATGACTTAAAGCGTTTCCTCCGGTCGCCAATGGCGGCCACCAACCTTCTGCTCTCATGCGCTCCTTGGATAATAACCCCTTCGCGCTGATCGAAGGGAAGTTCGCCTCGTCAGTAAAGTGATACAGGTAATTATGCTGAGTGCTCTTTTTAATTTTTTCGATTAGTTCATCTACGGTCATTCATGGCCTCGTCCTTGGGGCGCGCAAACGTCTAGTTCGCTTACCGGCCGTTTTCTCAAGCTCCCTCTGTTGTAGGCCAAAGGCCAGCGTCTAGCCAAGAGGTAGCAAATGGGTGCAGCCTAGCCGGGAAACGCCTGCTCTGCCTGCTCCTGCCATATCTCCCCCGCCAGAAAGCACAGATCGTACAGGCTGACCGCCGACGCCTCCCGCCCGCAGGTCAGTCGCCTCAGCACCTCTGGCGCCAGATAGGCGAGGCGCAGCTGGCGACTGACATGCCGCTCGGCCAGCCCGACCGCCTCGGCCAGTTCCTGGATGGTGGCGAACTCACCGGCCTCCATGCGCCGCCGCCAGCCCCATGCCCGGCCGATGGCGCGCAGGATATGAGGATCTTGGGCCTGATCCTCGCTCGGCCGGTAGTCGGCAGGCGGCATGATTTTCGGCCGCCCGTTCTTCTTGCGAACTGTCAGGGGAATGAGAACGCGGATCGTGTCGTTGGGTTTGGTCATTCCGCAGCCTCCAGCCTGCTGGGTGCCACCATCTCGCGAATGACCCCGGCGATGCCCTCACGGCGAATGTCGACCTCGAGCCCGGCGGCGGTGACCGTGACCCGCCGCACCAACAACTGGATGATGCGGGCCTGTTCCGCCGGGAAGAGTTGCGACCAGAGCGCGCTGAACTCATGCAGCGCCGCGATGGCGTCAACTTCGGATGCACCACCGCCGTCGCGTTTCAGGGCGGCCAGCACTTGTGTTACCACCTCCGGCGTTTGCAGGATTTGCCGAACTTCGGTCACGACCGCGTCCTCGACCATTCCGGCGGCAAGCCGCATCGGGGCGGTCTCTTCGCCGGTCTCGCGGTTCCGGATCACGTCCATGGACACATAGTAGCGGTAGAGCTTCGCCCCCTTCTTCGTGCTGGTCGGCGTCATGGCGGCACCGTTCTCGCTGAAGATCAGCCCCTTCAAGAGAGCAGGAGTTTGCGCGCGGCTGTTGTTGGCCCGCTTGCGGGGACTTTCCTGCAGGATGGCATGTACGCGATCCCAGAGGTCGGCATCGATGATGGCGTCGTGCTCTCCGGGATAGGCTTTGCCCTTGTGCAAGGCCTCGCCGCGATAGACCCGGTTGTTCAATAGTCGGTAAAGATATCCCTTGTCGATCAGCGTGCCCTGCTTGTTGCGAAAGCCCTCCCTGCGCAATTCCCGCGCCAGCACGGTCGCGGACCCCAGCTCGATAAACCGCTGGAAAATCCCCCGCACTGCGGCTGCCTCGGCCTCATTCACCACCAGCTTTCGATCCTGCACATCGTATCCGAGGGGCACATAGCCGCCCATCCAGATGCCGCGCTTGCGGGACGCGGCCACCTTATCGCGGATGCGTTCACCGATGACCTCGCGTTCAAACTGGGCGAAGGACAGCAGGATATTCAGTGTCAGCCGCCCCATCGAGGTGGTCGTATTGAAGGACTGCGTGACGCTGACAAAGGTTACCCCGTTGCGGTCGAACACCTCGACCAGCTTCGAAAAATCCATCAACGAGCGCGACAGGCGGTCAATCTTGTAAACGACCACCACGTCGATCAGCCCGTCGTCGATATCGGCCAGCAGCTGCTTCAGGCCGGGGCGGTCCAGATTGCCCCCTGAAAACCCGCCATCGTCATAGCGTTCGCACGTGGCGACCCAACCTTCGGACTTCTGGCTGGCGATGTAAGCCTCGCAGGCTTCCCGCTGCGCGTCGAGGCTGTTGAATTCCATGTCGAGCCCTTCCTCGCTCGACTTGCGGGTGTAGATGGCGCAGCGCAGGCGGCGGTTGGGGCGGGTGTTGAAGTCCATCACACGTCCTCCCGCTGGCGTTCCCGCAGGCCAAAGAAGCGATACCCGTTCCAGCGGGTGCCGGTGATTTCGCGGGCGACGGCGGAGAGGGATTTGAATTTGCGTCCCCGCCAATCGAAGCCGTCTTTCAGCACTGTCACGCAGTGCTCGACGCCGTCCCATTCGCGCAGCAGCTTCGTGCCCGCCACGGGATTGCGGGGATCGGCAATCTGGTGCTTGCGCCGGGCGTGGCCTTCGACTTCATCGGCCAGCAGATCCAGCATGCGGCGGGTCTCGCGGTCAGGCCCGCCGTAGGTCAGTTCCTGCAGGCGATAGGCAATCCGCATTTCGAGAAATGCACGGCTGTTGTTCGGCGCCGAGGTCCCGATGAGCTTTTCCCATTCGGCTTTCAACTCCTTGACTGACATCGCCTTCAGGGCGGCCAGGCGCGACAGCACCGTCTGATCCAGGCTTGGATCATGACCCGGTTGAGCAGGGGTTATCTTATTGTGATGCTTCATGAATTCCTCCGATGCGGATACGTTTTGCACGACGACCACCGCTCTTTCGGGGCGAGAAGTCCACGAAACTGTCTCCGTTCTCGGCAGATAAACCGCTGGACTTCGTAGCGTTCAGCCGGATGACGCCAGCGGCCAAGATGCGGCCGATCTCGACGAGGCGTGCGTCTGACGACATGCGATCAGGGCATAGGGGATTGGGCCCCGAAATCGGGGTTTCTGGTACGTGTGACATGGCGACTTTTCGCGATTGGGATGATGGTCAAAAGGTATCGCGAAATTAGGAAAACACAAGCTTTTCAATATTTTGGGGACAGTGCCGGGCTATGCGTAACGCCGCGAAAATCTGCGCACGCTCCCCGTCGTCCCCATGGCTGATGCAGACTGTTCAGGGCGCGAATCAGCGTGCATCGCCACCCATGAATTTGTCGAACGTGTCGAGTTCGGGCTCTTCCTCGAGCTCGGCCATCTCCCACCGCGACGGTCCGCGGTCGGGATATAGGAGCAGCGAAATCGACATCTCGTTCCCAGGTGAGAACACGGTCATTTCGCGCACGGGTTCGCTGCCGAGCCAGACACCGGCCGGGTGGTGATGGCCGTGACGGCCAGTATCCCAGTCCACGTCCTGCGCGGCCAGAGATGCCGCTGGCAACTCAGTCACAATCTGCCGGGCGCGGTAGAAGACGCCGGATTTCAGAAGCGGTTCGCTGGACCATGACCAGTCGATGAAGCCATCTTTGCCGACGACGATCATCGCCCGCTTATGGGTGATGGTCATCCATTTCAGGATCGCGGCTGTCAACGAAACAGCATAGCGGTCGGCCAATTCAGTCATCAGGTCGATGTCGATCACGCGGCCGTCGATTTGCGCGCGGAAATCATCAAGCGGCATCAAGAGGTAGGAGGCGAAGGTATTGGCCTCACCTTCGATCTTGTTCCTGCGCTCGTCCCAGTCCGCCATGTTGCGGTTGGTGCACTCAAGGCCAGCGGGGTGCAAATGCCGATGCAACAGGTAATGACCGAGTTCATGGGCCAGCGTAAAATTGCGCCGTCCCTCGGACCGGATGTTTTCGTTGTAGATGATGCCCCATTCACCCGAGCCGTTGGGGTGCGGCATCAGCATTCCCTCGATGCCATCTGACAGATCGAGGCCCCTGACCATCGTGATGGGCGCATCCGGAAAGAGCTGGCGCGAAATATCCTGCGCCAGTGCCGCGACATCGATGGGAAAACGCGGCAGCCCGTGCGTGCCCTGAACGGCCGACAGGATTTGAGTCAGACGGATTGCCCAGCCTTTGGGCGACAAGCGCAGGCTCAACTCTTCTTGCTCCACAAGTCGATCATGTCGGTGATCTTTTCCTGATCTTCCGGCTTGAGCTTGCTGAATTTGCGAAAGAACGCCTCCTTCAGCACCTGATCGCTGGGCTCTTCACTTTCATCAAGCAGGTAATCGGTCGTGACCTCGAGCGCCTGGGCGATGCGGGTCAGCTTTTCACCGGACGGCTTGCGCGTGTCGCGGTTTTCCAACTCCCAGATGTAGCTCTTGCTCGAGTCGGTGAGTTCGGCGAGCTTGTCGAGGGAGTATCCCTTTTCCTGGCGGTGGCGCTTGATCTTCGCGCCGAGGGACGTGGTCATCTTATCATCCTTGTTTTCCTTGGGTTCAGGACACTTGTTCGATATGCCGAACAAAAACGTGTCGCGCAAGTAGACTCGACGATTTGTTCGGTATATATCGAACGCCTGCGTATCGCGATGCGCCGATTCTCCCTGCTCCCGGTCTCGAAAGGTCTGCCCATGACTGCTATTTCCGCCTTCCTCCGCAAAACCCCTGTTGTCCGCCTGAAGGATTACTTCACGGCTGGCGGGTTCACGTCGCTCGCTCCCGTCGACTGGACAAAGCCCGAGGCCGAGATCGTCGAACCGCTCATCAAAGCGGTGGACGGCATGACCGATGATGAAAAGCAGCGCGTTGTCCTTGATGCTGGCCGCGTCGCGGCGCTGGCGGATGAGCCCGGGCAGAATGCCCTGCAAAACGTCGTCCAGAACCGCTCCGTCTTCGACACGCTCGAGGGGGCCAACAATCGCTCGCTCTGGGTCTTTCTGAACGAGAACGACCGTTTCCGCCTTGCGGAAGAGGTGCGCTACAACGACGAGCGCCGTCGGACGCGGTCGTGGAATGGCTTTGAGGTCGAGAAGGACTGCGCCGTTCGCCGTGATCCGATTTCTGTTGCCGCCTTTACCAAGGCGATCCGCGATCGCTTCGACACCCCGCATGTGCATGTCGATATTTTCGATCGGCACCGCGTTATCCTCGAAGATCAGGAATGCGACCTGGTTCAGGTTGCCGTTTACCGGGAAGGCCGCCCCGAAGACATGCTGGGGTTCGACGCGAACAGCACGCTGTCGCGTCGGATCGTGAAGCCGGTGTTCGAAGCGTCGCTGACCTATGAGGCGGATACCGGCGTTATCGAGGTTGTGGCCAATACGCTGGAAGACCGGAGGGATCTGACGGCCTATATGGCGCGGGACCTGCTTGGCATCGATTTCAAGGAAAAGCCGATCCCGCTTCGGGAATACGATCTCAGCATGTTGCTGAAGCCCTTCGACTTTCCGACCGACGTCGAAGACGGAATCGTCGGCGTTACCGTGAAAGAACTGCGCTTGATGGAGGTCGGTCAGCCCAACGAACGGATCATTCTCGAATCCATGTCGGGCGCCGACCGCACTGTCTGGGAAATGGCGGAAGAGCGCATCGGGCTCGACATCGGCAGCACCGGGCATGTCCTGTCGATCGCGTCGGAGATGCCGGAATGGATCGTTACCCGCGCCCGGTTCACGATCAAGTTCCACCCTGGCCCCGGTGGTGGGCGTGGCAAATCCCTTACGCTGACCGTGACCATGCCACATGGCTGCAACCTCAAGGACATGACCCCGCATGAGCGGCTGATCGGTGAGAAGTATCTGCGCCGCTGGGGCATCCTGACCGACACCGCTGATCTCGGTGATCTCATTGAGTAATCGGGCCGTCGATATGCTGTTGCAGGTGATGGAAACCCGCGCAGCCAAGGTGCAGGCAGCGACCTTGCGGCAAGTGTCACCTCGGGCAACGGATCAGTTGCTTGAGGCCGAACTTCTGGTGGCGTCCGGGCATATCCCGGTCGTCACGGCGATGGACAACTTCGAAGATGAGCCCATCCCGGCGGAATGGTGCGCCGAGCGCAGGCAGTACGGGTACACCAACAGCGTGGGCCGGTGGGTCGCGGTCGATGCCGCTGAGATCGCTGCCCTGGCAGTCGATTATCAGAGGGTCTTCGCCAAGATGCTGGTCGGCTTCGAACGTGTTGCCCCCGAGCGCCCTGTCTCTCTGATCGATGGCATTGCATGGGACATCGGCAACATTCGGCTCGCTGGGGCCAAATCGCCGGTGCCAGTCTGGTTTGCCCGGCGGCTTTCAGATCCTGTGATCTGGGACAAGTTTTGTACGCTCGCTGACAATCGATCGCCAGACGCTGTGCGTGTCATCCTGACATCGACGTCTGGAGGGCGCATCCCAAAAATTGCGAACAAACGAAACATCGTCATCAGCGCGACTGATGTCGCAAGTGCTCCCGGCAAATTGGCAATCTCGCCGTCAGCCGTTGCTATGCGGGTGTTCCCTGGACAAGCGCAGCGTCGGTTTCCAATCGACCACTCGGACGATTACGGTGTCGTTTATGTTTATGAACAAGAGATCAAGTTTCGAGGCCTGCTTCATCGTGACTTTCTGGCCTTATTGTTCAATGCCTATTGGTCTGGGAGTCCCGTTTGTAGAACCATTCCCACGTTGATTGAGGCCGGTTTCTCGGAAAAGACCAACAGCCTTTCAAAGGCGTTTAGCGGTCGAACAGAATGGCAGACCTTTATTAAATATGATGAGGGCAACTGCTGGATCGAAGCGCCGCCCAGATAAGGCATTGAAAAGAATGGGAACGGCCGCTCGATTGAGCGGCCGTTTTGCTTTTCTTCGCCTCCTACCAATTCCCCTACCGTTCCCCTTCCGAAGCCCTACCACGCCCTCCGCCATGGTGATCCCGCAAGTGTTCGCGCAAATCCCAAGGAGGTTCACATGGCGATCAGGCACCTTTCCCAGATCGAGCTGGCGGCTCGCTGGAATATTTCGCACCGCACGCTGGAGCGCTGGCGGTGGACGGGCGAAGGCCCGAAATTCATCAAGCTCGGCGGCCGGGTGATCTACCGGCTTGAGGATGTCGAGGCCTTCGAAGCCGAACAGATCCGCGGCGCGGATCACGAACCCCATCGCCCGATGTCGGCGTGAGGGGGGGGACGACATGACAATTTCAAACCACATCACCCTGGCCGACATTCCCCACATGCCGGTGGGCGAGATTGCCGCGCTGCCTGCCGATCAGTTGGCGATGCTGAAAGACGCAGCCTATCAGCAACTGGCGCAAGCCAAGTCTCTCGCGGATTGGCTCGATGGCGCCATTTCCCTGAAATATGCGGACCGCGCTCAGACAACGCGCCATGGGGCAGGCAAGGATACGGGCACCATCCGGTTCGAGGATGACGGCGTCACCGTGATCGCCGAACTGCCCAAGCGTATCGACTGGGACCAGGCCAAGCTCGCCCAGATCGCTGTAAACATCGCGTCGGCTGGCGAAGATCCGTCCGAGTTCATCGACACGAAGCTGTCGGTCTCCGAGCGCAAATACGGTGCCCTGCCGGAAAGCTGGCGCAAGGGGTTCGAACCCGCCCGGACCGTCCGGACTGGCAAGCCCAAGTTCCGTTTCGTTTTGAACGGAGGTGCGTCGTGACGGCATTTCTTCCCATCCCCCAGAGCGATCCGAGCCTTCCCGGCTTGATTGATCGTGCCGCGACCATGCTTTCGAATGCGAAGACCTCGGCGGAAGTTCTCGAAGCCCGTGAGGCCGCAGGGCTTGCCTACGATGTCGCAAAGCGTGCTGCGCGCCTCAGCCGGGCCAAGTCCGCGCATGATGATCTGATTGCGGCGGCCCATCGCGCTCAGGCTGATGCGTTGGAAATCGAAGCCGCTGCCAAACGCCGCCTCGCCGACGAATATGACATGGCACAGGCCCAAGGTGAGGTCGGCAAGAGCGGGGTGCGAACGGACCTCGTTTCGCAGGGGAACGAGGTTGTTCCTTCCGCAGCGGACATCGGCCTTTCGCGCAAAGCCATTCACGATGCGCGCCTGATCCGCGACGCGGAAGAGGCTGAACCGGGCATCGTACGCCGCACCCTCGACGAGAAACTCGAGCGTGGTGAGGAACCGAACCGGGCGGCACTGCGCAAGATGGTGGTCGATGCCGCCATGCGGGGAATGCGCCCTGAGCGCAAACCCAGTCGCCGGAACCCGCTCTATGTCCCGCCGACACCCCAACAGGCCGCCTGGCAGCATGTCACCGGCACGTTCCGAGCCTTCGCCGAATGGGCTTCGGACGACACGCTCGCCTTGGCCCGCGAGGGCATGACCGAGGCTCAGGGCAGCCAGTTTCACCATCTCGACGTCGCCGCCATCGCGGCCGGGTCGGAAGCTTTCACCAAAATCAAGGAGTGGTTCGATGCTTGACAGTCAGTCAGCAGCCTTTGCCGAGCGCGTCTGGGAGGTGGCCTCCCAGCTTGGCAACAATGCCCCGAAAATAGCCGATGACATCATGGGCGAAGCCTTCCCGTTGACCTGTTCGCAGGCACAGGCGGAAGGCGCGATGCGCATGCTCCGCATCGGGATCATTTCCGAAGTTAAGCGCATCCTGCGTAATCGTGATGATGGGCTGGGTCAGGGGGATTTCGCCGATCGGTGCGACGCCTTTGCACCACTCGTCAGGGATCTGCGCTCGAAGTCCTATTTCGTCGAAAGCGCCGAGGAATATGTTGCGGTCCCCGAGCTGATCGCTGAACCCGATCTTCTCGACGATGCGCGGCGTTTCATGCGGCGCAAGGGACTTGAATGCCTCGCGGAAGCCGACCGGCTCGATGCGCTCTACGCGGCTGTCACCGGCGAAAAGTCGTCCGCCGCGGCGACGATTTCCACCCCTAAAACTGACATGGGAGAGTTCTGATGGCGATTTCCCTCGCATCTCTGCGCACCACATCGGCGCTGACGCCACCGCGCATTCTGATCCACGGCGTGGCTGGGGTCGGCAAATCCACATTTGCCGCTGCGGCCGACCGGCCTGTGTTCATCATGACCGAGGATGGTCTGGGCAAACTGCAGGTGCCGCACTTTCCGCTGGCGACGAGCTACGCAGAAGTGGCTGAAGCCCTCGATGCGCTTCTGAACGAGGACCACGATTTTGGCACGGTGGTCATCGACAGCATCGATTGGCTTGAGCCGCTGATCTGGGCTGAGACCTGCAAGCGCAGCAACTGGGTCTCGATCGAGGCGCCAGGGTTCGGCAAGGGCTACGCCGAAGCGCTGAATGTCTGGCGCGAATATCTGGACAAGCTGAATGCGCTTCGGGACCAGAAGGGCATGGTGGTCATCCAGATCGCCCATACCGACATCAAGCGTTTTGATAGCCCCGAGCACGAGCCCTACGATCGCTATGTGATCAAGCTGCAGACCCGCGCCTCGGCGCTTCTGCAGGAGCATTCAGACGTCGTGCTCTTCGCCAACTACCAGATCTCGGTCGCCAAGTCCGATGTCGGATTCAACAAAAAGGTGACCCGGGCGCTCGGGTCCGGTGCGCGCGTCATGCACACCGAAGAGCGCCCCGCCTTCCTCGCCAAAAACCGTTACGGCCTGCCGGACACCCTGCCGCTTGAGTGGTCAGAGTTCCTCGCAGCCATGCCCCAACCTGAATGATTGCCTTGAAAGGATAATACCATGGCACGTTTCGACACCTCTTTTGACGCGACCAGCGTCGAGCCCACCACCGCCTACGAGCTGTTGCCCGCCGGCAAATACCGCGCCCAGATTGTCGAGAGCGAGATGCGCGTCACCAAGAATGGCATGGGCCAGTTTCTGTGGCTGATGATCGACATTCTCGAGGGTGAGCAGAAGGGCCGGAAGATCTTCGATCAGCTGAACCTGGTGAACCCGAACCCGACCACGGTGGAAATCGCGCAGCGCACGCTTTCGGCGATCTGCCATGCCACGGGCCGGATGCATGTCAGCGACAGCGAGGAGCTGCACCTGATCCCGATGACGATCCAGGTAAAGATCAAGCCGCCGAAGAACGGTTACGGCGAGAGCAATGCGATTGCCTACCTGCCGGCCGAGCGTGGTTTGGCCCCGGCCGCCCGTCCGGCGAAGCCTGCGCCCGAACCGGCCAGCTCTTCGGTGCCGCCCAAAATGGCCTCCGCGCCCTGGAACAAGAAAGGCTGAGCCTTCGCGCTGCCCTGCGCCCTGACTGACGGGGCAGCGCGCAACCCCATCTGAGGATACTTCCATGATTGACATGACCAACGCGGCCCCTGTGGCTGCGACCAGCCCCGGCTTGCCTGAAGACCAGCGCCGGTTGATCGAACTCGACGATGCGATTGCCAAGATCCGCACCCAGATCGCAACGGCCGACCTTGCCCGCCAGCGTGGCCAGAAGCCCATCGACCCTGACTGGTTCCACCGGGCCCGCACGGCGCTCCGGCATCTCAGCCGCGAACGGGCGGAACTTCTGGCCCAAGGCACCGGCCGCCGTCGCCGCGAGAAGCTGAAGGACGCGCTGATCGGCGTTCTGCGCGAGCGCCATGACCCCGAGACTTGGGATGGCATTCTGGCCGAGGCGCAGGCCCGCACCGAACGGGAGGGTCTGTGATGGCAGAGCTTCCCGAAGCCCCCACACCGACGTTGACGGCGATCTATGCCGATTATGAGGCCCGGCAGGGTGATGGTTTCCGTGACCACCTTGGCGCCTCGATCATCGGCAAATCCTGCGCCCGCGCACTCTGGTATGATTTCCGTTGGGTCACGCCCACGCGCCATTCCGGCCGCCTGCTGCGCCTCTTTGAGACGGGTCAGCTGGAAGAGGACCGGCTCGTGCGCAACCTGCGTGCCACCGGGGCGACCGTGCTCGAGGTCGATCCCGAGACCGGCCGCCAGTTCCGGGTCGAGGACCATGGCGGCCATTTCGGCGGCTCGCTGGACGGCGTTGCCATCGGCATTCTCGAGGCCCCGAAGACCTGGCATGTGCTCGAGTTCAAGACCCATGGGGTCAAGAGCTTCACTGAGCTGGCCGCCAAAGGCGTGGTGCAGGCCAAGCCCCAGCATGCCGCGCAGATGCAGATCTACATGCACCTGACGGGGATCACCCGCGCACTGTATGTGGCAGTCTGCAAGGACACCGACGCACTGCATGTCGAGCGCATCGAAGCCGACAGCGCCATGGCCGAGCGCCTGCTGGAAAAGGCCGGGCGCATCATCTTTGCCCAGCATCCGCCCGCGCGGATCAGCGAGGACTCGGCCTGGTTCGAATGCCGGTTCTGTGATCACCATGCCGCCTGCCATGAGGGTGGTGGGGCGGCCGTAACATGCCGTTCCTGCCTGCATGCGACGCCCGTCGGAGCGCTTCCAGAAGAAGTGGATACCGGTTCTTCGTCCGGAAGCGCGACCAGCAAGAACTTCGGTGGTTGGCATTGCGCCCGCCACGACCGGATGCTGACGCCTTCCGAGCAGCGCGCAGCCTGCAACCGCCATCTTTTCATCCCCGATCTCGTCCCGGGCGAGGTCATCGATGCGGGCGACGATCTCGTCACCTACCGCATGGCCGATGGCACGACCTGGGCAAACGACGCCCGCAACAAGGAGGCCGCGCCATGCTGACCCTGCGCCCCTATCAACAGGCCGCGATCACATCGATCTACGGCTATTTCCAGAACCATAAAGGGAACCCGCTGGTGGTGATCCCGACCGCGGGCGGCAAGTCCCTTGTCATGGCCGCCTTCATCGAGGGCGTGCTGAAGGCATGGCCAGAGCAGCGCATCCTGATCGTTACCCATGTGCGCGAATTGATCGCCCAGAACTATGCCGAGATGACCGGCCTTTGGCCCGAGGCCCCGGCCGGCATCTATTCGGCGGGCTTGGGCAAGCGCGAGGCACATGCACGCATTCTCTTCGCAGGCATCCAGTCGATCCATCGCCGCGCGCAGGAGGTGGGCCACACGGATCTCGTGCTGATCGATGAGGCGCATCTCATCCCCGGCAATTCCAGCACGATCTATCGCCGCTTCCTTGATGCCCTTACCCGCATCAACCCCGCGCTCAAGGTCATCGGGCTAACCGCCACGCCGTTCCGGCTCGACAGCGGCATGCTGCACGAAGGCAAGGATGCGCTCTTCACGGATATCGCCTATGAGGCCCCGGTGCGGGATCTTATCGACGCTGGCTATCTGAGCCCGTTGGTCTCGAAACAGCCCGCCACCCGGTTGGATGTCTCGAAGGTCGGCACCCGCGCAGGCGATTTCATCCAGCGCGATCTGGCTGCTGCGGTCGATCAGGAGGCCATTACGCGGGCCGCCGTTACCGAAATCATCGCGCACGGTCGTGACAGAAAGTCCTGGCTGGCTTTCTGCTCGGGCGTCGAGCACGCGCGCCATGTGGCTGAGGAGTTCGCCCGCCAAGGCATCATCTGCAGCACCATTTTTGGGGACACGCCAAAGGACGAGCGGGACGCGATTATCGCCGCCTTCAAGCGCGGTGAAATCCGCGCGCTCGCCTCGATGGGCGTGCTGACCACCGGCTTCAATGCGCCGGGCGTCGATCTGATTGCGCTCCTGCGCCCCACCAAGTCCGCCGGTCTCTATGTGCAGATGGTCGGCCGTGGCACGCGCCTCGCTCCGGGCAAGGAAAACTGCCTGGTCCTCGATTTTGCCGGCAATGTCCGCCGCCACGGGCCGATTGATCTGGTGCGGCCGAAACGCCCAGGAGAAGGTGGTGGCGGTGAGGCCCCGACCAAGCTCTGCCCCGAGTGCGAGAGCATCATCGCGCTCTCGGCGGCGGAATGCCCGGACTGCGGTTATGTCTTCCCGCCCCGGGAGGTCAAAATCGCTCCCACAGCGGCCACGCTGCCGGTTTTGTCGCCAAAGCAACAATGGCTGCCCGTGCACGGCGTCTCTTACAGCCGCCACGACAAGCTGGGTGGGCAACCCTCGCTGAAGGTCACCTATAGCTGCGGGATCAAGTCCTACAGCGAATGGGTCTGCATCGAGCACCAGGGCTATGCGCGTCAGAAGGCTGCAGAATGGTGGCGCAAGCGCGCACCCGGCTGTCCGGTGCCGCTCAGCGTGGACGAGGCCATTTTGCAGGCCCAAGAGCTCACGCGCCCCAGTGCGATCTCGGTCCGCCCCGCGGGCCGCTATGTCGAAGTTTCCGGCTACAGGTTTGACCCATGCGCCAAAGTTCCCCCGGCCTCTGCGCCGTCTGCCACCGGCAACCTCGTGGGTTTGGCTGGTTCGACCGGAATTTCCGGGTCTCGGACCCGCGCCGCGATGCCAGCCGCAAGCACCTCTGCAGCCGGACCTGCCAAGATATCTGCCACAGGAGGAAGGGCATGATCGATCCCACCCCAAATGAGATGCAGGCGATGACTGTCGGCGGCCAGATGGGCGGCGAGTATCTCGAAAGTATCGGCAAGTCCGATCTCGCCACCCTTACTGAGACCGAGTGGGACCGCTTCATCGACGCGGTTGTCGCCGGATATTGCGACCACTTGCGCGAGCTGGCGGGCCAGGACCGCACGCGTCTCGACGCCATGACCCCCGAGGTGCCTTTCTGATGACCAACACATCCTTCATGGCGCGCTTCGGCGCGCGGCTTGTGACCAATGGCTATGCCATCCTGCCCATCGGCCCGGGCACGAAAAAGCCCGGCCGTTTCCAGCGTGGATCCTGGGCGGATTATCCGGAATGGAACCGCCATGCAGAACGCGGCACCACCGAGGTCGAGGTGGCCACTTGGGCAAGCTGGCCGGAGTGCGGTGTTGGTATTGTCGGCGGCACGGTTGCGGCGGTCGATATTGATATCAAGGACGACGCAGAGTTGGCGCTGAAAATTGAGCGCTTGGCACGTCAGCGCCTCGGCGACACACCCGCCCTGCGTATTGGTCGTGCGCCAAAGCGGATGCTGGTCTATCGCACGGCCACGCCATTCCGGGGCATCAAGCGCCATCCGCTGGAGGTGCTCTGCCTCGGGCAGCAGTTCGTGGCCTATGCCATCCATCCGGACACAAGTGCACCCTATACCTGGCCCGAGGAGGGCTTGGCGGACATCGACATCGCCGACTTGCCCGAAATCACAGCCGAGGCTGCTACCGCTTTCCTCGACGAGGCCTATGCTTTGCTGCCAGAATCCCTGCGGCAGCGCGGGCTGACGACCCAAGTAGCACCCGCCGAAATCGCGCGTACCCACAGCCAGATCGGTACTTTGCCCGCGATCGAGGCGGCGCTCGCTTGGCTGCCCAATGCCGAGTTGGACTACGACAGCTGGATGCGCGTCGGCATGGCCCTGAAAGGGGCACTCGGCGAGGCCGGGGCCGATCTCTTTGCGGATTGGTCCGCGCAGGCGGCCAAGGATGTGCCGGCCACCACGATGAAGGCCTGGGCCAGCTTCAAGCCCGACCGGATCGGGGCCGGCACGATCTACCATCTCGCGATGGAACGCGGCTGGCAGCCTGAGCCTGACCTTCGCCTGGACGGCAGTCTGACCAATGACGCGGATCATCCGGCGGCAGGACTTCTCGCGAGGCTGGATGTGACAACAGCTGCGCCATCGTCTTCCTCAACTACGCCTCCGTTCTCGCTGGCCTTGCCTGAGGGTCTGGTGGGTGATCTGACGGATTACATGTTGACTAGGCTCTGTTGCACAAATCGGTTGAAGGGCAGGCTTCCCCTTTCCCCGGACGGACTCATCCTACGGGCTCAGTGACGGGTATGCCAAGAGCGGTGTAGCGGTTGAGCACCGCGATCCGGATCTGGAGCTCAGCGACCTGCCGGTCGAAGTCTCTGGCCATCAGGCCTTGGCCAAGGAGTTTGACGCAGTGCATCTTCGTCTCTGCGCGGCTTCGTCGGTGATAGCCTGTCAGCTTTCGCCAGAGTGCCCGTCCGAGATATTTGCAGGCCCTCACGGCTTCGTTTCGCGCGATAGCACCCGCCGTAGTTGGCTTCCAGAGTTGCGCATTCTTGCGTGGTGGGATGACGGCAACGGCACCTCGAGCGGCAATCACATTGTGACATCTGCGCGTGTCATAGGCTCCGTCAGCGGTGACCGTGGCAATCTCTTGGTCGGGCGGGATCTGTGCCAGCAGGTCGGGTAACATAGGGGCGTCGCCGACGTTGCTTGTCGTGACACCGACTGCGCGGATCTCCAGTGTTTCCTCGTCCATACCAAGATGCAGCTTGCGCCAAAGGCGCTTCTTTGACCCGCCATGCTTGCGGGCATTCCACTCTCCCTCGCCCTCGGCTTTGATCCCGGTCGCATCGATCAGCAGGTGCAAAGGACCCGTTCCTCCGCGATAAGGGATGGCGACGCTCAGGGTCTTCTGGCGGCGAGACAGAGTGCTGAAGTCCGGCACTTTCCAGTCAAGGCCTGCCAACCGCAGCAGGCTTTCGACGAACCCGGTCGTCTGGCGAAGGGGCATGCCGAACAACACCTTTATCGTGAGACAAACCTGTATCGCCGCGTCGCTGAACTCGGGTTGCCGCCCGCGCTTGCCGGTGGGTGCCGCGTGCCAGGTCATATCGGGATCAAACCAGATCGATAGCGAACCGCGCTGCTTCAGCGCCGTGTTGTACGAAGGCCAGTTCCTGGTCTTGTACGTCATAAGGGACCAACTGCTCATGCTCGCCAGCTACCACGCTGGATTCACACAGGGAATCCCTCACCCCATTTGTGCAACAAAGCCGTTACACGGGTTCCTATTCGCCAGTTCAGCGTTTTGTCAGTGAGCTCAAGAAGTCATCGGGAACTGACGGAACTGATGCCTTTATCCCGCTCTATTTCGCGCCTGGCGATGCGCTTCAGTTCGACTGGAGCGAGGAATATGTCCTGTTAGGCGGTGTCCAGCACAAGGTTCACGTTGCCCATTTCCGCCTGTGCCACAGCCGCAAGCCTTTCGTCGTGGCCTATGTGAACGAGAAGCAGGAGATGGTGCTGGATGCCTTTGTGCGGGCGCTGGCGTTCTTCGGCGGCGTCCCGCGACGGGTGATCATCGACAACCCCAAAACCATGGTGACCTATGTCTCGCGCTCGAAGGATCGGATCTTTCACCCACGCTTTCTGGCCTTGATGAACCATTACATCATCGAACCTGTCGCCTGCACGCCAGCCTCGGGATGGGAGAAGGGTCAGGTCGAGAACCAGGTGCAGTTTCTGCGTGGCGAGCTCTTCACTCCCAGGCTGGCCTTTGACGATCTGGCAACACTGAATGCCTGGCTTCTGCTGCGCTGCGAGGAACTGGTTGAACGCCGCCATACTGATCAACAGCATCGCACAATTGCCGAAGTCTTTGAGGATGAGAAGGTTGATCTGCGCCCACTGGGTCGTCCTTTCGACGGCTATGTCGAAAAAACTCTGCGGGTCAGATCCACCTGCCTCGTGCAGTATGACAGCAATCGCTACAGCGTGCCGTGCAAACATGCGGGGCATCACGTCTCGTTGCGCGCTTATGCTAATCGCCTTGTCATGATCGCAAACGACGAAATTATCGCTGAACATAAGCGGCGCTTTACACGCAATATCAGTTACTTCGAGCCCTGGCACTATGTGCCGCTGCTCGATCGCAAGCCCGGTGCGCTGCGTGATGGCGCGCCTTTTATCGGTTGGGAATTGCCCAAATCGATGGAGCAGATCAAGGATCATTACATGCGCAAGAAAGGTGGCGACCGCGAGTTTGTCGATCTGCTGCTGCTGGCACTCGAACATGGCATCGACGTGGTCGAGATGGCCTGTGATCTGGCTGTCGAACAGCGTACCCTGCGCTTGCCGGCGATCATCAATCTGGTAAATCAACTTTTGGAGCCTACAATCGCGCCACTGGCGGAGACACATTCCTATCCACAGCTGACCCTGCGCCCAGAGGCCGATTGCAAGAGATATGAAGCGCTCTGTGTGGCAAGGAGGGTCGCAGCATGAACGCCCTCCTCGACCAACTCGTTGCCCTCAGGCTTCATGGGATGGCAGCTTGCGCTCAGGATTTGCTCGCCGCGCGCATGCCACCCAGCCTGACAACAGCGCTGAAGGCCTTGATCGAAGCAGAGACCGAAGAGCGGCGGGTCCGGTCCATCCAGTATCAGATGCGCATCGCGAAATTCCCCCACCACAAGGACTTCGCCACATTCGATTATGGCGCTGCGACCGTCACCAAAGGGCAGATCGACCCGTTTTGCTCAGGCCAGTTCACTGATGACGCGCACAACATCATCCTGGTCGGCGGAACTGGCACCGGCAAGACACACATATCCATCGCGCTTGGGACCAATCTAGTCAATCGGGGTCAGCGGGTTCGCTTCTATAATGCTGTCGATCTGATCAATGCCCTCATTGCAGAGCAGGCCGAGGGAAACACCGGGAAGATCATCAGGCAATTGACCGCCCTGGATTGCGTCATCATCGACGAACTCGGCTATATCCCATTCCCAAAATCTGGCGGGTCGCTGCTGTTTCATCTGATCAGCAAGCTGTATGAGACGACCAGCGTCATCATCACCACAAACCTCGAGTTCGGCGAATGGGTGTCGGTGTTCGGCGATGCAAAAATGACCACCGCCCTGCTGGATCGGGTTACCCACCACTGCAGCATCATCGAGACCGGCAACACATCTTACCGTTTTGCCCAAAGCAAATCTCGAACAAGATCCTGAACCAGAAAAAGCAAAGCCCACAGACGAGCCTGCTATATGGGGGCCGCTCGCCTGTGGGCTTTGCTACCCCCCCAGGTGGGTCATTTGTAAATGATCACGATGGGTCAGTTTTGAATGCAGATTGACAAGGTGCCGGTCGAACCGATGGAGCCTGCGGCATAACCCTCCGACGTCGCCTGCCGCCGCAGGTCGACCTTGTCGGGCGTGACACCTGCCATTTCGGCAATGAGACCCGTCAAGCCGGTCAGAAGTCCCTGTCCCATTTCCGCGACCGCGAGCGACACGATCGCTCTGCCGTCGCGGGTCAGAGTGACATGCGCCGTGGCCGGAAACTGCCGTCCAAGGTCGATGGCCGAGGCCATGCCGTAGCCCGTCAGGCGACCGTCGGGACGGGTCGTGCCGCCCGCCGGCCTGTTGTCGTGCCAGCCGATGGCGGTGGCGCCGGTCTCATAGGCGTCGCGGAGCGCCTTCGACTCCCACGGCTTGCCGCTTACAGGATGGATGTCCGCGTGATTGCGGAGCCGGATCTCGAGCGGATCCATGCCCAGCTTCGCGGCCAGCCGGTCCATACCCAGTTCCAGCGCGAAGATCGCATAGGCGACGCCTGGCCCCCGCATCCAGCCGGCACCCGGCAGGTCGAGGCCGGCCACACGCGTGGTCAGTCGGTGCGTGTCATGGGCATAAAGCTGCATCGGCATTTCACCGACAGGCTCGACGAAGGCCGCCGCTCCCTTCGCGATATTGGGTTCGAGAACGATAGCGGCCAGCCGCCCGTCAGCGTGTGCGCCGAGGCGGAGGCGTTGGCGCACCTCCGAGCGGTGTGACATCAATGAGAATGTGTCGCGCCGCGTGTGAACGAACTTGACCGGCGCGCCGGCCACTTTTGCCGCCAGAGGCGCCAGCAGGAGCGCCTGATAGGAGATGTTGCGACCGAAGGCCCCGCCGGAGAAGTGGTTCACAAGCCGGACCTTGCCGTCGGGCCGTGCCTTGCGCAGCACGCGGTTCAGGAGACCCGGCAGTCCTTCCGCCCATCCCAAGCCGAAGGCCTGCCCGATCATCATGCTGTCGATGTGGTGCCATTGCACGGCGGCGTGGACCGTCAGGCCTCCATCCTCATCCCAGCGGGCGATAACGGCACCGGGTTCGATGGGGTTCTGGTGATGCGCGGCATTGTGCACCGCTTCGTCGATGGTCACTGCGGCGGATGCCAGCGCAGCATCGACATCGCCCTTGCGGCTGCGGCCGGGTCCGATGCCCGCGCGCTTCACGGCCTTCAGGCGGCCCGCAGCGTCAGACAGGCGCACGACCGGCGGTGCATCCCTGTCGATCTCGACCGTGACGGCTGCCACGCCCTGCCGCGCTGCGCCCAGCGTTTCTGCCACGACAAGAGCCACGACCTGGCCGGCATAGTCGATCCTTGGCGATTGCAGCGGCAATCTGACCCCGGGCTCCGACATGCTGAGCGAGACGACCTTGCGCAGGCGGGGCGCGTTCAGATGGCTGACGACGGCCCGCACGCCGGGCACGGCCAGCGCAGCTTCGGCCCCGATCCTCTGGATCACACCACGTCCCACGGGCGCGGCAACGGCCATCGCGATCAGCGGGGTAAAGCCGAGTGCATCGGCGCGCAGGTCGTCGACGAAGGGCGCGCGGCCCGTTACCTTGTCGGCGCCTTCGATCCGGTGCCCTCTCATCGGCCGGTCTCGGCGAAGGCGAGAAGCGGCATCGCATCTCGCGCGAGGGCCTCGACCCTCAGTGCCACGCCACCCGAAAGCCACGCATCCCTGTCGAGGTCTTCGCGCAGGATCAGGGATTTCAGTTTCAGCTCTTCCGCATGCGGATGTTCGGCATGCTCCGCATATCCTTTCGGCATCGCTGTCAGACTGTCGGTGCGCTCGAAATGGCGTCCGGCCCGTGCCAGCGCGGCCTTCACCTCCGCGAAGCCCTTTGCGTCGGCGATCATGGTATCCCGGATCGGGCCAAGCTGTGCAGGCGTCAGGTTGTAAAGGCCCGCCGCTGCAAATCCGCCCTGCGCGTCGAGGTGGAGATAGACGATACCGCCCAGTTCCTTTTTCGTCCCCGAAGGCGTCAAGAGCCCAGACAGATTGGTCTTGTAGGGCCGCTTGTCATCGCTGAAGCGTACATCGCGGTTCATGCGGAACACGGTCGCCTTTCCGCCCGATAGAGGACGCGAGGCATCGGTCAGGCGGGCGCTCAGCGTCTCGAGTAGATGGACGAACGGCCTTTCGAGCTCGGTGGCGAACGTCTTCTTGTTGGCGTTGAACCACTCGCGGTCGTTGTTCGCGGCGAGGTTCTCCAGAAAGGCAAAGGCGTCCGGCGCGACGGTGACGGGGATTGTTGTGCTGCTCATGTGGGACGGTCCTCGATTGGAGACGATGTATAGGTTTTCTCTGCGATGAGTGCGGCAGAGGCGAAACGGCCGAAGATGACGGTCCTGCGGAACGGATCGGTGGATGCGTCGAGCCAGGCAATCGCGTTTGGCTTTTCCACGAGGCCGCGCAATTGCGCTGGATGGGCCGTTGCTCTGCTATCGAGGCTCGACGGCGTCTCGCCGATCCCGAAACCCGGATTGGTCGAAGGTGTCATCTGCTCATGCCCCTGCTGATCATCGATCATTCCGCTGCCAGCCCAATCCGTTGCGGAGTCGGCGCTTCGTCCTGTTCGGGCCCTGACGAGGCGGCGGCGCTCCGCCGCTCGGCCCGGCGTTCGCGCCCGAGATAGGTGTGGTAGAGCGCGGGCACGCCGATCAGCGTCAGGATGGACGCGAAGCCAAGGCCCGCCATGATCGTGACTGCCATCGACGCGAAGAACGCGTCTGTCAGAAGCGGCGCCATCCCGAGGATCGTCGTGACGGCGGCGAGCAGGACAGGCCGCAGGCGGCTGATCGAGGCCGCGACGATGGCATCCGACTGCGACAGCCCTTCCTCGGTCTTTTGGGCGTCGATCTCCTCCACCAGCACGATCGCGTTCTTGATCAGCATGCCCGACAGGCTCAGCAGGCCGAGAAGCGCGGTGAAGCTGAAGGGAAGGCCGGTCCAAAGCAGGCCGAGCCCGACGCCTGCCACCGCCATCGGCACGACCGTCCAGATGACGAAGGTCTGGCGGAGCTTGCCGAAGAGCAGGAGCGTGATGAGGAACATCGACCCGAAGGCGAGCGGCATCTGGCGCCCGAGGCTCGACTGCGCGGTCGAGGCGCTCTCGAACTCGCCGCCCCATTCCATGCGGTAGCCGGGCGGCAGGGCCATCGCCTCGATGGCTGCGCGCACCTCGCCGAAGGCTTGCGGTGGCAGGACGTCCGGCACCGTAAAGGCCTGCACGCTGATCGTGGGCACGCGGTTGCGCCGCTGCACGAGCGTGTCGCGAGCGATCACGTCGAAGCCGTCGACGACCTGGCTGAGGCTGACGAAGCGCCCCGTTGCGGGCGCATAGACGAGTTGGTCGAAGATCTCCGCGCCCGCGGCCTGCTCCTCCCGCGGCGTGCGGACGACGATGGGGATCAGGCGGTCGGCCTCGCGCAGCATACCAGCCTGCACCCCGTCTGTTGCCAGCGCGATGGCCTGCGCCACGTCGGCCCGCGCGATCCCGAGCGCCTGAGCGCGGTCGTCTGCGAAGATCGGTCGCGTTACGAGCTCGCGCTCGCGCCAGTCGGTGCGCTCGACCGCCAGAAGATCGGTTTCGGCCTCGAAGATCGCACGGGCTTCGGCGGCCAGCGCGCGCAGGGTGTCCGGGTCCGGGCCGCTCAGCCGCACCTCGACATCCGCCCCGACGGGAGGGCCGTAGATGATCTGCTGCACGCGGGTCTCGGCCCAGGGCAGCGTGATGCGGGCGTGCCCGGCCAGCGCGTCGCGCAAGGCCGGGATCTGGCCGGCATCCCCCACCCGGATCACGATCTGCCCGTAGGCGGGGTTGGGGTCTTCGGGCGTGTAGGTCAGAAGAAACCGCGTCATCGGCCCGCCGATTGTGGTCGTGACGGCGGTGACCTCGTCGCGCGCCAGGAGCCAGTCCTCGAGTGCTGCGAGATCCTCGGACGACGCCGCGATCGACGTGCCCTGCGCCGCCATGTAGTTGAGATAGACAAGCGGCGTCGTCGCCGGAGGGAAGAACTGCTGCTTGACGAGGCCCATGGCGTTGCCACCCGCCATGAACGCGACGACAAGGCCGAGTATCACC
Organism: Nioella sp.; assembly: GCF_965215655.1. Classification (GTDB taxonomy): domain Bacteria; phylum Pseudomonadota; class Alphaproteobacteria; order Rhodobacterales; family Rhodobacteraceae; genus Nioella. Next base: position 811,907 of record NZ_OZ244111.1, read on the forward strand.
AGGAAACGGAACCGCAGCGCCAAGTGCACGACGCGGCCATAGGCGCGGAAGAACGCCGTGTCATAGGGATCGGCCGCCTCCGCGTCGGGTTCGGTGAGAAAGAAGTAGCTCGCCAGAAGCGGCGTGACCGTGACCGCCAGAAGCCAGGACAGCATGAGCGAGATCGCGATCACGGCGAAGAGCGTGAACAGGAACTCGCCCGAACTGTCGGGGCTGAGCCCGATCCCGGCGAAGGCGAGAATGCCGATGATGGTGGCGCCCAGAAGCGGCAGTTGGGTGCGGCGCGCGACCTCGGCCGCGGCATCGGCGGCCTTCCGGCCCCGCCGCATTTGTACCTGCATGCCTTCGGCCACGACGATGGCGTTGTCGACCAGCATCCCCATCGCGATAATGAGTGCGCCAAGGCTGATGCGTTCAACCTTGATGTCGAAGAGGTTCATGAAGAAGAAGGTGAAGCTGACCGTCAGGAACAGCGAGCCGCCCACGACGATCGCGGCGCGCCATCCCATGAAGAGCGCGAGAACCGCGATCACGACCCCCACCGACATGGCGAGGTTGATCACGAAGGCCTCGTTCGCCTCGGCGACCACGCGGTGCTGTTCGTAGACGGGGGCGATAGTCACGCCGGCCGGCAGGAGCGGCGCGATCTCGGCCAGCCGTGCCTCGACTGCGGCGCCCACCGTCACGATGTTCGCCGAGGTCAGGCCGGCGATCCCGAGTGTGAAGGCCTCGGCCCCATTGTGGCGGATGATCTGGGAGGGGTCGTCGATGCGCCCGCGGCTCACCGAGGCGAGGTCGAGCAGGTTGAGGAGCTCGCCGCCGAAACCGAAGCGCAGCGCGCCGACCTCCGAGACGCTGTCATCCGAGGCGGGACCCTCGATACGCAGATCCGTCTGGTCGAGGCTGACCGCACCCGTCGGCGTGATGCCGTCGATGCTGGCGACGGCGCCAATGAGCGCCTCGGGCGGGATGCCGAACTCGGTTAGCGTGGCGCTGGAGGGTTCGATGTAGATCGCCTCTTCCGGCAAGCCGCGCAATTCGGCATTCGCGACGCCCGGCACGGTAAGCACCTCGCGGCGCAGGAAGGTGGCGATGTCCCGGATGTCGGCGTCTGGGTAGCCCGGCGCCGAGACGGCGTAGACCAGGCCGTAGACGTCGCCGAAGCTGTCGTTGACGGTGGGAGGCAAAGCGCCCGGCGGCAGGTTGGGTATCGCATCGGCCACGCGGTCGCGCAGGTCGTCCCAGATCTGCGGCAGCTCAGTGCCGTCGAACGTGTCGCGGACCTCGACTTCGATCACCGAGACGCCGGGCCTATTGGACGAGGTGATCGTGGCGACCTCATCCATCTGCTGCAGCTCGGCCTCGAGCACCTCGGAGACCTCGGCCGCGACTTCCCCGGCTGTCGCGCCTGGGTAGGGCGTGATCACCAGCGCGGATTTGAGCGTGAAGACCGGGTCCTCGAGCTTGCCGACGCTCAGGTATCCGGCGACACCGCCGAACAGGCAGAACAGGATCAGGAGCCAGGTGTAGAGGGGACGCTCTATGGCGGTGCGGGCGATCTCCATGGTGCCTACTCCGCGCCGCGGACAAGACCGGCGTAGCGCGCCAGCGGGCTGCCATCCGGCACGGCATGGGCGCCGATGGCGACGATCTCGGTCTCTTCAGGCAGGCCTTCGATGATGAGTGTGGTGCCCGTGGGGGACACGACCTCGACGCCGATATGTTGAGCGTAGAGGTCTCCACCCCGAGCCTCCACCGCGACGACATAAGCGCCTCCGTCCGGCGCAGTCGCAATGGCGGTGGCGGGCACGGCCGGGCGCGGGTCCGGGCGGGGCACCGCCGCGCGGACGATGACGGTCTGCCCCGGCAGAAAGCGTGGGAGCCGGTCGTCTGATGCTGCGAGAGACATCGTGTAGCTTTGGCCGACCGGTCCGGTCTCGGCCCGCAGCTCGCGGAAGGTGAGCGGGTAGACCTCCCCTCCCGGCAGGACCGCGACAAAGTCGATCTGGCCCGGATCTGGAAGCTGGCCCAAGAGACGCTCGGGCAGCTCGATCTCGACACGAAACTCGGACATGTCATGCAGCCGCACGACCGGCTGCCCCGGTTCGACGATCGTCCCGTTCGAAGAGATCCGGTCAGCGATCAGTCCGTCGAAGGGCGCCACAATCCGCGCATCGTCGAGCGCGGCGTGGGCATCCCGCAGGTTCAGCGCGGCGAGATCGCGTGCCGTCTCTGCCATTTCGGCGTTGACGGAGGAAGCCACGTTGCGCACGGCGAGTTGCCGCGCTCGGTCGAGATCGCGCTCGGCCTGTGCAAGGGTGACTTCTGCGCGGGCGACGGCCCGTTCGAACGGGTCGATATCAAGCGCGGCAATCAGGGTGCCGGCCAAGACCGGCGCGCCTTCCACCGCGTCGAGGAACGACAACCTGCCGCCCACCTCGAAGGCCAGATCCAAGGTATCCCGCGCACGGACGCGTCCGAAGAACTGGCGCGTCACCGTCGCTTCCGGTTCGGATACCACCAGCGTTCGCACGAAGACTGGCTGCGATCCTTGACCTTGTTGCGCCGCCACGAGAGTAGGCGACAGCAAGAAGACGGTGGAAGCCATCGCAGCAGTGAAAGTGCATTGAAGTTTCATGCCGAAAACCTAACTATAGAATGCGCAGCCCAACCGACCGCTCGGTTGGGAGTTAGAGGGAGGTCGCAAAGGATCAATGGCCGAAACAAAAAAAACTGCCCCGAGCGCGCGGCGTCGCGAGATCGTCGAGATCGCCACGGGCCTTTTTCTCGAAAACGGGTTCGCTGCCACGTCCATGGCCGCCGTCGCCGAGGCGGCCGGGCTGACAAAGGCGTCGCTCTACCACCACTTTCCGGGCAAGGAAGAGCTGTTCGCAGCCTGCGTCACGCATGGCTACGCGGCTGAACTCGAACGGCTTCGAGACATTGCGTCGGGCGACGCGTCCGACGCGCCGGAGAAGATGCGGGCGGCTATCAACGCGCTCTACGAGACGATCATCTCGTCGCAGGTCGGACGGATGTCACCCTTGATCGCCGAGGTCTCGCGCTCGTTCCCCACGGTCGCGCGGTCCTTCCATGACGACTACATCGGACCCCAGCACGAGATCCTGTGCAAGATGATCGACGAAGGCGTGGCTTCGGGGCAATTCGCGGATGTCGATAGGAAAGTCTTTCTGCATCTCGTCTTCGGACCGATCGTGACACTTTCCCTTTCACGCGAAATGTTCGCCACATTTCAGGACTTGGAAGAGCATTTTCCTGTTGCACATCTCCGCGATGGGCATGTCGACATGCTGATGCAAGCACTCGCTAAACCGCTGGCAGTTTGATCAGCTGGCAACTTGTACCCCCGATCCATCATTGGGATTTTGCAGGATTCTCGAAAAAGTGTAATTTTTCAAAAGGTTAAAGCTCATCCAAAGTGGAGAAGGTTCGAAGTCAGGCCCACTCCCTCCGCCAATCGCATAAATCATTGATATTAGTAAAAAAGTATTCACTAATTTCTCTTGGAATCCCCGCGGGTCAGGCCTGCTTTGCGCCGGTAGAGACGCGTCTCCGGGACGGGATATGGCGATTTTGGCGCGCGAGCCTCTCATTCAAGCAACCCACGGCTCGGTTTTCGGGGGATCCCAAAATCCCTGACGGCGGCCGAGATTCACTGAAGGCTGTTGGTAACAGTCGGGCTCGAGGAGCAGGGGGCAAGCCATTGAAAAGCTTTCCTCTGGTGTAGGAGTAAATCTCGCCCACCAAACGACCCATCGTGCAATATCTTTACTAACTAATTTCCTGCCGAGACTGTACTCACAACGGTTAGTTCTAGACTATGGGCGGAGTTCACTAGGGAATGTTCACTGATGACAGAGCGCACCGACTATTCTGACGATATTATCGAGCTGGCCATCATTGTAACACCGAGCTTTAATTCCTTCGCAACGTTGGGTTTCATTGATCCGTTTCGGGCCGCCAATTACCTTGAGGGCCGAAGGGTCTTCAGGTGGCGACTTATTTCCGAACAGGGTGGAATCTGTGTCCCCAGTAGCGGGGTTGGGATCGAAACTGCGGCGATTCAAGATCTAGAAGGCTACACGCCAAAAATAGTTCTGATCTCATCGAGCTGGACACCAGAGGTCTACGCAACCAAGGCAATTCAGTCCGCCACACGTAGGTGGCGGCGGCAAGGGGCTACGATTGCCGGGCTTGATACGGGCGCATTCATAATGGCGCAATCAGGACTGCTGAGAAACAGGCGCGCAACTGTGCACTATGAACACATTGATGCATTGAAGGAGACCTACCCGGAAACAGACGTCTTGGAAGATCTGTTCGTCTTTGATGGACCCTACTTGTCCTGTTGCGGAGGGACAGCGGCAGTAGATTTTGCACTGCATATTCTAAGAGAGACATCAGGTCAGGCTCTGGCAAACGCAGCTGCGCGTTACATTTTCCATCCGGCGGTCCGCAAACTGGGCGCATGGCAACAACCTATCGACCGGGATCCCTTTGGGGCGACGGTGCCTGCGATTGTACGGCAAGTGATACAAGTTATGGAGCAGCATCTGGAAGACCCTCTTTCGATTCCCGAGGTTTGTGAAAGAGTTGACTTGTCTCAGCGTCAGGTGGACCGGCTTTTCGCAAAGCACATCAGGAAGTCTCCCGCGCTGTATTATCGGGATATCAGGCTAGATAGAGCACGTGGACTTGTCACGCAGACCGATCTGAAAATTTCGGAGATCGCGGTGGCCTCGGGATTCGCGAGCCCAGTGCATTTCTCGCGGGCTTACAAAGCTCGGTTTGGTTTGTCGCCCGTCCGGGACCGTGTTGAGGGCCGCGTACCTTTCGAATTCCGGGCATGGCCGATGTATCGGAAGGTTCAAAGTGTCCTTGGCGACGGTGAAGAGGCTTGACCTGGGGGAAAGCATCAAACGAGAGACCATCGAAACCCGGTGCTCGGGGCGATCCTGAAGGGCTTCGCATATGCAACGCGATGAGCGATGACGCGTTCGCATTCTTCTGGCAGCACGCGACGGATGGATCGCACCATCAAACCTTGGGATCAAACACCGCCTCCCAGCCAATCGCACGACGCGAAGCTGCTCATATATCGGGGTTTGATCTCAAGCCTCTGAGGGATTTTTGCATGGCGACGATCAGTGCGTCGCGCTCGGCTGCGATCTCTGCAACTGATCGTCCGCGAGCTTCCAGGGAAACGCCCCGAACCAGCGTCGCGATCACATCGTCATCAAGGTGCGGCTGCCCCAGCCCGTCCCACCAGCCGTTGAAGGTATCCCGAAAGTGGTCGCAAAACGCCTGAAGCCCGCCTTCGCCTGCGCCAAGGTTGAACAGCATTGTTGGCCCCATTGCGGCCCACCGCAAGCCGGGGCCCGCCCACATCGCCTTGTCGATGTCTTCGACCGATGCGATGCCTTCGACGGCCATATGGACCGCTTCCCGCCAGACCGCGGCCTGAAGGCGGTTCGCGACGTGCCCGGGCATGCCCTTCTTGATCCGGATCGTGACCTTGCCGATGTCGTGGTAAAACGCTTCCGTCCGTTCCAGCACGCCGTCGCCCGTCCGGTCATTGGCCGTCAGTTCGACCAGTGGGATCAGATGTGGCGGATTGAACGGATGCCCGAGGATCAGCGGTGCCGGATCACGCCAACCAGCCTGCAGGGCCTCTAAGGTCATACCGGAGGTCGAGCTCGAGACAATCGCACCCGGCGCAAGGACCGGTTCGATTTCGGCGTATAAGGCGTGCTTGATCGCCTCCCGCTCGGGGACGTTTTCCTGAATGAACATCGCCCCGTCCACGGCTTTGGCCGCAGTATCGACAAAAGTGACTGCGTCTGGGTCGCCTCGTTCGGTCAAGCCTAGTTCCACAAGCGTCGGCCACGCGGTTGCGATGGCGAGACGTGTCTGCGCTTCCGCATTCGGAGCAGGGTCAAAGACAGTGACGGACCGTCCGGCAGCTAGAAAGAGCGCCGCCCAGCTTGCGCCGATAACGCCTGCACCCAAGACGGCCGTATGTGGAAACTCTGACATCAGAACACTCCGGGATTGAGTGGTGAAGCGGCCGTCATGCCGCCATCCACGGTGAAGAGCTGGCCGCTGGCGAATCCGGCTTCGTCCGAGGCCAGCCAGACGGCCATCGCTGCAATATCGCGCGGCTGTCCGAAGCGGCGCACGGGGTGCCGCGCTATGGCATCCGCCCTTGCCGCATCTGGGTCTGTCGCCAGATCAAAACCGGCTTCAAGCATCCCTGTGTTGATCCAGCCCGGGCAAATCGCGTTGCACCGGATCGCTGGTCCATGATCGACAGCGATCGAGCGGGTCAGCCCGTGCACGAAGGCCTTTGACGCATTGTAAAGCGCCATTGAAGGATCGGCGACCTGCCCCGAAATCGACCCGATGTTCACTATGCTTCCGCCCTGGTTCATCTGCGGAATGAATGCCCGGCAACAGTTGAAAACGCCTTTGCAGTTTGCCCCGATCACCAGATCCCAGTCGGCGTCGGTACTTTCGGTCACTGTCTTTTCCACTTGGACCCCGGCGTTGTTGACCAGAATGTCGAGCGCCCCGATCGCTAGCGCTGCGGCCTTCACGGCTAAGGGATCACTGACATCCAGACTATGCCATGCGCAGGGCAGGCCGTCGGGCGCCGCGCCGCGACCACACGTAATGACTTCTGCCCCTTCGGCAATAAAAGCCTCGACAATGCCACGCCCGATCCCTTGGCGCCCGCCAGTGACCAGCGCCCTTTTTCCAGCGAGCCGGGTCAATGTGCCACCATCACATGACGAATGGAGGTATAGGCATCCAGACCATAGACGCTCATATCGCAGCCGGTTCCTGATCCCTTCATGGCCGCCCAGGGCATCTCGGGCGTGCCGACCCCGTGGGTGTTGACCCAAGTGAAGCCATAGCGCAGTCGTGAGGTCATCGACATCGCCCGCCCCACATCGCGGGTCCATACCGATGAAGCCAGACCATAGCGGCCATTGTTTGCAATTTGCACAGCTTCGTCTGCATCAGAGAAGCGCGAGAGGGTGACCACGGGGCCAAAGACCTCTTCACGGGCGATTTCGGCGGCGTTGTCGACATTGGCAACGACCGTCGGCAGATAAAAGAAACCAGCACCCTCGCCGGCAGCACCGCCTGTCACGATCTCTGCCGTACCACGCGCGCGCTCGACAAAGCCTGCCACACGGTCCCGCTGCAGGGCCGAGACGATAGGCCCCATTTCGGTCCCTTCGGCCTCTGGAGCTCCAATCCTGATCTCCTTGACCTGAGCTTCGACCGCCGCCACCAATTTGTCGTAGACACCATCCTGCACCAGCACGCGACAAGGTTGGGCGCAATCCTGCCCCGCATTGAAGAAGCTGCCATAGCGAATGGTTTCGGCGACTGCGTCCAGATCGGCATCGTCAAACACGATAACAGGGGCCTTGCCGCCAAGTTCCAGATGGACATGACGGATCTGCTGGCCTGCCGCACGCATGGCTGCCATGCCGGTCGCGGGTGAACCAGTGACGGTGATCGCTTCCATTTGCGGACTGTTGATCAACTGGTCCCCGATGGAATGTCCGCGCCCATGGATGACATTCAGCACCCCTTTGGGCAGCACGCCCTGAAGCAGCTCCGCGAGTTTCAAGGTTGAGAGCGGCGTGATTTCCGATGGTTTCAGAACCACCGTGCAACCCGCCGCGATCGGGGCTGCCAGCTTCCATGCGGCCATCATCAGCGGGTAGTTCCAGGGCGCGATGGCTGCAACGGGACCGACAGCATCGCGGCGGATCATGCTGGTGTGACCGGCTACATATTCGCCCGCCGCCGAGCCTGTCATGGTCCGTGCCGCACCGGCGAAAAACCTGAACGTGTCGATCGTCAGCGGAAATTCGTCATCGCGGGCCGAGGGCCAGGGTTTGCCGACATCGAGGCTTTCCAGTTCGGCCAAGGTATCCTGATTGGCTTCTATGATGTCGGCAATCTGCAGTAGCAATGCTGCACGCTCTGAGGGAGATGTGTGACGGAAGGACTCGAAGGCTTCTTCCGACGTGCGCGTGGCGGCTTCGACCTGTTCGAAACTGGCCTCGGCGACGCGGCAGATGTCTTCTCCTGTTGCGGGATTGATAACGGGCAGTTCCTCTCCTGCACCGTTCACCAACTCTCCATTGATCAGCAATTGCGTCTGCATTCTTGTGCCTCCAATTTCTAGAAATTAACGCGGTCCGCACCTTTCAGAGCAAGCCTTGCACGGGCTTCGGCGGGTGTCGCGACTTCGAGTCCGAGGCTTTCGATGATCCCGCGGATCTTGCGGACTTGCTGTGCGTTGGATGTCGCCAGTTCGCCCTTTCCGATGAACAGGCTGTCTTCGAGGCCGACGCGCAGGTTGCCGCCCAAGAGTGCCGCTTGTGTGCCGAACGGCATCTGGTGCCGACCCGCCGCCAGCACGGACCACTCGTAATTCTCAGGTCCGAACAGCTTGTCGGCAATCGTGTGCATGTGCATCAGGTTGTCCAGATCGGCACCAACCCCCCCAAGAATGCCAAACACCATCTGAATGAAGAACGGCGGTTTGATCAGGCCCTGATCGACAAACCACTTCACATTGTAGAGGTGGCCCAAATCGTAGCACTCGAATTCGAACTTCGTGCCGTGGTCGCCGCCCAGCTTTTCGATTGCATAACGGATCGTCTTGAAGGTGTTGGGAAAGATGAAATCCTCGGTCATTTCGAGGAACGGACGTTCCCAATCATGCTGGAATTCAGTGTATTTCTGCAGCATCGGGAAGATGCCGAAATTCAGAGATCCCACGTTCAACGACGCCATTTCGGGGCTGGTCATAGTGGCTGCGAGCATCCGCTCGTCCATCGACATGCCCAGACCGCCCCCTGTCGAGACATTGATCACCGCATCCGTCGATTGTTTGATCACCGGCATGAACTGTTGGAACAACTCTGGCCGTGGATCAGGTTTGCCGGTCTCGGGATGGCGCGCATGCAGGTGAATGATGGCAGCACCGGCTTCCGCCGCTTCGATGCTCGCGGTAGCGATTTCGGCAGGCGTAATGGGGAGATGCGGGCTCATTGATGGCGTGTGAATGCCACCGGTCGGCGCACATGTGATGATTACTGATTTAGGCATTTTGTCGGGTCCTCCTACGGCACCACTTGCAAGTTCGGCCATCCACGTTCGAGGCGATAGATCATATGACTGGGCGACATCTCACCAAGGGCACACTGGTCGAGCCGTGTTTCTTGCTCCGGGCGTAGCCTCTGGTTGGCGATCAGTCTCACAGGCGCATTTGTTGAACTTGCGCGCTCAACCCTCCATCAAGAACCCAAAGCTGACCGCTGGCATAGCGGGCCTCATCGCTTGCAAGCCAGTTGACAAGATTTGCGATGTCCTGAGGTGTGCCGTAGGTGCGCATTGGGTGGACGTCGCGCACTGCCTGCTGGAGTTGGTCAATCGTCTTGCCGCCACCACCCGAGCCGTCACCGGTGAAGAAGCTTTGAAGCATCGGCGTATCAATGTAGCCGGGACAGATGGCGTTCACGCGAATGCCTTCCGGGCCATGATCGCAGGCCATTGCGCGGGTCAGAGCATGCACCGCCCCTTTGGTTGCACAATAGGCGGCAAGGCCCGGATCAGCGATGAAACCATCATAGGACCCGAAATTGATGAGCGATGCGGACTGTCCGCCGCTGGCAGCCTTCCGCATCAGAGGCAAGGCATATTTCGACGTCAGGAAAGTACCGGTGACATTGACCGCAAAAGACCGGTTCCACTCGTCAAGCGTGGTGGTCTCGATGGTCTTCTCGATCTCGATCCCGGCCGCATTCACGAGGATATCAAGCTTGCCCCGCTCATCCTTCACGCGGTCCATCGCCGCAATGGCTTCATCCTCAGAGGTCACATCCAGCCGGATGAAGTGACCACTGTTTGTGCTTGTGCCCGAAAGTGATCCGGTCTCGCTGAGATCGGCTGCGTAGACGACCGCGCCTTCTTTGGACAAGCGCTCGACAATTGCGCGACCGATCCCGCCGCGACCACCTGTGACCAGGGCGACTTTGCCATCCTGAATGCCCATACAATCTACTCCTGTGTTGGCGGATAGCGATATCGCGCGGCGGCGACCGTCCAATCCATGTGGTTGCGCACGTATTCCTGACTGGCATCACGCGGCGGATTATAATCCCAAGGTTCGCTGGCGCCGGCCTCCATGGCGGCGTGCAGCGCTCGTCGAGACCGTTGGGTGCGCATGACATCCTCGCGCAGTGTCGCGCTGTCCCATCGCTCGGCGACTTCGGCTGCAAAGGCCGCCGCCTCTGCGGCATAATTCGGGTCACTGACCAGATTTCTGCGCTCCTCTGGATCGCTTTCCAAATCATAGAGCTGGGGTGGATCGACATCGCAGTGGATGTATTTCAACGGCCCGCGTCTGATCATGAAAACCGGCCAAGGAGTCATCTCGGCGCAGTATTCTGCTATCGCCACATCTTCCGGCGCTTCTTTGCCTGAGGCCAGCGGCATCAGGGACCTTCCGTCGATCGGCTCACCCACCATGTCGGCAGTGCCGCCCCCGATTTCGACGAATGTCGGTAGGAGATCGACAAGTGAACAGGCGTTCTGGACCGTCCCCCGCGCAACGCCCGGACCAGCAAAGATCAAGGGGACACGGGCAGAGTTCTCGAAGAATGTCATCTTGTACCACAGGCCACGTTCGCCCAGCATGTCGCCGTGGTCGGCAGTCACGATCACGATGGTATTCTCGATTTCCCCGATGTCCTCGAGCGCTTTGACAATCGCGCCGACCTTGCTGTCGAAATAGCTGACATTAGCTAGATACGCCCGACGAGCGCGGCGGATCTCTTCTTCGGTCAGGGGCACAGTCGAGGCCTCGATCCCGTCCATGACCCTGCGGGAGAACGGGTCATGCTGATCAAGCGAAAGACCCTCGGGCATGTCGATCTCGTCGTCTGAATAGAGATTCCAGAATTCCGGCTTGGCAACATAGGGGTCGTGGGGGTGGATAAAGCTGGCAACCATACAGAATGGAGCGGTATCGCCCGCGGCCCGATCTCTCCCGCGGTCAATCAGCCAGCGTCGTGCGGCAAATTCGACCTCGTCATCATAGTCGGTCTGGAAAGTTGCGACGGCGACGCCGCTCTCCTTGACCGTCTGCATGTTGTGATACCACTTGTCGATCCGTTCGTCGTGGGCCTCCCAATCGGGGGTCCATGCAAAGTCGGCCGGATAGATATCTGTTGTGATGCGGTCCTGGAAACCATGCATCTGATCGGGGCCTACAAAGTGCATCTTACCGGACAGACACGTCCGGTAGCCGAGGCTTTTCAGATAGTGGGCAAATGTCGGGACGCTCGCACGAAATTCCGACGCGTTGTCATAGGCGGCAATCCGGCTGACATGCTGACCGGACATGAACGCAAAGCGCGACGGCGCGCAAAGCGGCGAGTTGCAGTAGGCTGCGTCAAACCGCATCCCGCGCGCCGCCAGCGCGTCAATATGCGGGGTCTTTGCAACCTTGTGTCCGTATGCGCCTGTAAAGGATGGTGCCAGCTGGTCTGCCATCACCACCACAATATTCGGGCGCGTCATGGCGCCGCCCGTCTGTAGGCGTCCAACACAAGTCCGTGGAAGTGATGCACGGCGTGTTCGGACTTGCCAGAGCCCGTCGGGTCGGAAACGATCCTGCCTTGTGTAAAGGCGGGTGTCTCCATGCCCCGTTGCACGCTTTCGACAAGGCTGATGTCTTCCACCTGCAGCACCTCGTCGAGATAGCGCATCGCGTCGATCTCCATTGCGTCAGGCTCGGGTGTTTCCAGGAAGAAATCGTAGGTTTCCAGTGTTCGGTCCGGTCCGATCGGAATGATATTGAGAACAATCATGCTGGAGCGTCCCGGATAGCGCATCAGACATGTTGTCGGCCAGAGCCACCAAACCGCATGGGTGCGAACGGTCGCGTTCGAAACGTCATAGGCCGAGTTGGCGCTCTGTCCTGCATCCGCCATATGGCTGGAATAATAGTCGTAGGTTGTCACCTTGTAGGTGTCCATGTCGACCAGGTCACAGAAATCCTTGTGGGCGGTCGGACAGTGATAGCACTCGAGGAAGTTGTCGACGACGTTCTTCCAGTTCGACTTGATGTCGTAGGTCAATCTCTTGCCAAAAGTCAGCTGGTCGATATCAGGCGCCCAATGGCGGATTTCCGTTTCAAGATTGCCGGACATCTTTGCCAGTGGTTCAGCGTCGGGATCGAGGTTCACGAAAACAAAGCCTGCAAATTCTTCGACCTGAACAGCGTCCAGACAGATGTCGCGAGGGGTGAAATCCTCCAGATGCTCGGTTTCAGGCGCGCGAACGAGTTGCCCGTCAAGCTTGTAGACCCAGGCATGGTAGGGGCACATGATCCGTGTCGTTTCCCCTTCGCCGGACAGGAGTTCATGTGCGCGGTGTTTGCAGACATTGTAGAAGGCCCGCAAAATGCCGTCCCGATCACGAACAACGGCAACTGGATGACCGGCAATTTGCGTTGCCACATATGACCCGGGTTTGCGAAGTTTTTCTACGTGACACACCCACTGCCATGTCTTTGCAAGGATACCTTTGCGGTCGACCGCGAACCAATCCGCGCCCGTATATGCTTCCTTGCGAAGCGAGAGTGCCCGGCTTGGATCAGGGTCGAACCCCTGGCCGATGGCATCAAAAGCGCGCTGATCTGGAAACTGCGTCATCTGTGTTCTCCCAACAAGAATCAGGATCTCGATGAATCACTCTTTCGCGAATTCCTAGCCTCAACTTTGCACAGATAGTCAGAGAATTAATTTTTCTCGCCACTCTCTAAGGGGGGATATGCATCGGCCAAGCCTGGAACTCGAACGAAATGTGGGGCGTTGTCAAAACGGATGCTCCAAACGAATACAGCCACCAAATCATCGTCGTGCGGAGTTTGGGGACGATGAAGTAACGGCTGTAATCATCGAGGGTGGCGCGGTCGATCGGCATGAGACAGGTTGCTGGCTCAACAACGGGGCGGAGAATTCGAACTTGTCATTTCCATGCCGCGAGCGGGGATGCTCCCTTCCGGCGCATGCGACGTCTTCGGAAACTCGCCGCCATCCGCGATTCCGTCTTGAACCATGTCAACCAGGATCGCAGTCTCTCGAGTAGACAGCATTTCAAGATAAGTCGAGCCGCTGCTCAGGCTGATTGACGCTCTCACTGGGCTGCGTAACGGACGGGCCTATTGTCCGTGTGGAGATTGGTTCGAATTCGTCTGACGTTGCCTCTACGTGGAATGGTCGTCGATAAGCGGGGTGGGTTTGGCGAAACGCGTCAAATCCTCGGCGTCCATGATCTTGATATGGTTGCCGTGGACCTGCACGCCGTAAGGCTCCAGTCCCTTGAAGGCGCGGCTCAGATTTTCCGGGGTCATTCCCAGAAAGGAGGCCAAGCGCCGTTTTTCCATGGTCAGGTCGAAGGCGTCAGACCCCGTTCGCGATCTCTGGCGCAGCAAGTAGTTCGCCAGTCTTTCCAATGATGTCCGCAGTTTGAGGTCTTTGGTGTTCTTCACGACGGCGCGGTAGCATTGTGAAAGCTCGGTCACGATCGCCCGTGCGAACGCACCATCTTTTTCGAAGGCACTGCGCACGTCCTCGGAGGGTAGAAGGATGATCCTGCTCTTTTCCAATGTCCGCGCAGACATCAGGTAGGGCGCATCCTTGATGGTGGCCGCAAGAATGAATGTGCTGACAGGGCGCACGGTCGCCAAGCTGGTTTCCCTGCCGTTCCATGATGAAAACAGGTCGACAGAGCCGGACATGACGACATGCAGGAAGTCCGGAGCGTCCCCTTCGGTGATCAGATCGATCCGCGGCGGAAAGTTCTGGACGTAGGACCCTCGCATGAGGGTTTCGAAATGCGCCTGATCCATATCGGCAAACAGGGCGAGGTCGCGCACTTCTTGTCGATACGACTCGGGCATGGTCTGTAAGTGCCTCCTTGTGTTGCATGCGGGCATCCTTTTCCTTCGCTTGATAAATGTCAAGTCGTCGATTGACGGCCGTTACTTGTCGGATTGACTGACCGCCCGCACTGACATGATGAATATCTGTAAGTCATTTATTTTGCTGGATAATCGTCATTCTTTTGATCTGAATCAACTCTGGCCGCTCCGAAGGGCTGCATGTCTGCCGCAACCCGGAACAGCAGCAATGGCTGCATAAGGCGGAGGGGCCGCGATGGAACTTCAGAACAAGGCCACGGCGCTGTGGTCGAATTTCTTCAACGTAAAGATGGTGCAGATCAGAACCTTCCACATGACGTGGTTTGCGTTCTTCTCGTGCTTTTTCGCATGGTTCGGCATTGCGCCGCTGATGAGCGTTGTGCGCGATGAGCTGGCACTGACGCCGAACCAGATCGGATGGGCGATCATCGGGTCCGTCTCGATGACCATTTTTGCCCGGCTGTTCATCGGCTGGCTCTGCGATCGCATCGGGCCGCGGAAATCCTACACGTGGCTGTTGTTGATCGGGTCCTTGCCGGTCATGGGGATCGGCCTTGCGCAGTCCTTTGAAACCTTCCTGCTGTTTCGCGTCCTGATCGGCGGCATTGGGGCTGCGTTCGTTATCACGCAATACCATACCTCGGTCATGTTCGCGCCCAATGTGGTTGGCCAGGCAAACGCAACATCGGCGGGCTGGGGCAATCTGGGCGGGGGCGTCACGCAATTTGTCATGCCGCTTCTGTTTTCGGTCATGGTCATTGGGTTCGGCTTCTCCGAAGCGGTTGGCTGGCGCCTGTCCATGGTTGTGGTCGGTGTCATCATCTTCCTGACCGGGATCGCCTACTATTTTCTGACCCAGGACGCGCCAGACGGCAACTTCGATGACCTGCGCGCGCAGGGCAGGATGGAAGAAAAGAAAAAAGTCACCGGCAACTACATGCAGGCCCTCAGAGACCCGCGGGTCTGGATTCTGTTCGTGATCTATGGCGCCTGCTTCGGCATCGAACTGACGGTAAACAACGTCGCTGCTCTCTACTTCATGGACTACTTTGATCTGACCCTTGTGACAGCTGGTCTGGTTGCCGCTTCATTCGGTCTGATGAACCTGTTTGCCCGCACGATGGGTGGCCTGTTCGGTGACAACTTCGGATCGCTATGGGGCCTCAAGGGGCGGGCATTCTGGCTCTTCATCTGTTTGTTCTTCGAGGGCTGCGCTCTCATGGTCTTCAGCCAGATGCATGTGCTGTTCCTCGCGTTGCCGGCACTGATCGTCTTTTCCCTGTTCACCCAGATGGCGGAAGGCGCAACCTACTCCGTCGTGCCCTTCATCAACAAGAAGGCGCTTGGGGCCGTTGCTGGCGTGGTTGGCGCGGGGGGCAACGCCGGTGCCGTGCTTGCCGGGTTCCTCTTCAAGAACGTGATCGACTGGTCCGAGGCCTTCTTCATCCTTGGCATGGTCGTCACCTGCGCCTCTTTCCTTGCGTTCTTCGTGCGCTTTTCGACCCGGCAGGAAGACGAGGAGCGCGCCAACTTCGCAGCGGCCAATATCGAGACGCTGCGGTTGCGAGCGCTCAAGGCCAATGCGGCCTTGGAAGAGGGCCTGACCGCAATTGCCAAGAAGAACGGCAACCAACCGGCTGAATGATACGAACCCGGCAGGCCGATGAACGGCCCGCCACACATTCCATACGCCACCACGGGAGGACCCCACCATGGCGACCACCGCAACCCCATCTGCCAACAGCGGCCATCTGCTGACTGATTGGCGGCCGGAAGACCCGCAATTCTGGGAAAGCGAAGGCAAGCGCATCGCAACCCGCAACCTCTGGATTTCGATTCCCAACCTGCTTTTGGCCTTTTCGGTCTGGATGGTCTGGTCGGTCGTTGTCGCCAAGATGCCCGCGATCGGTTTCGACTTTTCCGTAGGCGAACGGTTCTGGCTTGCCGCTTTGCCCGGCCTTTCGGGCGCGACTCTGCGCATTTTCTACAGCTTCATGGTGCCCATCTTCGGGGGGCGCAAATGGACTGCCATCTCGACGGCCTCCCTTCTGCTGCCTGCGCTCGGGATCGGCTTTGCGGTGCAAAATCCCGACACGAGCTATGTCACTTTCCTGATCCTTGCCCTGATGTGCGGGTTCGGCGGTGGCAACTTCGCCTCCTCGATGGCGAACATTGCCT